>CATYEN010000089.1 GCA_958405565.1 uncultured Collinsella sp. | reverse complement strand
TGTCATGCGGACTCCAAACCGGACCTGATGGTCCAACTTTTTGTCCGCAGTCCCACCTGCCAAAAAGGGACAGGTTTATTTTGGTCGGTTTTAACTGGGCAAACGTCAGCGCCCCGCAGCCGGATTTGAGCCGGCTGCGGGGCGCTTTTTGCTAGAACGACAAAACCGCAGGAAAAACCTGCCAAAATAAACCTGTCCTTTTTGGTCGGTTTTACTGGAGGGTGGCGTCGATGGCCTTGACCAGGGCGCTGCGCATGCCGGCGTCCTCGAGCGCGACGACGCCCTTGATGGTGGCGCCACCAGGCGAGCACACGGCGTCCTTCATTGCGGCGGGATGCTGACCGGTTGCCAGCTGCAGCTTTGCCGTGCCCAGCACCATCTGGCTCACGATGCGATAGGCATCGGCACGCGGAATACCGTGCTTGACGGCCGCATCGCCCAGGGCCTCGATCGCCATGGCGACAAATGCCGGGGCGCAACCGCCCACGGTGCCGCCCACAAAAAGCAGACTCGTATCGAGCTCGACCACCGTGCCGAGCTTTCCGAGCAGGCCGAGCACCGTGTCGTGCTGCTCGCCGCTAAGCGTGGACGCCTTCTCGCAGGCGATAACGCCCTCGTCCACCGAAACCGGCGTGTTGGGCACCGTCGAGATGTGAGCGACGCCCGGCAGAACCTGCTCCCACTTGGCGCTATCCCAGGTCCAGGCGACCGAAAGGACGACCTTGTCGGCAAGCGCGTCCTTCAGCGGCGCGAAGACCTTCTCGATCATGTACGGCTTGACCGCAGCGACCACGATATCAGATGCGGCGACAACCTCTGCCGCATCATGGCAGGCGGACATGCCGCGCGCCTCGCAACGCTCAACGAGGGCGTCGTAGCGGCCCGCGCAGGCGCACATGTCGCCCGCAAACACACCGGCGGCAATCCAGCCATCGGCCATAGCGCTCGCCATATTGCCAAAACCGACAAATCCGATCTTCATATCACAGAGTCCTCTCAGACACGTTCCTTAAAACGGAAGCTATTGTCCCATGCCATTGTTTCGTATTGCCGACCTATTTGTGATACGGCTCGCCGCGGCTGATCTTGCAGGCGCGGTAGATCTGCTCCAACAGCACCACGCGCGCCAGGTTGTGTGGCAAGGTAATGCGTCCAAAGCTGAGCATTTCGTCGGCGCGGGCGCGAACGGCATCGCTCACGCCGTCCGAGCCACCGATCACAAAGGCGATATCACTATTTCCACGCAGCATAAGATCGTCGAGGCGCGCCGAGAGCTCCTCGCTCGAACGCTCCTTGCCCTCGATGGCAAGCAGAATCACGTGTGCCCTCGGCGGCAAGGCGGCAAGAATTGCCGCCCCTTCCTTATCGCGCGCAGCGTCAACACCACCCGCCTTAGCCGGATCGATATCGGCCACCTCGCGCATATCCACCTTGGCATAGGCGCCCAGGCGTTTGGTGTACTCGGCGCAGGCATCCTTCCAAAAGCGCTCCTTGAGCTTGCCGACGCAAACCACGGTGTACTTCACGCGTGTCTACTCCTTCGACTCGTTCTGGACCTTGCCTGCGGCCAGCATCTGCTCGAACATCGAGGCTGACTGCGAGAAGTCGCTCGGCAGCACGACCGTCGAGTTTTTACCCGTACGGGCGAACTCCGTCATCATCTCGGTCCACTGCGTAAACATGAACAGCTGGTTGGCCTCATCGTTGCCGACACCCGTCTCCTGAATAATCTCGAGCGAGTCCTTGATGCCCAGCGCGATGGCCTTGCGCTGATTGGCGATGCCCTCGCCGGCCTTTTCCATAGCCTCGGCCTCGGCGGTCGCCTCGGTGACGCGCTTGATGCGGTCTGCCTCGGCAAGCTCCTGTGCCGCGGCGCGCTTGCGCTGGGCGGCGTTGATGTCGTTCATGGAGTTCTCGACCTCGGTCGGCAGCGCGATTTTGGTGATGAGCGTCGACACGAGGGTGAAGCCGTAGGCGGCCATCTGCTCGGAAACGGTGGCGTTGACGTCCTTGGCAATGTCGTCCTTCTTGGCAAAGACCTCGTCGAGCGTGTAAACGGGAATCGAGGAGCGCAGGGCATCGGTGATGAAGTCGCGCATCTGGTCGACGGGCTCCTGCAGCATGTAGTAGCTCTTGTAGATGCCCGAATCCGCCGGGCCGGCACCCATGTCGTAGCTCACGTGATACTGAGCGGAGACCTCGAGGCCGATGGTCACGTTGTCCTGGGTCTTAACGTCAATGCCAAAACCGTTTTTCATGGTGCGCAGGCTCACCGTGGCGGCCTTGCGGTCGATTACGGGCACCTTCAGGTGAAAACCCGCGTTGACGATGCGGTTGAACTTGCCCAAGCGCTCGATAATCACGGCATGTTGCTGCTCGACGACATAGCAGGCGTTGGGAAGCAGCAGCAACAGGATGATGATAGGGATCAAAAGACTGGTAAGGGCGGCGATGATACCGGAAAACAGCATGGCTTCTCCTCTATTGGGCATACATTGGCACTAGGATACCCGTCCGAGGCGACCGCGCATAACAAAAAAGCTCCCATTGCTGGGAGCTCTTTCATTTAATGGTGCGGGCGAA
>CATYEN010000088.1 GCA_958405565.1 uncultured Collinsella sp. | reverse complement strand
GGACAGACTTCTGTGTATACTAATCCCCGCAGCGCACGCGAGCGGAAACAAACGCGAACGCCTGCCTGGGGAGTTAGCTCAGTTTGGTTAGAGCGCCGGCCTGTCACGTCGGAGGTCGCGGGTTCGAGCCCCGTACTTCCCGCCAACGCAATTAAAGCCACGTCTTCGGACGTGGCTTTTTGCGTTTGATGCACTTTGTTTCGATAGAACGATCGCCCTGGCGCATCTTCGCCCAGAATCCCCGCGCCTTCGGGAACGCAAGTAAAATCTAATAAGTATATTTGTCTGAACAACAGCTTTGTTGCGCAACACCTGTTCAACGAGACAGGGGGTTAGGTTATACTAAATTGCACTGTAGGCCGCATCTGATGCATTTCGCTCCAAGCGCGGCATTCAGTGGATATCCGATTTACCATTTGGATGTCCTGCGGTCATTTAGCGTCTCGACACAAGCTCGGCCCCGGAGCTCGTTCGAGCTGTTCGTATTCCTTGAAAGGGGAAAAATGGACATATCGAGGAAGACTGATTACGCCCTTCGTATGTTGGCGATGCTTGCCGAGGATCCGGAGCGTTTGCTTTCTGTTCGCACCGCTGCCGAAGAGGTCAATGTCCCGTATTCGTTTGCCCGCTCGATTCAGCACGGTTTGGTCCAGGCCGGTATTGTGGAGAGCCTGCGTGGCGTCCACGGTGGCATGCGTCTCAAGGTCAGTCCGGACGACGTTACCATTCGTCAGGTCGTCGAGGCCGTTCAGGGCCCTATGGTTATGAATGATTGCACCGCACCCGATGGCGACTGTGCACGCATGGGCACGTGCTGCTATCATCCCCTGTGGGCCGGAGCTCAAGCGTTGATGCGCGACTACCTCGATTCCGTTTCGCTCGGCGACATCGTCGCTCACCGCCAGTTCCCGGCCGTCGATTCCAAGTTCGCCGACCGCGACGCGTTTCCCGAGTACGCCGCCTGTGCATGTGCTTGCCGGGAGGAATAGCGCCGCATAAGGAGCATAGATATGATTCAGGACCCCTTTCGTTCGATGATTCGTTCGGAAGGGGTCCTGCGTTATCGCGACCTTCCGTGGCGCCGCACGCGCGATCCGTACATCATTTGGCTTTCCGAGGTCATGCTGCAGCAAACACAGGTGCCGCGCGTGGAGACGCGCATGCCGGCGTGGCTCGATCGCTTTCCGACCGTGCAGGCGCTTGCCCAGGCCGCGCCTTCCGATGTTTTGGACGCTTGGCAGGGGATGGGCTACAACCGACGCGCTCTGGCGCTCCACAAGGCCGCTCAACGGGTCGTAGAGGATTGGGGCGGGGAGTTTCCGCACGAGACGCGTGACTTGGTCGCTCTGCCTGGTATTGGCCCGGCAACGGCGCAGGGTATCCGGTCGTTTGCGTTTGACCTTCCGGGCGTGTATCTGGAGACCAACGTGCGCACGGTCTTTCTGCATCACTTCTTTCCCGATGTACCGGCTGTTCCCGATCGCGAGCTGGTGCCGCTGATTCAGGCGGCCTGTCCGGCGGCCCCCGGTGCGGCGACCGACGAGATCGCTCCCTTTGCCGTGCCGCTCGATGATGCCGATACGCCGCGCGCGTGGTATTACGCGTTGCTGGATTACGGCGCATATCTAAAAAAGACGTTGCCCAATCCGTCCAGGCGCTCGGCGGGCTATAGCCGTCAATCAAAGTTTGAGGGCTCGCGTCGCCAAAAGCGCGCGCATATCGTGCGTATGTTGCTGGCAGCGCGCGATGGCCAGCCGGCGGGGATTACGCTTGCTGATGCCGTGGTGGGCGTTAACGAGATGGAAGCGGCGGCTGGGCGTGGACCGGTCGAGCGCGAGCTTGTCGCGGGCATTCTGGCCGACCTGGAGCGTGAGGGCTTTTGCCGAGCCGAGGGCGATCGCTGGCTGAGCATCTAGCCTGTGCAAATCTGAAGAACAGGATTGTAAGGTTTAGATTTCCGGCATGAGGGCATCCTAAAGACGAGGCCGCTCGAAGCCTACGGGCGGCATGCGTTGAAGGGAAGTACACCTATGGATTTTGAGAATTCCCAAACCAAGAAGAACCTCGAGACCGCTTTTGCCGGTGAGTCCCAGGCACACACCAAGTATCGCTACTATGCCTCCAAGGCAAAGAAGGACGGCTACGTTCAGATCTCGAACATCTTTGCCGAGACGGCTGGCAACGAGTCCGAGCACGCCAAACTGTGGTTTAAGTATCTGCACGATGGTGCCGTCCCCGACACCCTGGACAATCTGCGCGATGCCGCCGCGGGTGAGAACTACGAGTGGACCACGATGTACGACGAGTTCGCCAAGACCGCCGAGGAAGAGGGCTTTGCCGAGATTGCCGCAAAGTTCCGTGGTGTCGCCGCCGTCGAGAAGGCCCACGAGGAGCGCTACAACAAACTCGTCGAGCGCATCGAGTCGGGCGAGGTGTTTGAGCGTGAGGGCGTAAAGGTGTGGAAGTGCCTGAACTGCGGGCACCTGCATGTGGGTGCCGAGGCGCCTGAGGTGTGCCCGGTGTGCAACCACCCGAAGGCGTACTTTGAGGAGCAGGTGGTGAACTACTAGCGCGTGGCGCTGGCATGAGTTGGGCCGGGAG
>CATYEN010000087.1 GCA_958405565.1 uncultured Collinsella sp. | reverse complement strand
AATATAAATTATCGTTTATTTTATCGCTGCAATGAATATCGAGAAATCTGAGCTTCTTAAAGACGGCGAAGCCGATGGCAAACGGGTAACGAGCAAAAACGGCGACTTCGCAAGTTACAGACCAAGGTCTCGTTCGTGTTCGTAAACAAAGCCACCTGCGACGATTCTTTCACTCATTGCTCTTGCGAATCGCATATGACCTGCGGAAACGCAAGACGATAAAGCCACTGCCTACGATTCACTTCGCGAAACAGGCGCCAAAGGGGAATTATCTACCTTGCGGGCATTAACGCCCTCACGTTCATTCTCTTCTCGATCGACTACGCGATAGCCCGTTATAACCAGGACGAGGATACCGGCCTCATGGACGGCAGGATCTTGACCCTGTTCGCCGTAGCAGGCGGCGACCTGGGATGCGCGTCGCCCACCATAAGACCTCCAAGTGGTATTTCGCGGCGGGGCTGCCTGCCTTCATCATCCTGCACATCGCGCTGTTTCTTCTTGTCCACGGCGCCGGGCTTGTTTAGGGGGACCCTGAATGGAAGCTCTGGCCAACATGCTGATGGCCCTATTTCCCGCTCTCGCTTTTCTCGGCATCGTGCTGTTCGCATGCGATAGGCAGGATAAGCGGAAGATCGAGCTCGAGAAGGTCAAGGCAAGAGCCGAGTGGGACCGCGCGAGCGAGTGTTTCAGGGACGATGTGACCCAGGAGGGGTTCGAGGTGATCATCGAGGCTGTGGGTCGATCCGTCAAAAGGCTCGAGGTCCTTTCCGTGGACGGGCACAAGGTTTACGGGACCGTCGCCTCGCTCAGCGGCATCAGTTCGTGGAAGTTCGTGATCGACTTCGACTACGAGGGCCAGCTTACGAGCGACTACACCGTAGCGAGCTCTAACGACGACTCGGGCATAGCCGAACGCGTGGCGGGCCTGATCGCCAAGGGGATTAAGACTTGGACGCCGACGGACCGCATAGTGCGCGCGGCTTTCTGCCCCTACTGCGGCGCCAAGGCGACTGGTGACGCAGCGTTCTGCTCTTCCTGCGGGGCCAAGCTGCCGCACGTGCCGAAGAGGCCGTAGCTGGGTTTGCCCGGGGTATCTGACGGCGGGGCGAACTAGGCGTCTCCGAAGAAGCGCTCCCATTGGGGACGCTTCTCAGGTTCTTGGGTTTCTTCCTTTGGGGCCATTTCCTTTTCGCGCTTCCGACGATCGCTGCGGCATCTTCGGCGGTTATCTCCTCGAGCTAAAACAGGGCAGAATCGCTTTCGCTATTCCGCCCCGCAAACCCGAGGGTTTCCAACTGGAGCCTATTTTGCAGCTAAGTGACATTTATCAACCCTCCGCGCGCGACAGACTCCATTGTCGGTAAACGCTCCGCCAAGGGCCGATCGCCTCTCTAGACGAGCTTCTTTCGCGTCTCCTTCAGTATGCCCTTCTTGAAATCGGACCATTTGCCAAAGAACTTCTCGTCCGTCGCGGTGGCCGCATGCTCCGCGTACTTAATCGCTGTGAGCTCCATGGTGCAGACGTAGTCTGCCGCCTGCGAAAGCCGGTACTCGGAGGGCTGCGCCGATCGGTAGACGACGGCGTCCTTCGACAGCGCGTACTCGACCGCGCGATGGAGGGACTCGGCGATGGAGTGCTGGCCGTTGTCATAGTAGACCTTGACCATATCGTAGGATTGCAGCTCCGCGAGGTTGTCGAACAGGAAGTTCACGAGGTCCCTCCGCATCGTCCCCGCGAGCTTGTCGAGCGAGGCGAACTGTTTGGTCGCGTATGCGAAGGTATGGTACTTCACGGGCATGTGGCGGAAGAAGACTCGGAACGAGCCGAGCAGCATCTTGCGCGTTCTCAGGTCGAGTCCGGAGTACTGGTCCTTGCCGTTCATGAGCGGCGACGCATGGAAGGGTATGTCCGGGAGCCCCTTGGCGCGAAGGGCGTCCTCATATGCCGCGATCGAATCCGCGATGCTCTCGGACTGGTCGTGCATGGCGACGGTAAGGAGGTAGTGGCGGTCGGAGAGGCCGTCACTTCCCGACTCGTCGACGAAGATGCTGAGTTCTCGCATTGTTCTCCTGGATAAGAAAAAAGCCGGGGAAAACGTCCCCGGCACTTGGAAGCCTTCCTAACGGAAAAACCAATTACCTTATATCATGTACTGCTTGAAAATTCAAGGGAGCTCGAAGCGTTTCCGGACGTCAGCGGAATCTCAAGGCTCGTTCGTCAACTCATGGGCAAGCCACCTGAGACTACTCACTTTGCCTACCGATGGCGAAGACATGCGACCTGCGGTTTTGCGAACGGCGCGTAAGCCGCCCGCGTTAATTCACTTGCGATTGCAGCTGGCGGCTTGCAGGCAAAAGGGCGGTTGAGTTTCAAAACGGGCGTTTTCGGCGCCATCGAGCCTCCAAAGGCGACCCGCCGCGCACTTTGGGACAAAAACAAAAACTCAAAGCCCTGAGTTTGAAAAAAGTTTTTGAGGTTGTCCCAACTTTTGTCCCCGAAGCCGACGAAACGCGACATCGCGTCATTCGGCGGCACGCGTTCCGTGTCGATGCCGAAAACTGGGCGCAACTGGAATGACGGCACGGTAGGACCAAGGCCATTGAGTGGGAATAAAGCGATAGCAATATAGACAGATTGCTTAGAGGGGAACGAT
>CATYEN010000086.1 GCA_958405565.1 uncultured Collinsella sp. | reverse complement strand
GGCCGAGTTCCGCGCCGCGCTGGGAAGGGCCGCGTAGCGGTCCAAGAAATCGTCCACAGTCCCGGTTAGTCCCAGAAGCTGTCTTCTTCGTCCTCGGATTTGGGTCCGCGGTCGACGTACATCTTATGGGTGCGCTTCTCCATCACAAAGGCAAGAATCGCAAACAGCAGGATACCGCCGGCGAAAAGGATGGCAAAACCGGTGCGGGTGCCAAACAAAAAGGAAAAAACTGCGTCCATTGGGTGCCTTCTTGCGTAGTTGAGTTGGGTCGTAAACGCTCATAAGTATATACTTGCCCATACATGTACAAGGTTGCAACCTAAATGGAATGTATATCGCCGGAGGATCTAATGCTTGATATCAAGTTTGTTCGCGAGAACCCCGATGCCATCGACGCCGCCATGGCCAATCGCCAGACGTCTTGGGACCGCGAGAAGTTCTTTGAGCTCGACGACGAGCGCCGTGCCGTCATCACCGAGGTCGAGGAGCTCCAGGCCACGCGTAACGCCGAGTCCAAGAAGATCGGTGCCCTGATGAAGGAGGGCAAGAAGGACGAGGCCGAGGCCGCCAAGGAGGCCGTGCGCGCCGTCAACGAGAAGATCGACGGTCTGGCCGAGCGCCGCACCGCCCTCGAGCAGGAGCAGTACGACTTTATGGCTCACCTGCCCAACATCCCGTGCGATGCCACCCCGCTTGGCAAGGACGAGGACGAGAACATCGAGCGTCGCCGCTGGGGCACCCCGCGCGAGTTCGATTTCGACTTTAAGCCGCACTGGGACCTGGGCACCGACCTCGACATCCTCGATTTCGAGCGCGGCAACAAGCTCTCCGGCAGCCGCTTCACCGTTCTCGGCGGCGCCGGCGCCCGTCTGGAGCGCGCCCTCATCAACTTCTTCCTGGACACGCACACCAGCCGTGGCTTTAAGGAGTGGTGGCCGCCCATCGTCGTCAAGCGTCAGACCATGTTCGGCACGGGTCAGCTCCCCAAGTTCGAGGACGATGCCTATCACGTCTCGGGCGACAACTTCCTGATCCCCACCGCCGAGGTCGTGCTCACCAACCTGCACGCCGGCGAGGTTCTGGACGCCGACACTCTGCCGCGTCGCTACACTGCCTTCACCCCCTGCTTCCGCGAGGAGGCCGGCTCTGCTGGTCGCGACACCCGCGGCATCATTCGCCAGCACGAGTTCGACAAGGTCGAGATGGTCAAGTTCGCCAAGCCGGAGGAGTCCGACGAGGAGCTCGAGAGCATGACCGCCGAGGCCGAGTACCTGCTGCAGCAGCTGGGCCTTCCGTATCGCGTCATTAGCCTGTGCACCGGCGACCTGGGCTTCTCTGCCCGTCAGACCTATGACATCGAGGTTTGGCTGCCGAGCTACAACGCCTACAAGGAGATCAGCTCCTGCTCCAACTGCGGCGACTTCCAGGCTCGCCGCGCCAACATCAAGTATCGCGACCCCGAGAACTTCAAGGGTTCGCGCTACCTGCATACCCTCAACGGCTCCGGTCTGCCGGCTGGCCGCACCATGGCCGCCATTCTGGAGAACTACCAGAACGCCGACGGCACCATTACGATCCCCGAGGTTCTGCGTCCCTACATGGGCGGCCTCGAGAAGATCGAGCCGGTCGCGTAGGCTAGCTACATAAGCGATTTGATGGGGCGCTCCTGTCTGGGGCGCCCTATTTTGTGCGCAGACCCATACCATGTCGTGCGGACAGCTCAATAGAAAATACACGAACAAACGTTCTGTATACAGCTATCTACCTGCTATGCTTTTGTTAGATAAGAGCGAGAGAAAGGGGATGCGATGGAGCTGTTTGACGAGCGGGTGGTATTGTTCGAGAGCGATGAAGACGGTGAGTACCTGCTGGTAACGTGCGAGCCATCGGGTATGGGTGGCTTGGTGGTTCGGCAGACGAGTGAGGGGCCGTTGACGCAATGGTGCTATGAGGAGTCGCCGCATGTGGTCGAGACGTTTGTGCCACGCGAGGGACTTGCGGCACTTGAGCACTTCTATGGGGTTGGAACTTCTAACCAGGTTGCTCGCATGCTGAGCATCTCGTTTGCCGACTATGACTGTGCCCAACGGGTGCGGTCACTCTTGGGGGAGCTTGGCGCCGGGTTCGATGTGATTGAAAAGCCAATCGATCGCACGAGAAGTGTTGGTGCTCGCGGTGCAGCATGACAAATTACAGTCTCGAGAAAAAAGTTTGAGATTGTGCTTGACTCTAATGAACTAAAGTGGTTTTATATGTCTTGCGCTGCGGCGTTACCTCAGCTGGATAGAGGGTCTGACTACGAATCAGAACGTCATAGGTTCGAATCCTATACGCCGCACCAATTGAAATTGAAAGCCTCCGGCAACGGGGGCTTTTCTTTTATGGCGACACCGCATGGATTCGAACCTCGGTCGAGGCGCGAGCGGCTTAATCGGTGCTTCGTAAAAATTTTTCCAAATTGTCGCTTGACCCATCGAGGGGTCACGTGCATAATAATCCGTGCGTTGCGGCGTTACCTCAGCTGGATAGAGGGTCTGACTACGAATCAGAACGTCATAGGTTCGAATCCTATACGCCGCACCAATTGATTTTAAAAGCCTCCGGCAACGGAGGTTTTTTTATATGGCGATGCAGTTGAGTGACAGGCTTTGAATGCCGACCGATCCAAGTCGCCCCAAATTGCCTCAAATGAGTAAAAATCCGATTTGATAACTTTTTTCGAAAAAATGCTTGACCATTATTCGGTCTATGTGCATAATAATCAACGAGTTGCGGCGTTACCTCAGCTGGATAGAGGGTCTGACTACGAATCAGAACGTCATAGG
>CATYEN010000085.1 GCA_958405565.1 uncultured Collinsella sp. | reverse complement strand
GCCGTACATGTACGGCTGAATGTGGGAAGTGTTCGGATGAAGTTGATAATCAAGGCTCTGAAAACGTCCTCGGACATGCAAAGAGGCTCCGCTGCGCGCTTCGCGCGGCGGAGCCTCTTTGCGTCCTGCGGAACGTTTTCAGAGCTTTGCCCTGCAGGGTCCCTGCCGTCACGCAGCAGTCAGGGAATCTGGAGTGGGCGGCGGCTTGGCTACGAGCTGGGGCTGAGGATCTGAACGAATGGGTGACGTTGCTGGGAGCGCAGGCGTTGCCGGCGATGATCACTTTGGAACTGGAATTTCCGCCTGCTAGTAAAAAGGCCTCCGGGCTGTTGCTCTGGAGGCCTTTTTGTCAATTACAGACGAATGCGTTAGTTGTTCTTGGTCAGACGCTCGACGTCGTGGGCGATCATGTATTCCTCGTCGGTGGGGATGACCATGACCGTGACGGAAGAGCCGGCGGCGCTGATGACCTGCGGGCCGTTACCCACGGCCTCGCGGTTCTTGTTGTTGTCGATGCGCACGCCCAGCCACTCAAAGCAGTCGCAGAAGGCCTTGCGGATCGACCAGTCGTTCTCGCCGATGCCGGCGGTAAAGGTGATGGTGTCCACGCCCGCCATGGAAGCGATCATGGAGCCGGCCTGCTGCATGGCCTTGTAGGCGAACATATCGAAGGCGAGCAGGCAGCGCTCGTCGCCCTCGGAGGCGCGCGTACGGATGTCACGGGCGTCGTTGGAGATGCCCGAGATGGCAAGCAGACCAGACTGCTTGTTCATCATGTCATCGACTTCCTGGTAGCTGTAGCCGCCCTCGCGCTGCAGGTAGCACACGGTAGCCGGGTCAATGGAACCACAACGGGTGCCCATCATCAGGCCGTCGAGCGGCGTGAGGCCCATCGTGGTATCGCGGCATACACCGTCCTCAATGGCGGCGAGCGAAGCGCCGTTGCCCAGATGACACGAAAGCAGACGGTGGCAGCGCGTGCCCAAAATCTCCTTGGCCATCATCCACTCGTAGCGGTGGCTCGTGCCGTGGGCGCCGTACTTGCGCACGTGATACTTATCGCACACGTCCTTGGGCAGCGCGTAGGTGTAGGCGACCTCGGGCATGGTCATGTGGAACGACGTATCGAAGACGGCCACGTTGGGCAGCTCCGGATATTTCTCGCGGCAATACTCAATTGCTGCGGCCTCACCGTAATTGTGCAGCGGGGCGAGCGGGGCCACCTCAAGGATCTTAGCCATGACCTCATCGTCGACGACCGCGGAATCATCGAAGTGCCAGCCACCCTGAACGATACGGTGGCCGATGCCATCGATCGTAAAGTCGGTCTTCTCGAGCTCCTCGAGCACGCGCGCAATGGCGCAGCGATGATCGGGAAAAGGAATCTCCTCGGTCTGCTTGGCACCACCGTTCTCGGAGTGGCCAAAGATGCCCATCTCCGAGCCGATACGCTCGCAGTTGCCCTTGGCGAAAACCTCGCGGGTATCGGTATCCAAAAGCTGATATTTAAGGCTCGAGCTGCCGGCGTTGACAACAAGTACGTTCATGAGACTCCTTCGTGATTACAGTACGGTCGGCAAACCTATAAGGCGGCCGTACCCTTAATAAGAAGTTATCAGAATCCAATAAATAACTATTAAACTCTTCGCCCAAAGAGCGTAAAAGGGGGCTGAACGGCACAAGGCCATCCAGTCCCCTCCTCTTGCATCAATTACTTACTGCTGACGATGCGCTCGACGTCGGAAGCGATCATGAACTCCTCATCCGTGGGGATGACGAAGATCTTGACCTTGGAATCCTTGGCAGACAGGCACCAAGCGCCGTCGCCACGCAGGGCGTTACGGGCATGGTCCATCTTAACGCCCATAAAGGCCAGACGGTCGGCCACACCGGCGCGAACGGCCGGAGCGTGCTCGCCGATGCCGGCGGTAAAGACCAGGGTGTCCATGCCGCACATGGAAGTGGCCATCTCGGCGGCCTTGGCGGCAATCTTGTAGACGAACATATCGAAGGCGAGCTGGGCCTCGGGGTCGCCGGCAGCGGCGAGTTCCTCGACGTTGCGGCAGTCGTTGGTCTTGCCACCGGTCACGGCCATGAGGCCGGACTTCTTGTTCATCATCTCGTCGACCTCGTCGAAGGTGTAGCCGCCTTCGCGCTGCAGATAGCACACGGTGGCAGGGTCGATAGAGCCGCAGCGGGTGCCCATCATGACACCGTCGAGCGGCGTCAGGCCCATGGTGGTGTCCATGCACTTGCCGTCCTCGATGGCGCACAGGGAAGCGCCGGAACCGATGTGGCACACGACGACCTTGCGAGCCTCGCCGTTGGTCATCTCGGCAACCTTCTTGGAGATGTAGCGGTAGCTGGTGCCGTGGGCGCCATACTTACGGATGTGCAGCTTGTCGCAGACGTCCTTGGGCAGGGCGTAGGTCTTGGCGACCTCGGGCATATTGAAGTGGAAAGCAGTGTCGTAGACCGTGACGTTGGGCAGGTCGGGATACTGCTCGAGGCAGTACTCGATAACGTTGGCCTCGGGGTTGTTGTGCAGCGGAGCGAGCGGAGCGACCTCGCGGATCTTGGCGAGGACGTCCTCGTCGACGAGGGAGGAATCGCCAAAGTACCAACCGCCCTGAACGATACGGTGGCCGATACCCTCGATCTTGACGCCGTTGGCCTCGAGGTCCTTCAGGACGACCTCGATGGCAACCTTGTGGTCGGGGAACTCGATGTTCTCGGTCACCTTCTTGGAACCGTTGGCAGCGTGGGTGAAGGTACCGCCGGTAAAGCAGACGCGCTCGCAGGAGCCCTTTGCGGACACCTTGTGGGACTTGGTATCGATGACCTGATACTTAAGGGTCGAAGATCCTGCGTTGACGACCAGAACGTTCATGTGTCTCCCTACTAACAGGCGGTGTGGCGCCGCCAGGTTACATACGTTTCAATAATAAACCCAAACGCCCTCGCGCTCGGGTTTATTGCGTTGATATATAAGTTATCGATGCATGCCCTTGATTATCAACTTCATCCGAACACTTCCCACATTCAGCCGTACATGTACGG
>CATYEN010000084.1 GCA_958405565.1 uncultured Collinsella sp. | reverse complement strand
CTTGCGCCTATAGCACCTGTGGCGGCGTGCGAGGAGATTATGAGGCGCGGGCGATCGGACACGACGATCTCCCCATCAAGGGCTTGTTTGTGTGCGGCATCGATAACGGTTCCATGCAGTTTAACGACTATCCCTATGGGCTGCATGGAGGATCGGGGCAGGGTGCTGCTTGCACGACGGGATATGTTGCTGCGAACGCAGCTTGCAAGGATCTGGGTCTTGCCTAGCGATCATTTAACAGACGACCCTCATCCCCTTCTGCAGCAACAAGGGGATCGAGGGTCGTCTTAAAGCGCACGAAGCAGGGTTATCGCACCTTCTCTTTCAAATAGTCGCTAGGAAGCTCGCAGCTGTGGTAGTTACGAGCTTCTTGCTTTTAGCGGTTGTTGGGGAAGTCCCCGTCGCTTCCTTATTCGCTTCTCAGAGCTTCGACCGGGTCTTTTTTCGCCGCTGCGCTTGAAGGAATGAGGCCTGCCAAGAATGTGAGCAGTACGCTTATGCCAATCAAGGCAATCGCGGCTTGCCATGGCAGAATCGCGATGTTTTCCACATCGAACAATGAATAGACAATCGTGTTGGCGGGAATGCAGGCCAAAGCCGTAAGTCCGATGCCAATAACGCCGGCTGCGAAACCGACGATGATGGTTTCGGCGTTGAACACGCGGCTGATATCGCCTTTGCTTGCGCCAATGGAGCGCAAAACGCCAATTTCTTTCTTGCGTTCAAGCACACTGATATAGGTGATGATGCCAATCATGATTGAACTCACCACGAGCGAAATCGCCACGAACGCCATCAGCACATAGCTGATCATATTAACGATGGTGGTTACGCTGCTCATGAGCGCGCCCACAATATCGGTGTAGCTTACGACCTTGTCTTCCTCGCCGGCGGCGTTCATCGCTTCGTTGTAGTTGTCAAGGATATCGATCACGCTTTGCTTGCTTTCGAAATCCTTCGGGTAAATGTCGATGCTCGCCGGCTTGGCGTAATCGGCCCAACCGAACTTTTTCATGTTGCTGTCGTAACTGCTTTGTTCGGTCGACATGAGACTCGCCGATTCTCTCCCTGAAAGAAAGCAAGCAGGAAGGCGTTGCCGAAGGGATGAAGAGCTCGATGCTTTCGTACATGCTCGACCAATGCGGAAACTGCCAGGTCATAATTGTCGAAAACGAGATCCCGGACGATGTCGATTTATCTGCTGCGACCCTTATCGAATTCACCAAAAACGAGAGCATCGGGCGCTACGGCTTTCTGCTTGACCAGCTAATCCTATAGCGTTGCGGTGCTTAGCACGAGATTGCCAAATCCAACAAGGGCGCGTACGATACGTTTCGATGGCCCGGGACGACCGCTGATTCAAGTCACCGGGCCTAAATTTGTTTTTACAGGAATAGCGTCTTTCCAGGCGTCTTCGCCTGATGGCCATGATCTTCCTTTTGATTATTAGACACATTTAAGCTACAATTCGTGTCCAATAATCAAAAGGAGGGTTATGAGCAGAAGTGAGGAGATAGCCGAATTCGTAGAAGACTCGGGCGGCATCGCGAGCGCGGCGCAAATCGCGAAAGCGGGCTTTCTGCCGGGCTCGATTTCCTACGCCCTTGAATCGGGCGCTATAGACAAGCTTACCCGGGGCGTGTACTGTCTGCCCGAAGTCTTCGATGACGAGTTCGCAGCGATATCCTACAGGTGGAGCAAATGCGTGCTATCACACGGAAGCGCGCTGTACCTCGCCGGCCTTTCCGACAGGGTTCCCGCCGCAATCGATGTCACCGTCCCACACGGCTACAACCCGCGTGGCCTTACCCAAGAATATCCCGATACGAAAATCCACCGTCTCTCTCCCGAGCTCTACGAGCTCGGCATCGTTAAGGCAAAGTCCCCAGGAGGGGGTACTGTGAAAGCCTATTGCGCCGAACGGGCCATAGCCGACCTCATTTCGCAGAGAGTTTCCGAAGGAGCGGACCCCCAGCTCGTCCGCGACGCGGTCGCGGGTTATTTCAAAAGGAAAGGCGCCGACCTGCCTAAGCTCGCACGGATGTGCAACGCGCTCGGCGTCGAGAAAGAGTTCAGGATGTATTTGGAGGTGCTCACATGATGAGAAGTGATGCAAGCCTCAAGGGCAAAATCAAGGCCTTGGCCAAGAAAAGCAACCTGAAGCCCCAGGAGCTCCTGCAAATGTACCTGTTCGAGCATCTTTTGATGCGGCTCGGAAAGAGCGGCTACGCCGAGGCGTTCGTTCTGAAGGGCGGCCTCCTCATCTCCTCGATGACGGGCGTCGCCCAGAGGACCACCATGGACATGGACACGACGGTGATAGGCATGGATATGGACGAAGACACGGTGAGCGAGGCCGTCGCCGCCATCTGCGCCGTGGACGTCGCCGACGGCATGGAATACTCCTTCGAGCGGATCGAGCCCATCCGCGAGGGCGACGAGTACGCGAACTGGCGCGAGCACCTGCGCGTGAGGTACGGCAAGATAGACGCTCCCGTGAAGATCGACATCACGACCGGAGACGAGATAGTGCCTGGGCGCATCGAGTACCGCTACCCGCTCATGTTCGAGAAGGGCTCGGTCAGGGTGCTCTAGTACCCGCTCGAAACCGTGTTGGCCGAAAAGCTCGAGACGGTCGTTTCCCGGGGAATCGCCAACACGCGTGGACGCGACTACTACGACATCCACACTTTGCTCCGTTTGAAGGCGGGCGAAATAAATCGGGATTCCCTGCACGAAGCCGTTGTCGCCACCGCCTCCAGGCGCGGTTCACTCGGCACGATGGGCGACTACGAGGCCGTGCTCGGCGAGGTCAGAAGATCCGATATGATGCGGGGCATCTGGTCCTCTTACGTCTCGGCATCACCCTATGCGGAAGGCCACAAGACGAGGGGGAGGCGAAGCAGGACGCGTTCAAATACATCGAGCTCTACTACAGCAGGCAGAGGATGCGCTCATCGATCGGCTATAACGCCCCGTGCGACCTAGAGCGAGATGTTGCCTGAAGAAGCTTATTTTTCCGTCCAAGAAACCTTGACCAGTCCAAAAACCTCCCATTTCTCGTGTTCAAGAAATGGGAGGCAGTTCAAACGTGCACGTGACCCTTTCCTTTTAATGGCTGGTTTACGCTGCGGTCCGTTTTGGAAGGGTCGTGAGCATGGTGGCCCCGTTCTCGGAACTTGCTTCGACCTCAACCGTGCCGCCGTGCAGCGCTGCAATCTCCCAAACAAGCGCTAGCCCGAGTCCTGCGCCGCCGTATGCCCTGCTGCGG
>CATYEN010000083.1 GCA_958405565.1 uncultured Collinsella sp. | reverse complement strand
GCAAGACCATCCTCGAGGCCCTCAACACCGACCTCGTCTGCGACGCCATCAACGTTGCTATGCGCGAGATCTTCCTGCAGATCGTTTACGGCCGCAGCCAGACCGCGTTCTCCGAGGGCGGTCTGCCTGTGGGCGCTTCCCTCGACGACCTCGGCAAGGGCCTTCGCTCTCAGGTCGGCACCATGTTCGGCACCAAGGCCAAGGGCGCTCGTTACCTCGAGCTCGCTCAGGGCTACGTCACCCGCATGGCTCTCAACGACAAGAACGAGATCATCGCGTTCGAGTTCCTGAACCTCGGCAAGTTCACCGACGCCGTCAAGGCCGGCAAGACCCCCGAGGAGGCCATCGCTGGCGCTATGGGCCACTATGGTCAGTGGGAGAACGCTGCCAAGTACATCGACCCGCGCACCGACGAGGAGACTCACTCCGTCGCCAGCGTGTTCCCGGTTCACGAGTAGAAAGGGAGGGAAATAACTATGACTGTTACGTTCGAAGGTTACGAGCGCCGCGCTGACAAGATCAACAAGTGCCTCGCCGACAACGGCATCGCCTCCCTCGAGGAAGCTCTGCAGATCTGCACCGACAAGGGCTTCAACCCGCGTGAGATCGTCAACAACACCCAGTCCATCGCCTTCCAGAACGCCGAGTGGGCCTACACCCTCGGTTGCGCTCTCGCTGTCAAGCGTGGCGCCAAGACCGCTTCTGAGGCTGCCGCCATCATCGGCGAGGGCATCCAGGCCTTCACCGTTCCCGGCTCCGTCGCCGAGGACCGCAAGGTCGGTCTGGGCCACGGCAACCTGGGCGCTATGCTGCTCTCCGACGACACCGAGTGCTTCGCCTTCCTGGCCGGCCACGAGTCCTTCGCTGCCGCTGAGGGTGCTATCGGCCTGGCTCTGAACGCCAACAAGGCTCGCAAGAAGCCGCTGCGCGTTATCCTGAACGGTCTGGGCAAGGACGCCGCCCAGATCATCGCCCGCATCAACGGCTTCACCTATGTGAAGACCCAGTTCGACTACTACACGGGCGAGCTCAAGGTCGTCGAGACCATCCCCTACTCCGATGGTCCCCGCGCTGCCGTTAACTGCTACGGCTCCGACGACGTCCGCGAGGGCGTTGCCATCATGTGGCACGAGAACGTCGACATCTCGATCACCGGTAACTCCACCAACCCCACGCGCTTCCAGCACCCCGTCGCTGGCACCTACAAGAAGGAGCGCATCGAGGCTGGCAAGAAGTACTTCTCCGTCGCTTCTGGTGGCGGCACTGGCCGTACCCTGCACCCGGACAACATGGGCGCCGGCCCTGCCTCTTACGGCATGACCGACACCATGGGCCGTATGCACTCCGACGCCCAGTTCGCAGGTTCTTCCTCCGTGCCTGCGCACGTTGACATGATGGGTCTCATCGGCATGGGCAACAACCCCATGGTCGGTGCCACCGTCGCCTGCGCTGTCGCCGTCGAGGAGGCCCTCAAGGCCTAATCGCGCCCGCGCGATGCTCATATAGTTGAGCTTTGGAGCCGCTACCTTTCGGGGTAGCGGCTCTTTTTGTTTGCGCTGTCGCAGGGTAGCTAATGCCAATATATCAGTTGGGGCGAAATACGAGATGTGATGAGAAGGAGCCGCCAAGCAGCCCTAACGCCCACCTGCCATATTCGCCCTTTACCGATTTATTCAATCTTTGCGATACCTTTGCCGATCACCCATGCGACAATGCGCCGGACGAGAAAGGAATCCGATGGAATCGACTGATGTACTGGTAATTGGATCTGGCATTGCGGGCCTTTGCGCCGCCATCGAAGCGGCGCGCACGGGTGCAACCGTCACTGTGGCAAGCGCCGGCAAGATTATGAGTGGATCGAGCTTCTTCCCCGGAACCTGGGGCCTGGGGCTTATCGGACCCGTTAACGAAGACGACGAACAAGACCTCATCGACACCATTCAGACCGTTGGTGGCGGCGTCGCCGACCCCGAGCTTGTCCAGACGTTTGTCCACAGCATTCCCCAGGCAATTGAATGGCTTGAGCAAGACCTGGGCGTTGAGCTCCAGCGTCCGCAAAGCGCTGAGAGCGCTCAGCAAAAGCAATTTATCCCCTGCTTTGACCACAAGACGCGCATGTGGCGCGGCCTCACCCGCAAGCCCCTTGAGGACGCTCTGGCGACCCGGATCGAGTCACTCGGCATTCGCCTGCTCCCCCGCCATGAGCTTATCGACCTTGTTGAGGACACGGACGGAAAGATTGTCGGTGCCACGCTCTACGACCGGACAAACGCGCGTCTCGTGCCTATGGCCCCTAAGGCCACGATCATCGCAGCCGGTGGCACAGGCGGCCTGTTCGAGCGCAGCCTCACTTCCACCGACGTGCTCAGCTCATCACAGGCTATCGCGGTGGCGCACGGTGTGTCCCTTACTAATATAGAGTTCATGCAGATGATGCCCGGCTTCATCGAGCCCAAGCGCAACCTAGTCTTCAACGAGAAAACCTGGCGCTACGTCAAGTTCGACCAGCCGGTCGAT
The DNA here is from genome assembly GCA_958405565.1 of uncultured Collinsella sp. Taxonomy (GTDB): domain Bacteria; phylum Actinomycetota; class Coriobacteriia; order Coriobacteriales; family Coriobacteriaceae; genus Collinsella. The sequence goes on along the minus strand of CATYEN010000083.1, from coordinate 940 downwards.
ATCGCCGACGATAAGCTCGACGATCTGCTCGAGCAACGCTCCGGATATGGTCCTTTCACCTCGCGCTTGGCCTCCCGCGCCATCGACCTCGTCATCGATCAGGCAGGTGCCGAAGGCTTGGCGCTCCACTACGACTTCCCCCGCGAGGACATCCCCGAGTTTGTGCAGACCTTTGCCACCTGGCTACAAGACGAGCACGGCATCGCGCCGACCGACGAGATGCGCGTGGCGATGTATGCCCACGCCGCCAACGGCGGTATCAAAATCGACAAGACCGCGTACACGGGCGTTGAGGGCCTCTACGCCTGCGGTGAGGCAACAGGCGGCATGCACGGCGCCGACCGCATCGGCGGCTTGTCGAGTGCCAATGGCATCGTATTCGGTCGCATCGCAGGCGCATCGGCAGCCCAGGCAGCACAGAATGCACCTGAGGTGGCCCCGAAGGCCGATATCGCCCTCCCCCAGTACGGCATTGCCACAACAGATGCCGAACGCCTGATACGCAGCCTTAAGCACACGATGAGTACCTATTGCATGATCAACAGGACCGAAGCAGGTCTATCCAAGGCTCTGCAACAGCTTGAAAGCCTGCAAGACGAGGCAACGGCGCTGAGCAAGCCACACGCCAATGACAGCGAAATCGCAGCCCTCGCCCGCCTGCAATCGCAGATTCAACTAGCGCAGGAAATGGTCAAAGCCATGCGCAAGCGAACCGAAAGTCTCGGATCGCACTATCGAGCGGACTAATTCGATTCTCTCTTAGAGTTTGATCACAATTTCTCAACATGCATCGAGCTCCGTAAGCATGATTCCCCCAAGGAGAACACGCTTACGGGGCTTTAGCCGTGTTTTCCCTAAGGGAATAACGGTGCAGATAGCTCAGCTCCGCGCCCTTACGGGTTCGACCCCATGTACTGTTAACAAAAAAAGACGGCCAACT
>CATYEN010000082.1 GCA_958405565.1 uncultured Collinsella sp. | reverse complement strand
GTACATGTACGGCTGAATGTGGGAAGTGTTCGGATGAAGTTGATAATCAAGGCTCCTCTTATTACAAGCCCATCGCACGCGGCAACGGGCGTCCTCGTTCCACACTGGATGATACAATTTACGGGCCGGCGGGCGAAGCGGGCCCTATCCCCCGACCGAGCTCATCGCCCCGCGTTGCCGCGCAGCGATTTTCGTAGGTTCGCGCCTTGCGAAAGCCGGCACCTCCCCTTTTTGTCTGCCCGGACTCATCTGGGGCAGTAACATCGCGAGCCCCACAACGACGCGTTTTACCAAAAATGGCCCCACCCGGGGCCATTTTCATTTAGATGGAGCGTTGGCATGCGCCTGGGCGCTTATGCCTCGCGCAGCCAGTCGAACGCAATACGCGGCGTGCCGTCCGACACATATACGACACCGGCGCGCTTAAACCCGGCCTTGGCGATGGCGCCCTGCATGGGCAAGTTGTTCTTGTGCGTGTCGATGCGCAGGTGGTCGGCGCGCTCCTTGGCAAAGGCAAACATCGAAGCCGCGATACCGTGCACGGTGCCGTCGGACGCCACACGGTGCAGCACGGCGTACGGAGTGTCGCTACGCCATTGCCCGTCCTCAATGACGTCATAGCACTCGTCTGAGCCCGGCAAAAAGGCAAACGTCGCCACCACGCGGCCGTCGACTTCGCACACATAGCTGCCACCAGCGGCGATATCGGCAGCCAGCTGCTCGGCAGAAGGCGTACCCTCGGGCCACTGCGTGGCGTTGCCATGCGCGCGCATAAAGGCGCGGGCCGCGTCATAGATAGCCATGATGGCGGGAATGTCGGTATCGAGGGTTTTTCTGATCATCACGCGGCGACCTCACGTTTATTGGTATCACTTTGATTGAGCAATGATACCAACGTTTGGAGAGGGGCGCGAAGCAGATGGGGAGCAAAAAGCGAGCCGCCTGGTCAAAAGCCAAAAGCGAGTTTTTGGGCGCTGCCACGGGCGGCGATATGAGCGACCTGTTTGCACGCGAAGACGAGCGCCGCGACGCCCTGGACGCCGAGCGCGATGAAGCCTGGCGCTACAAGTCGTGCGAACGCAAAAACCGTTACGACACACGCGCCGAGGCCGAGGCCGTTATGGCCGACTGCGAAAACCGCGGGCGGCGTGGTTTGGCCTGCTACAAATGCGAATACTGCGGTGGGTGGCACCTGACGTCGCACCCTTGGAAATAGACTCCGCATCGGCACGACGCTGGCGAAGCGCCAGCCATCGCACGTAAGCTACAGGCGCGGCGGCACCAAAACATCGTAACGAACGGCCTTGCCCGCAAGTTGATAGCTCGGCTTAACGCCGGCAAGCAGTGGCCCCTTCACCGGCCGCTTGATAACGACCTTGCGCGGGCGCGCCGCAAGCGCAGCTTCGACCAGCGTCTCCTCATCGGCGCACGGCTGCTCCAGATGGTGCAAGAGTTGGAACTTCTTTTTGACCGCCGCGCTCTTGGTGCGCTCGGGAAACATGGGATCCAGATACACCACGTCGGGAGCCGCGAGCTCGCCCTGCCCAATCAGCTCAGCTACATGGCGAAGGCCGGCGATGCTGTCCTCGCCCGCATGCAAGCGCATGCGCGACACGGCAGTCGCAAGCGCCGGATCATCTGCCGCGCGATCCAAGGCATCCTTGAGGAGCGCCGCGATTACGCAATCCTGTTCATACAGATCGACGGTAAAGCCCGCGGCCGCCAACAGCAGCGAATCCTCGCCAAAGCCTGCCGTGGCATCAATCGCCCATGGGCGCTCGATGCCTTTTGCGCGCGCAGCCTTCACCAGCAGCTCTTGTTGCAGACGGCCCTGCTTGAGTCGTGGCAGTATGCGGCCAAAATCGGCACGCAACTCCATCGTGCCGTCGGTAAGCGTAAGGCCCTCGGGCTTCCCGGTCAGCTCAAGCCCCGCGGCCCGAGCAACAGAAAAGGGATCGACGACGCCCATGGACACTCCTTAGCAAGCAAAACGAATACGTGGGCGCCGTTTATGTCGGCACCCAACTGTCCGCTATTGTCCCACATGCGACATGGCCCACAGCATCGCAATGCAAAGCACCGCCATCAATCCCGTGCACACGGCAGCGATCACGGAATCACCCATGCACCTTCCCAACGACTGCGGCTCACGCACTTGCTCTGCTCCGTACATCATGGCTCCTCCTTAGACTCACTTCATATCACGGCCTCATCATCGCAGCGCCGCACATGAGCTGCCATCGATTTGGCTTACAGCTGGCTTTCCTTTTTGAAAGATTGCCCTGCACAGGCGAGAAGCGCTTTCTAACACACACGCCGTCACGTTGAACTACAATGTGCTTCACGATATGTGCAGCATATGGGACGCGCCAGACTGGCAGCGCCCGAATCGAAAGGACTACCTATGAGCGCCGCGCGCAAGACACTCAAAATCCTTGCCCTCATCTATTTTGTTTTGGGCATCGCCAGCCTCGTCATCGGAATCGCCGGCATCGCGACCGGCAAATTTGAATCCGTCTACGGATCGAATGCCATACTCGCTGCTGTCGTTGTGATTATCAAGGGCGTTGTCGATCTTGCCGCAGGTGTTGCGGGCATCAAGGGCGCCAACAAGCCTTCGCAGGTGGACGGCGCGTTTAAGCTCGGTATTGTTGCCGCAGTCGCCACGCTTGCCCAGGCGGTGCTCACGCTTCCCGCGCTCGGCGGCGACGCCATCAACTTTGGCGCCTTTGTCATCGTGGTGTACGACCTGTTCTTTATTCAGCAGGCACACGCTGTCAAAGCCGAGAACAAGGACCGCCTGTAGTCACCTGTCCCCCACAGCTCCCTGCAGCCAAGCAGCTAAAAAGGGCCGATCGCGTAGCAACGCGGTCGGCCCTTTACGTTTGCCCAGATAAAACCTACCAAAATAAACCTGTCCCTTTTTGGCGGGTTGTTAGCTGTGGCGGTACTCGGCGATGATGAAGTCGATGTCGGTTTGAAGGGTGTCCAGGTTTGCCAGGCGCTCTTTGTCGGCGGGGCGCGTGCGGTAGTAGTACGGCGTCATCTGGAACACCGCCTCGATGTCGGCCTGCGTCTGGAGGGTGATAGAAGCTGTCACCCGCTGCGTTCCGACCAACTCGAGCTCGGTAGTCTTCGGCAGCTTCTCGTCGTTAAGGTATGGCGTGTCGTAGAGCACCTCTTTGAGGCCAAACAGATGCCGAGCACCCGGCACCACGGTGTAGAGCGAACCCTCTGGCGCCAGCACGCGGGCAAACTCACGCTCGTTAAAGGGAGCGAAGAGCTCGGTCACCATATCAAAGGCGCCATCAGCCACGGGGATATCTTTCATGTTGGCCACGAAGTACGTCGCATCGCCGCGCTTGGCGGCAAGGCGCACCATCTCCTTGCCCAGGTCGAAACCGTAAGCATCTACGCCCGGCACCGCGCCCATAGCGCTGGTGTAGTAGCCCTCGCCGCAGCAAATATCGAGCAGCGTCATGGGGCAGTTCGTAGACGCGGCACGTCCAGACACCCGCTCGCGCACCAGCTCGACCATCGCATCGCGCAACGGCGCGTAGTATCCACGGTTCAGAAAGTCACGACGGCTGCGCGCCTGCGACTTGGGATCACCCATGGAGTCACCGCTCTTGGACGAGCGCAGCAGATAGAGATAGCCCTCGCGCGCACGGTCAAATCGGTGTCCGCCCGCGCATGCAGCACCGCGCTCGTCGTCCACCAACGGCTCATGGCAAACGGGACACAACAACATGGCAACTCCTTAGTGCGAACAACACAACGCCCACCATTGTCGCACGCCTTCCCCACCTAGTCATAGAAGAGACAAGGAGTGTCCCCAGCTGCCGGCAGAGACGATATGAGCAGGACATAAAAACATTGAGAGCCCCTGCTGCAT
>CATYEN010000081.1 GCA_958405565.1 uncultured Collinsella sp. | reverse complement strand
CCCGCGACCCCAACCTTGGCAAGGTTGTGCTCTACCAACTGAGCCATGTCCGCTTGCGGGTTATTAATTTACGCGAGTTGTCCAAAAGACGCAAGTACTTTTTTCAAAAAACCTTGTCTGCCGCATGTTCTTAGTAGCTAAACGCGCTAAAGCGATTGGCTAGGCACACGATTCCAGCGCTCCGCTAAACAGCTTCACCATCTGCACGCGCGTGCCGGCGCCGTCCGTACGACGAGCAACCTCCACGTTATCGACGAGCATACGCATAAGCTTGATACCACGGCCGCGCTCCTCTGATGCGACCGGTTCGCTCGTTTCATCGATAGAATAGCCGGCACCTCGATCAAGCACCTCAACCACAACGCGATCGCCATAGGCCTGAACCGTCAGGACGCACCCGATACCGCCCGCATGGTCATAGGCATTACCCAGCGCCTCCCCCGACGCCAATGCGACATCGTAGCGCTCGTCACGGCGCAACGGAAGCGATTCAAGGAGTTCGGCGATGCGATGTCGGTAGTATGGAAGATTCTCGATACCCTGACGGACCTCGACGCTCTTACTCCAGCGAGGCAGCTCCCCCACCGGAATGGCGGGAATAGACTCCCGTGCCGGCCCCGCGACATGAAGAATATCGACAAGACGAGCAATCTCCAAAAAGCGAACAACTTCACCTGATGCATTGACGAGCGAAAGCAGGCCTTCTCGCCTCATGAGCTCACGAGCGCGCGTAAGCAGGAATGCCAAGCCCGTCGAATCGATAAAGCTAACAGCCTGACAGTTGATGACGACACGACGCACGCCGCGGCCAATCAAAGCATCCAACCGCCGACGCAGCGCAGGCACCGTGGCGATGTCGATATCGCCTGGTGGTGTCAAAACCGCTATGTCATTCCACTCATTCATACGACCATGGTTCCCCAAAAAAGCCCACTCGATGCATTCGTTTCCCCAACCGTACGGATTCAGCCCGCCCAGCGTCGTCTATGAACGACCCCGTAAAAACTCAAGGGACACCAATGCAATGTCATCGTCCAGCGCCGATTCGGTAAATCGGTCGAGCTCGCCCAAGACCTTACCGCAGATTCCCGATACGCCCTCACCCGAGACAGAGAGCAGAAGGTCACGAAGGCGCTGCTCGCCAAAGAAAGCACCCGAGCGGTCACGCGCTTCGATTGTTCCGTCGGTGTACATAAATAGCATGTCACCAGGAGCGAACGTAAACACGCCTGTCTCGTACACCATGCTCTCAAAAGCACCGATTACCCCCGATTGGCATCCAAGCAGCTCGACCTCTCCCCCACGAGCCTCGTCGCCACCCAGCGGCATCGACTCTGGCCTGATGACCATGGTCGGAGGATGGCCCGCCGAACAATACGTTGCGCGTCCGGCTTTAAGGTCAATCTTGGCGATAAAGGCCGTCACGAACGTCTCGACCCTCGAAAAGCCCATGAGCATGCTGTTAAGGGAGCGTGCCATGCGGGCCGGTCCAGCGCCCTCCCAGGCATATGCCGTCAGGGCCGTCTTGACGAGCGCGGACATCGATGCAGCCTCAATGCCTTTGCCAGACACATCGCCCAGAATCATGACGGCGCAATCGTCGGGAAGACGGATGAGCGTATAGAAATCGCCGCCGACCAACGCCGAGTTCGTGGCCGACAGGTACACCGAATCGGTTGCGATACCCGGAACATCCCCCAGTGAATTTCTCATGCCAATCTGGAGGGTCTGAGCGATATGGCGCTCCTCACGCTTTTGAGATTCGCCTTCATAGATCAGTTCAAAGTCATGAGCCAAGTGCACCAAGTAGTCATATTCAAGGTCATCAATCGGCTCTTGGCTACCATCACGAAGCAGCAGCGCGCGCGTCGTCGGGCCCTTCGCAACAGAAGCAGGAACGATCGCGTCGTTACTGTGCTTGCCATCGCCCTCAGAGCGCGGGCGCCCCGCCTCGATGCCGGCGTCGACGTAGAGACCCTGGCAAGGCAGGCCATGTGCCCTAAGCCAGCCTCCCATAGGCATCGATTCGTCAACGCGAGTTATACGGACGTGTTTAAGGTCCTCGGCACTCGTGCCGCCCAAAACAGATGCCTCAAAGCCATCAGGGCCAGCCCCCAGACGTGCCGCTGGCGCCGTCGTGGAAAAGAAAAGCTTCTCGGGATCGTCCGGCAAAGCAACGCGACTGCCGCCTTCAAAATCTATGACGTAGGAATCCAGACTGGCGTCATACTCAATAGGGCAAAAATGGCAGTTGAGCATATTGCAGATCTCGGACGATACCGCCTGGGTAGCCGCGGCGGAATCGTCTAGAAAGGTAAACAACTCATCCCGCAAGACATTGAGCGAGCGGCCAAGCTCGGCCGTGCGACGGGAGCGAAGGCTCGATGCCATGCCGACCAGCTGGATAGACAGGTAATCGCAAATGACCTCGAGCACATTAACGTCATAGGCAAGCGGTGCCTGGGGGCGTTTCCAACCAACTTCCAGCACGCCAAGGATCTGCGTACCGTAAAAAACGGGAAGACAGATTTCACTGCGGTACGGAGGCATATCCTGCATGCGCAACAGGTGCTTAGAACGATTATCCAGGTCCATGAACATGCCCGAAGCGACTCGATCGCCCTCAAGGTCTTGCTGGATCGACAGACGGCAAGCGCGCGACTCGCGAAGTACGTACGTCGGAATGCCCGCGCCGTACGGCATGAACTCGGGCAGATAGCTGTCCTCTAGCTCCTTGGAAACGCCGCGGAGCTTAAAGCCGCCACTCTCGGAAAAATAGATAGCCGCACCGGAGGCATCAAGCGTTCCGACGAGCTGATTCAAAACGGTATCGAGCAGGCCGGGGAGCTCATCGGAGCCAACGGTACTCATAATGACCGAAAGCGTGCCCGAAAGACGCTTATTCGCCACCCTGAGCTCCGACAGCGCACGCTTGAGCTGACGATCGTGGGAATACTGCTCTTCGATGCTGTGAAGCGCCACCAGAACACGTGGTGCGCGGCGCCCAAAGATGCGTGGAGGCGTTACGGAGCCCGCACGAACCAAGACGGGAATAAAAGAGCCGTCACTCAGCTTGAGCATCAGTTCGTTCTCGGAGCCATCAGTTTCAAATGGCAGACGATGTTCCGTCGCACGTTCAAAAGCGGACGAGTACAGGACGTCTTTAACATCTCCACCGATGACGTCGGCGCGTTCCTCGCACATCAAACCAAGTAAGCGATTATTCACATGCAGAATGGTTCCGTCGAGCTCGCAGATGATGACAGCATCGCTCGTGATCTCGACTAGTTGGGCAACGTCTGCCCACTCGTTGCGTTCAAGCGTTTCCATCGTGGACCCCACCGTCTATCGGTAACAAAAAAGCCTCCGAAGAGGCTTCTCAAATGCGATGGTGTCGGAGGCGGGACTTGAACCCGCATGACCAAAAAGCGGTCACTAGCACCTCAAGCTAGCGCGTCTGCCAATTCCGCCACTCCGACATGCTATGTTGTTGATTTGCGGTTCGTTTTGTTCGACCCGCGCGTTCAACGAGGAAGATAATAACCTATGATTCGAGAAATGTGCAAGCACTTTTTTGAAAAAAGTTTTCGAATTTGTGAATGCGCTGGTAGATGTTTATGTCCGGGTCGGAATGGGGTAGCTTCCCAACGCGTCCTCGGGCATGCGGTACATTTTGATTCGCGCTTCGCGCTACAAAATGTACCGCCCCCTGCGGAATGCGTTGGGAAGCTACCCCATTCCGACCCTACAACCACGTACTCCAAGTACGATTCTCAAACGTATTCTGGGGCTGATACAAAGTTTGTGGCTCGGCTTTGCCGAGCCCTTATGTGGGGAGGCCGGAGCTTAAGCTCCGGCCTCGCTAAAATCTTATTAGATTAAGTGAGCGATCAGGGAATCGCACTCCCCCTGCCGAGTTACCGCAGGGCCCGCCCTGGTGTTACTTTTCAGAACACTCCGCAGGACGCAAGAAACCCCCGCCGCACGAAGTTGAACTGCGCCCCAATTCTTGGACGGGCTAATAAGCGGCCTACGCCGCACATA
>CATYEN010000080.1 GCA_958405565.1 uncultured Collinsella sp. | reverse complement strand
TCCGTACATGTACGGATGAATGTGGGAAGTGTTCGGATGAAGTTGATAATCAAGGACCCAAGGTAAACCTTTACCGCCCACCTATATTTGTCGAAATTACACTTGACGGCGGGGTACAATAAACCCGCATGCGGATTTCCGTTGCGGGCGCTTCCCTTCGCCGGGGCGTGCCCGGGAGCATCCGGCATGCGGCCTTTGCGGCGCTCGGTCATGTGCAAGACGGGTAGCTGGGCCTGTGGAGCGCGTGCAGCCGCCCCTCGCCTCGGCATGCCTTCTCTCCACGCCATGTACCTGCTGCTGAGTCTGCCTGCCAGATGATTGGAAGCAACAACGAAAATCCCATCACGCCAACATCCCGGCGATCGCCGGGGCCTGTATACCTATATGAGAGGAGAGGGGTATATGGCGCGTAAGTTTAAGTCTATGGACGGCAACGAGGCGGCCGCATATGTTTCGTATGCGTACACCGAGGTAGCGGGAATCTATCCCATTACGCCGTCCAGCCCGATGGCCGACCATGTCGACCAGTGGGCGGCCCAGGGTCGCAAGAACATCTTCGGCACCCCGGTCAAGGTCGTCGAGATGGAGTCCGAGGCAGGTGCAGCCGGTACCGTTCACGGTTCGCTGGGCGCCGGTGCTCTGACCACCACCTACACGGCTTCTCAGGGCCTGCTCCTGATGATCCCGAACATGTACAAGATCGCGGGCGAGCAGCTCCCGGGCGTTTTCCACGTCTCCGCGCGTTGCGTCGCTTCGCACGCCCTGAACATCTTCGGTGATCACTCCGACGTTATGGCCTGCCGCCAGACCGGCTTCGCCATGCTCGCCGAGGGCAACGTCCAGGAGGTCATGGACCTCTCGCCGGTGGCTCACCTTGCCGCCATCGAGGGCAAGACCCCGTTCCTTAACTTCTTCGACGGCTTCCGCACCAGCCACGAGATCCAGAAGGTCGCCATGTGGGACTACAAGGATCTGGCCGAGATGTGCGACATGGACGCCGTCCAGGCTTTCCGCGACCACGCGCTCAACCCTGAGCACCCGCACACCCGCGGCAGCCACGAGAACGGCGATATCTTCTTCCAGAACCGTGAGGCCTGCAACAAGGTCTACGACGAGCTTCCCGCCGTCGTCGAGGGCTACATGAAGAAGATCAACGAGAAACTCGGCACCGATTACGGCCTGTTCAACTACTACGGCGCTCCCGATGCCGACCGCGTCGTCGTGTGCATGGGCTCCTTCTGCGACGTGCTCGAGGAAGTCATCGACTACCTCAACGCTCACGGCGAGAAGGTCGGCCTGGTCAAGGTTCGTCTGTTCCGTCCGTTCTCCATCAAGCACTTCGTCGACGTTCTCCCCGAGACCGTCCAGAAGATCGCCGTCATGGACCGCACCAAGGAGCCGGGTTCCATCGGCGAGCCGCTCTACCAGGACGTCGTCTCCGCTCTCTACGAGGCCGGCAAGACGGGCATCAAGGTCGTCGGCGGCCGTTACGGCCTGGGCAGCAAGGACACGCCTCCCGCGTCCGCGTTCGCTGTCTTCGAGGAGCTCAAGGCCGACGAGCCCAAGCGCGAGTTCACCATCGGCATTGTCGATGACGTGACCAACCTGAGCCTGCCCGAGGCCGAGGATGCGCCCAACACCGCAGCCCCCGGCACCATCGAGTGCAAGTTCTGGGGTCTGGGTGGCGACGGTACCGTCGGCGCCAACAAGAACTCGATCAAGATCATCGGCGACCACACCGACAAGTACGTCCAGGCCTACTTCCAGTACGACTCCAAGAAGACCGGCGGCGTTACCGTCTCGCACCTGCGCTTTGGTGATTCCCCGATCCGCTCGCCGTACTACGTGACCAAGGCCGACTTCGTCGCCTGCCACAACCCCAGCTACATCGTTAAGGGCTTCAAGATGGTCCGCGACGTCAAGCCGGGCGGCACCTTCCTGGTCAACTGCCAGTGGAGCGACGAGGAGTTCGCCGAGCACATGCCCGCCGTGGCCAAGCGCTACATCGCGAACAACAACGTCAACGTCTACCTGATCGACGCTATCGACCTGGCCGCCAAGGTCGGCATGGGCAAGCGCACCAACACGGTGCTCCAGTCCGCCTTCTTCGCGCTGGCCAAGGTCCTGCCCGCCGAGGACGCCCTGCAGTACATGAAGGACGCGGCCACCAAGTCCTACATGAAGAAGGGCCAGGCCATCGTCGACGCCAACCACAAGGCCATCGATGCCGGCGCTACCGCTTTCCGTAAGTTCGAGGTTCCGGCCGACTGGGCAACCGCCGAGGATGCCGCTCCCGTCGAGCTCTCCGAGGAGACCAAGTCCGCCATCGCCCAGCAGGTCAAGAACCTGCTCGAGCCCATCGATCGCATGGATGGCGACAGCCTGCCCGTTTCCGCCTTTGTCGATTGCGCCGACGGCCAGTTTGAGCTGGGCGCCTCCGCATACGAGAAGCGCGGCGTCGCCGTGGTCGTTCCTCACTGGGACGAGACCAAGTGCATCCAGTGCAACCAGTGCGCCTATGTGTGCCCGCATGCCACCATCCGTCCGTTCGCGATGACCGAGGACGAGGCTGCCGCCGCGCCCGAGGCTACCCGCACGCTCGACGCTATGGGCCCCAAGGCCAAGGGCATGAAGTTCACCATGGCCGTGTCCCCGCTCGACTGCATGGGCTGCACCAACTGCGTCAAGGTCTGCCCCAAGGGCGCCCTCGAGATGGTTCCCACCGAGCAGGAGATGGACCAGCAGCCCGTTTGGGACTACATGGTCGAGAACGTCTCCGAGAAGAAGGAGCTCATCGCGGCCAACGTCAAGGGCAGCCAGTTTAAGCAGCCCTACCTGGAGTTCTCTGGCTCCTGCGCCGGCTGCGCCGAGACCGCCTATGCACGTCTGGTGACCCAGGTCGCCGGCGACCGCATGTTCATCTCCAACGCCACCGGCTGCTCCTCCATTTGGGGCAACCCCGCTGCCACCGCTCCTTACTGCAAGGACAAGGACGGTCACGGCCCGGCGTGGAACAACTCCCTGTTCGAGGACAATGCCGAGCACGGTCTGGGCATGGCTGTGGGCTACGAGGCCGTTCAGCACAAGCTGATCGCCGCTACCCAGGACATCATCGCCGCCGATGGCCCGTCCGATGAGCTCAAGGCCGCTGGCCAGGCTTGGATCGACTCCGTCAACGACGCCGAGGCCTCCAAGACCGCTGCCGCTGCTTACGTTGCCGAGCTCGAGAAGTGCGGCTGCGACGCTTCCAAGGCGATCCTCGCCGACAAGGCTTACCTCACCAAGAAGTCCTTCTGGATCTTCGGCGGCGACGGTTGGGCCTACGACATCGGCTTCGGTGGCCTGGACCACGTCCTGGCTTCCGGCCACAATGTCAACGTCTTCGTCTTCGACACCGAGGTTTACTCCAACACCGGCGGTCAGGCCTCCAAGGCTTCGAACCTGGGCCAGGTCGCTCAGTTCGCCGCTGCCGGTAAGGTGACCAAGAAGAAGTCCCTGGCCGAGATTGCCATGAGCTACGGCTACGTCTACGTGGCGCAGGTCGCCATGGGCGCCAACCCGGCTCAGACCCTCAAGGCCATCCACGAGGCTGAGGCCTACGACGGCCCGTCCCTCATCATCGGCTACAGCCCCTGCGAGATGCACTCCATCAAGAAGGGCGGCATGCAGAACTGCCAGGCCGAGATGAAGAAGGCTGTCGAGTGCGGTTACTGGAACCTCTTCCGCTTCAACCCCGAGGCTGCTGCCGGTAAGAAGTTCTCGCTCGATTCCAAGGAGCCCGCGGGCGGTTATCAGGAGTTCCTGATGAACGAGGCCCGTTACGCTTCGCTGACGCGTTCCTTCCCCGAGCGCGCCGAGGAGCTCTTCAAGGAGAACGAGCAGGCCGCTATGGACCGCTACGCTCACCTGCTGAAGCTCAAGACGGTGTACAACGAGGCCTAGGTCTCCCACCGCAGGATCTGAGGGCTAACCTTCGCGGACGTCCTCGGACATGAAAGAACCCCCGCTGCGCACTACGTGAACTGCCTCCCATTTCTTGGACACAAGAAATGGGAGGCCTTTTTATGGCTGG
>CATYEN010000079.1 GCA_958405565.1 uncultured Collinsella sp. | reverse complement strand
GGCGTTTAGAGACGGCTGGCAGATTTTAAGGCATGTCCCATAAATCTACTCGGCGTCGGGGACCTCGTAGGTAGCAGACGGCGTGTTGTCGCACACGACGGTAAAGCCGCCGTCCTTGTCGGCATCGACCGTCACCTGATCGCCCTCGCGCACCGTACCGTCGATGATGGCGGCGGCGATGGCGTCCACGACCTCGCGCTGGACCAGGCGCTTGAGCGGACGGGCACCGAACACGGGGTCCAGGCCACCCACGGCGAGCATCTGCTTGGCCGCCGGGGTGATGGCAAGCGTCATGCGCTCCTTGGCCAGACGCGCGCGGACGTCGGCAAGCTGGATGTCGACGATCTTCTCGATCTGCGCCATGCCGAGCGGATGGAACACCACGATATCGTCGATACGGTTGAGGAACTCGGGGCGGAAGGTCTGAGCCATGACGGCGTCGACCTGATGGCGCATCTCCTCCTCGTCCTTACCGGACAGATCGGCGATGGCCTTGGAGCCCACGTTAGACGTCATGATGATGATCGTGTTCTTGAAGGACACCTGGCGACCCTGGCCATCGGTCAGACGGCCGTCATCAAGCACCTGCAGCAGCACGTTAAAGACATCCGGATGAGCCTTCTCCATCTCGTCGAGCAAAATCACGGAGTACGGACGACGGCGCACGGCCTCGGTAAGCTGGCCGCCCTCGTCGTAACCCACGTATCCCGGAGGCGCACCGATCAGACGTTGGACGCTGAACTTCTCCATGTACTCGGACATGTCGATACGCACGAGCGCACGCTCGTCATCGAACAGGCACTCGGCAAGCGCCTTGGCGAGCTCGGTCTTGCCCACGCCGGTGGGGCCCAGGAAGAAGAAGCTGCCGATGGGCTTGTCCGGATCGGAGAGGCCCGCACGGCTGCGACGCACGGCCGCGGCGACAGCGGAGACCGCCTCGTCCTGGCCGATGACGCGCTTATGCAGCTCGCCCTCCAAGCCCTTCAGCTTGTCGAGCTCGCCCTGCATCATCTTGGAGACGGGCACGCCGGTCCAAGCGCTCACGACCTCGGCGATCTCATCGGAGGTCACCTGCTCGTTCAGGCCTTCGCCATTCTGCTCCTTCTGCGCCTCGAGTGCGGCCTCGGACTCCTGAATCTGCTGTTGCAGACCCGGGATCACGGCGTAGCGCAGCTCGGACGCACGGCCCAGATCGCCGTTGCGCGTCGCGCGCTCCTCTTCGCTTCTGGCCTCGTCGAGCTGCCCCTTGAGCTCCTGCACGTGGTCGATGGCGTTCTTTTGGTTGAGCCAGCCGGCCTTTTGCACGTTGAGCTTTTCCTGGACCTCGGCAATCTCCTGGCGCAAGGCCTCAAGACGCTCCTTTGAGGCATCGTCGGTCTCCTTCATGAGCGCCTGCTCCTCGATTTGCAGCTGGGTGAGCTGACGCGTGGTGGCGTCGATCTCGACCGGCATGCTGTCAAGCTCCATGCGCAGGCGGCTTGCCGCCTCATCGACCAGGTCGATGGCCTTGTCGGGCAGGAAGCGGTCGGCGATGTAGCGATCGGAGAGGTCGGCGGCCGCCACGAGCGCGCCATCGGTGATATGCACGCCGTGGAAGATCTCGTACTTTTCCTTGAGGCCACGCAGAATCGAGATGGTGTCCTCGACGGTGGGCTCGCTCACCAAAACGGTCTGGAAACGACGGGCAAGCGCCGCGTCCTTCTCGATGTACTTGCGGTACTCATCGAGCGTGGTCGCACCGATCGCGTGTAGGTCGCCACGGGCGAGCGCCGGCTTGAGGATGTTGCCGGCGTCCATGGAACCCTCGGTGGCACCCGCGCCCACGATGGTGTGGAGCTCATCGATGAACAGGATGACCTTGCCCTCAGACTTTTGCACTTCCTTGAGCACTGCCTTCAAGCGGTCCTCGAACTCGCCGCGGTACTTGGCGCCGGCGACCAGCGCGCTCATGTCGAGCTCGATGAGATCGCGGTCACGCAGGGTGCTCGGCACATCGCCGGCCACGATACGCTGAGCGATGCCCTCGACGATGGCCGTCTTGCCGACGCCCGGCTCGCCGATGAGCACGGGGTTGTTCTTGGTGCGGCGGGACAGGACCTGGATGGTGCGACGGATCTCGTCGGTACGGCCGATGACCGGGTCGAGTTTGCCGGCGCGGGCGAGGTCGCAGATGTTGCGGCCGTACTGCTCCAGTGCCTCAAACTGGGTCTTGTCCTCGGCAGACGTCACGCGGTCATCGCCGCGCAGCTCCTCGTAGACCTGCTCGATGCGTTCCTTGGTAACGCCGGCGTCGCGCAGCACACGGCCCGCCTCGCCCTTGTCCTCGGCAAGCGCCATAAGCAGATGCTCGGTCACCACAAAGCTGTCGCCCATCTTGGTGGCCTTTTTCTCGGCCTTCTCGATGACACGGACGAGCTCGTTGGAAAGACCCATCTGCTGGCCCTCGCCCGAAACCTTGGGCGCGCGGTCGATGGCATCCTGCGTGGAGCGTGCGAGCTGTGCCGGATCGGCTCCAATACGCTCGATAATCACGGAAATGTTGCGCTCACCGGCACCGAGCAGGGCGGACAGCAGGTGAATCGGCTCCACCGCGCCGGCCTGCGCATCGGCAGCCGTGCTCATGGCGGTCTGCAACGCCTCGCGCGACGTCATTGCTAGCTTATCGATTCTCATGGAATCACCTCTCTTGGGGCGGCCGCCCTACGGGGCGGCTTCACGTTGTTCGAGAAGTATTGTTGCCAGCTTTGCGCGTTCTTATACACAAATCTAAGTCTCTATATATAAGATTTTCTGAGTGCTCCCACGGCATGAAAAACCACCACAAAGGGGACAGGCACCTTTGTGGTGGTCGCAATCTCTACTCTCTTGCCGAGCCTGTTCTTCCCGATTCGGCGGTCCAGGGCATCTCATCCTCGAACAGCCATGCACGGGCAGACCCACTGTCGCGTGCGGTCTGCGGGTCGGGCAAGCAAGTCTGATCATACGCATCCATCACGCACTGGTCGATAAAGTCATCAACCGGCTTTTGATCGCCCTCCATCACGTAGACGACGTCCCCATCCCGCACGTACACCCCGGGCCCCTTGTTGTCTTCATAACCGGGATCATAGGAAACCTGAAGAAGCGTTTTGCCGTCGGTCGTGTACAGTTCCAACGTTCCGTTATATCCACCTACCATCAAGCGGTTTTTGGCCTCATACGACGCGTAGCCGTACCATCTTTTGAATCGGGCACCTTTCAGCAGGTCGGCCGCCTGTTTGACCTTCGATGCGTCGACGGTATAGCGCGTATCCCCGAGTTCGAGCATCGGGTAATTACTCACAGCAAGTACACCCGGTTCGTCCTCGTAATCCAACGTCACTTCGTTGGGCTTGACCATACCGGTAATGGCCTCGATGGGCTTGGTCACAATCTCAACCGCACGGTCCCTGCATTCAATTGCCGTATCCGAAGGCTGAAGCATAAGCCAAACCAGACCGACGCCGATACACGCTAAACAGACGGCCACTGCCAAAAGCGCTACGTAGGTCCCCCGCTTCATCCGACCAACCCCTTAAGTGAAGGCCCACCGACATCGGCAATAGAACGACCGATATCCCAAACAACGACGAACTGTTTCTAAATAGTATCATTTAATCGCAACAGAACCGTTCATTGGGAACGTAAATAAATGACCGGTCATTGGTCCCTTGATTATCAACTTCATCCGAACACTTCCCACATTCAGCCGTACATGTACGGCTGAATGTGGGAACCCGATACCCTGAGGGCCGGACCGGCCGGCCCCGGGAGATCGGAGGACGGCATGTCCGGGAAGAAAAAGAAGGCGGCCGGGAAGGCGGAGCCGAGGGCCTATGGCAGGCTCACGAGGCACGAGCGGGACACGGTCCAGAGGATGCTGGAGCGCAGGGCCTCGTGCAGGGAGATCGCGAGGGAGCTGGGCAGGTCGCCCTCGACGGTGAGCGCCGAGGTGGCGTCGCACAGGTTCGTGACGGCGCCGAAGCCAAGGCGCGGCGAGCGCGTCGACGCCTCCACCGACCTGTCGGCGGCCTGCCCGCGCCTGGCGGCCTGGCCGCGCTGCTGCAACGGGTGCGGGCGGTGTTACCGTCAATGGAAAATCGGTCAATTGCGCTACTGTAAATTGCCCAACG
>CATYEN010000078.1 GCA_958405565.1 uncultured Collinsella sp. | reverse complement strand
GCCTGGGCGGCTCCAACTGGAACGCACCGGCACAGCTCGTCGGAGATTTCCTTGCGGGACGTGCCAGCACGGCACCTGGAAAAGTGAAGCCCACCTATCCACTTGGCGTGACCTGGACGGCAATCGACGAAGCCCTCCCGCAGCATATCGTTGAATCGCTTCGTTTGGGAATCCCCCTGCTTGGCAAGAAGCTGCGCGGCTACGACCGCCCCGACGCCGTCCTCACCGGCGTGGAGACGCGTTCGAGCTCGCCTGTCACCGTCACCCGCGACCGAGCGTGCCACGCCGCGTCGACCCCGGGTCTTTACCCTTGCGGCGAGGGAGCTGGATATGCAGGCGGCATCATGAGCGCCGCCACCGACGGCATCCGTTGCGCCGAAGCCCTGATTGCAGACCTCTAGCACACGAACTCCCGTACCCGAATGCCACAGGCCCCGAGCTCCACAGGGAACTCGGGGCCTGTACGTTACTTCTTAAATCGTGCGCCCTGGCGCTTTCTGCCCGAAGCAAAGGTGGAACCCTTGCGAGCCTGCGAACGCAAACGCTCGATCGTTTCGTCCTCAGATGCACCCTCGAGCATCGCCCGAATCTGGACGACCGCATCGCGCAGACGTGCCGCCTCCTCAAAGTCCATGGCGGCGGAAGCGTTACGCATGTCCTCCTCCATGGTCTCGACGATCCGCACGAGTTCATCATGCGGTAGCCCTTCCAGCTGCTCGGCAAGCGTCTGCTCGGGCGCCACCGTCTCCGGCACGGCGCCCTCGCCGTTTTCATCGGGTGTATAGAACGCGCCGTGACCCAGCGAATCACCTTTCGAACGCCCCTTGGAGCCCACGGTCTTTTCGGCCTCGGCGATAAAACTCGAGATATCGTTAATGGCTTTGCGAACCGTCTTAGGCACAATGCCATGCTCTTCGTTATATGCCATCTGAATCTCACGACGGCGCTGCGTCTCCTCGATGGCCTCTTTCATCGAATCAGTCACAACGTCTGCGTACATGATGACTTCGCCGTCGGCATTACGTGCCGCGCGGCCAATCGTCTGAATCAGCGAACGGCGGTTGCGCAAGAAGCCTTCCTTATCGGCATCGAGAATTGCAACCAGCGAGACCTCGGGAAGGTCCAGCCCCTCGCGAAGCAGGTTGATGCCGACCAGGACATCAATCTTTCCCTCGCGCAGCGTACGCAGGATCTCGACACGATCCATCGTCGCCGTATCGGAATGCATGTAATTGACCTTAAT
Source organism: uncultured Collinsella sp. (assembly GCA_958405565.1). Lineage (GTDB taxonomy): Bacteria > Actinomycetota > Coriobacteriia > Coriobacteriales > Coriobacteriaceae > Collinsella. Next base: position 2,948 of record CATYEN010000078.1, on the reverse strand, counting down.
GCCGGCATCAAGCAGATGGTCGGTCAGGTCCTCGGCCATGCGCTTGGTCAGCGTCGTCACCAGCACGCGCTCTTTGCGCGCCACGCGCTCGCGAATCTCGTCCTCAAGATCGTCAATCTGGCCACGAACTGGGCGCACGTCAATCTTGGGGTCGAGCAGGCCAGTCGGACGAATAATCTGCTCAACGTCGTTTTGGCTAACGCGCAGCTCGTAGTCGCCCGGCGTGGCCGAAACGTAGATGAACTGGGGAATCCTTGCCTCAAACTCATCGAAACGAAGCGGGCGGTTATCGAGCGCCGAGGGCAGGCGAAAACCATGCTCCACCAGCGTTACCTTACGCGAGCGGTCACCTTCGTGCATGCCGCGAATCTGCGGCACCGTCACATGGCTCTCATCGATGATACAGAGCATATCCTTGGGAAAGTAATCGATTAGGGTGAACGGCGGCTCACCCGGCTTGCGACCGTCCAGATGGCGCGAGTAGTTCTCGATGCCGTTGCAAAAGCCCATCGTCTCGAGCATCTCGAGATCATAGTCGGTGCGCTGCTGCAGACGCTGTGCCTCGAGCAACTTATCAGTCGCCTTGAGCTCGGCCACACGCTTCTCGCACTCTTCGCTGATCGATTTCAGAGCCGCCTTGACCTTCGGCTTCTCGGTCACGTAGTGCGATGCCGGCCATACGGGGATGGCCTCGTACTCACGAAGCATCTCTCCGGTGACCTCATCGATCTCGGCAATCAGCTCGACCTCGTCGCCAAAGAACTCAAACCGCAACGGATGCTCGGCATAAGGCGGATACACGTCGACAACATCGCCGCGCACGCGGAATGTACCGCGTGCCAGGTCATAGTCATTGCGATCATATTGAATGTCGATAAGTGCATGGATAAAGTCATCGCGCTCGAGCGGCACCTTCTTGTCGACGTTTGGAGCCAGACCCGCATAGTCCTCAGGAGAGCCAATGCCATAGATACACGAGACCGATGCGACAACGATCACATCGCGTCGAGAGAGCAGTGACGCGGTCGCCTGATGGCGCAGCATCTCGACCTCTTCGTTAATCGAGGAGTCTTTCTCGATATATGTATCACTTTGCGGCACATACGCCTCGGGCTGATAGTAGTCGTAGTACGAGACAAAGTAGACCACAGCGTTGTTGGGAAAGAACTCTTTGAGCTCGCTCGCAAGCTGAGCGGCGAGCGTTTTATTGGGAGCCATGACCAGCGTCGGCTTCCCCAGGGCCTCAATAGTCTTAGCCATCGTGAAGGTCTTGCCCGAACCAGTCACGCCCAGCAAAACCTGATAGCGATCTCCGTCCCTCACGCCCTGCACAAGCGACTCAATGGCCTTAGGCTGAGAACCTGCAGGCTCATAAGGAGATACGACCTTAAATGGCACCTCAGAGCCCTCAACGCCAAAACGTTTAAGCTCTCCGCCAACACGCTCTACTTCAAATTCCGCCATGGATACTCCTAACTCATATATCTGCAGTATACGCAGGCGGCAGGCATAGTCCTATACGAACTGATCGGGATAGAGGGTCTTGTAGCGAACCCAGGCGTTATTGACGCGAATCAGATACGCCTGCGTCTCGGGGAAGGTGATCGCATTATGCAACGACGTGCTCTGTTGCGCCCACCCGTCGACATTGCCCATGCCGGCGTTATAGGCGGCAATGGCACTATCCGTCGACCCGTTGAAATAGGTTAAAAGATACGAGAGATACGCACAGCCAAACTCGATATTCGTAGCCGGATCGTTAAGGTTGTCGGCCGAATACTCGTCACCATCGACAAGGCCCTTGGCGATCATATCCCGGGCTGTCTCGGACATCAGCTGCATCAATCCCTGAGCACCCTGATTCGACTCGGCCTCGGGATCCCAATTCGATTCCGACTTGATGACAGCGCACACCAGATACGGATCCAGATTATGCGAAATACTAGATTGCTTTACATACGCCTCGTAGTCAATGGGATACAGCGGCTTAAAGAAAGCCGCAGGAGCACACGAGTAAACGAATGAGATAAGGCCGAAGGCAAAAACGGCAGCCAGCGGTATAAGGCGATACCACGCAAAGAAACGCGTCTTAGGCATCGGCATCCTCCTTATTCGCAGTGTCTATAAACCCATGGCATGCAAGCCATGAGTCAAGCTGCTCAAAGAGCGAATTATCGCCTGCGGCATTATCAATCACCGTTGTAGCGAGATTGCACAGCGCAGATTCATCAGGCTGGCAAGCAGAACGGGCATCGAAATCAGATGGCTCCATGCCACGCTGAATAGCACGCTCGCGACGAACTGACAAAGGGGCGCTGATGACCAGAATTTCATCAGCCAAGCCGAATGCATCCTCAAAACCAGTCGGAGCAGAAACCTCGACCACCGCAAAGGGATAACGGGGGGACGAAACCGTGCAGCAAACCGGATCAAGAATCCTCAGTGACAGCTGCTCAATGAGAACGGGGTGCACAATGCTATTGAGCCTCGCGACCGCATCAGGAGAAACAAAAGCTCGAGAAGCGAGGATGTTACGGCGAACGCCGCCCTCCTCGTCCAAAATATCCCAGCCAAATTCTTCCGCGAGGGCATTGACGATATCGGAGCCTGGCACATACAGCGATTTGGCAAGCTCGTCCAGATCGATAAGCATGGCGCCATGAGATTCGAGATAGCGGCAGGCAGTCGACTTACCCGAAGCAATATTGCCCAAGACAAAAACGGTAAACATCAAGTCCTCCCTAACGCCAATGGGAGTTATTATCGCGCAAATACAAAAGAAGGACTCAAAATACAGCCAAACAGTAAGACAAGCTAAAAGAAGGCGAGTTCTTGTATTACAGCTCTCTATAAAACGCAAAAAAGGGGGAGGCCGCGAGGCCTCCCCCTTCTACAGTTTCGATGACGGCTCGGTGCCGTCCACCGGTCAGCGGCGCCCTGGCCTCCCA
>CATYEN010000077.1 GCA_958405565.1 uncultured Collinsella sp. | reverse complement strand
AATCCAAGGGTTATACCCTAAGAGCAAACCACCCCTTTTAGGGGTGGTTTTGATTCAGCTCCATTTCAAACTCGGCTGCATGGACGAACGTGCGAAACAGATTCTTGGCAGGCGGGTCGAGCAGACGCGCAGGGACCTTGGTATCTCCAAGGTCGATTTTTGTGTGGCAGCAGGAATCAGCCGCCCCTATCTCGACAGAATCGAAGATGGAACGGCAAATTTCACGCTCAAGGTTCTATTTAAGATCGCGCCCGCACTCGGCATGACGGTGTCAGAGCTTCTCGAGGGGATCGAATAGGGCGTTCCCCCGCTGCTATTTGACGCTCTTTGGGCGGGTCCCCCTGGTTGCGATGTGCAAAATCGCGAGTATTCAGCACCAGTTCGGCTGTAGACGGTAGCTTGAGCGGCTGGTTTTGCCTTTTTGGTAGTAGTTAATCTACACGTTAAATAAAAATGAGGAATAAATATTTACTAGACGGCCCCTTCGTCCTAAAAGTTCGTCTAACAATTGGCCGATTCTATGCCTCTGGCGGAGAAATTGCAGAATACTCCGTTTTTTGCACGGCCCGAGGGGGACCACCTGTCGTTTGAGGCTGCGATAAGTGGAACTGCCTTAGGGATTAGGCCATCGGGATTCGGTCGTGGTTGACTTGGCTGTAGAACAGGCGCTGAATCTCGGCCGCATCACGTGATTGGCCGAGCGCCCACATGGTTTTGGCCACGAGCGTCTCGGTGGTCATGTCGTCGCCGCGCAGAATGCCCGGATGATCGGCGTAAGCACGGCCGACCTCATAAACGCCCAGATCGAGGCCCTCTTCGGGGACCTGCGTGGTCATAACGACGGTGCGGCCCGAATCGACCCAGCGGAAAATTGCCTCTTGGAACGACTCGCCCGACTCGCCAAACTCGGGAATACCGCCAATGCCAAAGGTCTCAAGGATTACAGCATCGTAGCTGTCGGCAAGGGCGTCGAGGATGCCCGGGTTTACGCCGGGCGTGAGCTTGAGTACAAATACGCGCGGGTCGATGCTGTCGTAGAAACGCACCGGGTTTTCGCCCTGATGCGTGCCGTGAAGCCCGTTGCGCACGATGCGGTCGTTGCGGATATAGGCGATGGGCGGATAGTTGACGCTAATGAACGCGTTAAAGCTCATGGTGCGCTGTTTGCGGGCGCGCGTGCCGGCAATGGCTACGCCGCCAAACACGATTGAGACGTCGTGCGAGTGCTCGTCGAGCGCATAGAGCAGGCTCTGGTACAGGTTGAGCTTGGCATCGGTAAAGGGATTGCCCATGGGCTTTTGCGAGCCGGTGAGTACGATAGGCTTGGGGCTGTCCTGAATCAGATAGGAAAGCGCCGCCGCGGTGTAGCTCATGGTGTCGGTGCCGTGCAGAATCACGAAGCCGTCGTGGTCGGCATAACCCTCGACGATGACGTCGCGGATACGCATCCAGTCACTGGGGCGCATATTGGTGCTGTCGATGTTCATGGGCTGCACGACGTCGAGCTCGCAGAGGCCCGAGATCTCGGGGACGCTCTGGGCGAGCTCCTCACCGGTCAGGGCGGGGGAGAGGCCGTTGCCGTCCTCGGTCGATGCGATGGTGCCGCCCGTGGCGATGAGAAGAATGCGCTTCATGCTGGTATTCCTATCGTATTTGCCGCCGCAGAGGCGGAGTCGTTCGGCAGTATTGTGGCACAGGGCGTCCAATGTTCAAACGTATTACATCATCTGTAACGTTTGGTAACACTTCAATCCCCGTCAAATAGGGCCCAGGTCGTGCGTTTGCCGTGCGCTGATGGCTGCGAGGGACGAGAAACCCCATATAACGTGTACACTATGAAAGCTGTTTTCGTTTATTCGCGCGGGTGGGCACCGGCTCCCCGCCAACAAGAGGGGGAAACCATGGATCAAAAGGCTTCCGCAAAGGTCCTCGTACTCGACTTTGGTGCGCAGTACGGTCAGCTCATTGCCCGTCGCGTCCGCGACCTCAACGTGTATTCCGAGATTGTCCCCTGCGACATCTCGGCCGACGAGATTCGCGATATGAACGCCTCTGCGCTCATCCTTTCTGGCGGCCCGGCTTCTGTGTACGCCGAGGACGCTCCGTCCATCGATCCTGCCATCTTTGACCTGGGCCTTCCCGTCCTGGGCTTCTGCTACGGCCATCAGATCACGGCCGTGACGCTCGGCGGCAAGGTCGGTCACTCCGAGGTGGGCGAGTACGGCCGCGCCACTATTACGCGCACTGCCGGCGCCAAGCTCTTTAACTCCACGCCCATGGAGCAGACCGTGTGGATGAGCCACCGCGACGCCGTGTCCGAGGTGCCCGAGGGCTTTACCGTTACCGCCAGCACCGACGTGTGCCCGGTTGCCGCTATGGAGTGCGTCGAGCGCAAGATCTTCACCACGCAGTTCCACCCCGAGGTCAAGCACTCCGAGTACGGTCAGCAGCTGCTGAGCAACTTCCTGTTTGAGATCTGCGGCCTGGAGCCCAACTGGAGCATGGATAACCTGGTCGAGACCATGACGGCCGAGTTCCGCGAGAAGGTCGGCGACGACCGCGTGATTCTGGCCCTGTCCGGTGGCGTCGACTCCTCCGTCGTGGCTGCGCTGGGCGCTCGCGCCGTGGGCAAGCAGATGACCTGCGTGTTCATCAACCACGGCCTGCTGCGCAAGGGCGAGCCCGAGCAGGTGGAGGAGGTCTTCACCAAGCAGTTCGATGTCGACTTTATCCACGTCCACGCCGAGGACCGCTATGCCGAGCTTCTGGCTGGTGTGACCGAGCCCGAGGAGAAGCGCCGCATCATCGGTACGCAGTTCTGGAAAGAGTTCTTCGCGGTTGCTCAGCAGCTCGAGACCGATGGCAAGCCGGTCAAGTACCTGGCTCAGGGCACCATCTACCCCGACATCATCGAGTCCGGTGCTCGCAAGACGGGCGGCAAGACGGCCACCATCAAGAGCCATCACAACCTGATCCCGTTCCCCGAGGGCGTGCACTTCGACCTCATTGAGCCGCTCGACCATTTCTTTAAGGACGAGGTCCGCGCGCTTGGTCTGGCACTGGGCCTGCCGGGTCACATCGTGTTCCGTCAGCCTTTCCCAGGCCCGGGTCTGGCCATCCGCATCATCGGTGCGGTCGACAAGGAGAAGCTCGAGATCCTCAAGAACGCCGACGCCATCGTGCGCGAGGAGCTCGACGCCTACAACCAGCGCCTGTTTGAGCAGACTGGTGAGCGCAACTCCGAGCACAGCTGCTGGCAGTATTTCGCGGTCCTGCCCGACATCAAGTCCGTTGGCGTTATGGGCGACGAGCGCACCTATCAGCGCCCGATCATCCTGCGCGCCGTCGAGTCCAGCGACGCCATGACCGCCGACTGGGCCAAGCTGCCCTACGACGTCTTGGCCCGCATCTCCGGCCGCATCGTTGCCGAGGTTCCCGGCGCCAACCGCGTGTGCTACGACATCACGTCCAAGCCGCCCGCGACCATTGAGTGGGAGTAAGCGATATTCGTTGATTTCAAGCCTCCGAACTGCGACAACAGGTCGGGGGCTTCTTATTTTGCAACCTCTGTGCAACCTTTGCGGTTTCGCGCCCCGTGAACAGGGAACGTAGCACTGTTCACGTCTGGGCCGATGTCGGCACCGATCATTGCCCGCGCTGCTTCTGCTTGCGCTTCAGCTTCCGCTGCTCGAAGCACGTCGCCCGGAGTTCCCCGCCAGAGGAGAGCTGACTGTTCCTTGCGAAATCGCGAGACCAGCTATATCCGCTTGCTGCGGGCTTGCTTGAGCCAGTTCCTCTTGAAAGAGCCTATACCTCCGAAGAACTTGTTGTACGTCTCACCGTTCTCCTTGGCTTCGTACTTGACCAAGGCAAGTTCGATAGTGCAGAGGTAATCTGCCACTTGTTCGAGGCGGTAGTCGGTCATCGAGGTCTTGCGGCGTCGGACGACCCCTTTTGAGAGGACCTTGCCCACCGAGCGGTCGAGCGCTTGCTTGACAATGTCCTGACCGTTGTCGTAATAGACCTTCACATCGTCGAAGGACTGGAAGAAGCCCAGGTGTTCAATCATGGCGGAGGAGATGTCGCGCCCCATGCGCTCCATTAGCCTTGCCGGGTCTTCGAACTGGCTGCGGCGGTAGACGAACGTGATATAGGAAATGGGAAGTTTGCGGACGAACGAGGAGAAGTAGGCGAGCATCACCTTGCGCTGCTCGATGTTAAGAAACTCATAATCCTTGTGCCCGTTCATGAGAGGCTCGGAGTGAAACGGAATGTTAGGGAGATCGGCCCTGGCAAGCTTGGCCTCATAGCCCGTGACCGCCTCGGCGATGCTGTCTGCCTGGTCGTGAAAGACGAGTGTGAGCAGATAGTAGCGAGCTTTGCCGCCGCGGTCGCCGCTCTCGTCGACGAAGATGCTGAGCTCCTTGGCCAATGGGGACTCCTAATGGAATGGATAAAAAAATAGCCGGGGGACTCCCCCGGCACTTGGAGGTAGCTCAATAAGCCACCAATAACCTTATAGCATGCTCTGACGGTGAGTGCAAGGGGGGGCGAGCCGGTACATGGCGTTGCGGCTGATGCGCAGCATCGCGCGCCTCGTCGGCGCCGAATATCGCGTTGGTCGATGCGATGGGCCTCACCTGGCTCCTGCTAGTGCTCTTGGTCATGGTCGTCCTCGAGCTCCTCTCGTCTCGAGGCTCCCTCGCGTGCCCGGCCGCGGGCGGCTCCCGGGGCGGTCGCCGCCGTCATTTCCTGCCGCTCCTCGACTCGATGTAGGCGTCCACCGACGCCCTCGATACCAGGAGCTTCCTTCCGAGCCTGTACGAGTCGATCTCTCCCGACCAGATGAGGTCGTACGCCTTGTTTCTGCTCGCCCTCATGTACTCCTGCATCTCGATCACCGTCATCCATTCGTCGCGATCTTGGTTGCCCTCGGGCGCGGCGCATTCGGCTGTGCGTGCCATGGTTCCTCCAATCTTCCCGTGCGGCACCGCGCGGG
>CATYEN010000076.1 GCA_958405565.1 uncultured Collinsella sp. | reverse complement strand
CACCTTGTCGCTGCCGTTATAGATGCGCACGCGATACTTTTTGCGCATGAGAATACCGGCGTCTTTTTCCTCGTAGGCCGAGTTGCAGTAGTCGTCAAAGTACAGGCTGCGAATGGTGTAACCGCCCGCCTGCGCATGCTTGTCTAGTTTAAAAACCGGCGCCATGCGGCAGGCAAGCGCGGCGTGCTCGTCCTCGTTAATGAGATATTTGAGCTCGTGGCGGTAACGTTCCTGCGTGGCACGCACAGGCGGAGCCGCCAAGCGCTCAAGCAGTGCGCTAGCCCTCCTCATACGTGTCCTCCACGACCTTACCGCCATCCTGCACGTAAAAACACTTCATGCCGTAGTGCTTGCCGTCATCGGTCACATAGTAGTCAAAGGCATCCTGCGTATAGCCGTCTGAGTTGGTGGCGCGCACGCGCGCAAAATACTGGCCGGTATCGGGCGCATCGCAGGTCACCTCGGGAAGCAGCACATCCTCGGCCTTAAAAAGCACATCGCTTATGGCATAGTCGCGCGCCAGCTCCACGGTATAGCGAATGTCACGCGCCTTAAAGTCGTAGGACGCATCCCAGTTAATGCGCAGCTTACCGTTATCAATCTGCGGCACGCCAATATAGAACGGCATGGGCTTTTTATAGCTCTCGCGAAAGCTCTTGTAGTTCTCCTCGATCTCGGAGGGAATCGCGGCGGCAACCTGCTCGTATTGGTCCTTGGTGACAGGCAGGTTATCGATATCGGGGGCGGCAAAGACGAGCGACTCGGTCACCTCGCGATAGTGCTTGATCATCTTTGTCAGGCGCGCCTCGGTCAAATACGCGCGCAGATCCTTGACGGCGCGGTCGAGCTCACTGCGAAACGCCTTACTGCGCAGCGCACGATTGAATAGCACGTTGCCCCAGTAGTTGCTTACGCCGCGCTCCCAGCTCGCATAGTCCGAGAACCCCTTCAGGCTCAGCTCAAGCTTACGCAGCATGCCGTCGTTATCCCAATCTAAAAAGTACCAGGTATTTGAGTTGAGCGGGCTGTACAGATAACAGTTACGGTTCTGAGTATCGCAGTTGCCCGCCAGGATCTGAAACGCCAGCCAATAGACCAGATTCTCGGTATCAAAGTAGGTGTCGAGCACCTCATCGATCTTTTGCGATTCGTCGTTGAGCGCATCGAGCATCTCGATGAGCTTGGTGTGGTCCGAATCGCCCTTAATCTCGAGCATGCCCTCAAAGCTTGCCTGGTTGTAGTCGGGATCGTCGGCAAGTTTAATGGTGTCCTCGTAGCGATGGAAATCAAAGCTGTTCACCTTATACAGGTGCCCGCTCTTATCCAGGCCATGTGCCTTAAGCGCGGTCTTGTTGAGCTGCTCCACCTGCGTAAACAGGCCGTAGTCCTCAAAGGTATCGTTGGACTTTTCGGTCTGGTCGCACACCCACAGATGCACAAACTGCGTGCGCAGGCCCATCATCTGGGGAATCCCACGGATAAGGTCGTAGGCCATCTTGTTGCGAAAACGCATACCCTCGCCCATGTGCTTGTTGAGCGCAATCGCACGCTGTTGGCGCCAAATACCCTTGCCCTTTTTGAGCTCCACCTTGTAATTCTTTTGCGTGTAAGAGCTCGATGTCTGGCCGCGCACCTGCACGGTGGCATTGGGCGCTTCCTCGCCATAGCCAACCTCGCCGGCCACCGGGCCGTCTTCGTCACCCGCCTGCAAAAGCCCCATTACCTGATAGCGCGTCACGCCCATGTCGGCGTAGTCATACACCGAGTACGTGTTGATCTCGGCCCAGCTATGGTCCGTGTTCTCGGAGCTGTTGCCGCGCGAGACCGTCAGGTACATGGTCACAATGCCCGAGTCATCATAGACCTCGTACAGCTCGTCCTTATCGCGCAGATGCTTGGACTGGTCGGAGGCCTCGGCCTTTTTAATCTTGTCCTGCTTTTTTACCTTATTTGTCGAGGATTCGTCCTGAGATGAGCAGCCCGAAAGCAGCAGCGCGCCGGCAGCCGCCTCGATCAGACAGCGGCGAGACATCAACTTATCGATCATCAGAACCTCCCCAATGGTTGCGATACACGCGAACTACTGCGCGCTGAAACGCGCCGTGCGGCACGCCCTTGCGGCGGCACTCCTCATAGCGCTGCTCGGCACGGTCGAGCAAGCGGCCCAGCTGTGTAAAGTGACCCGTTTTGTCGGTCGCCACAATGGGCTGCTGGCTCAGGATACGATACGGCAAGTTGGCGGTATAGGTATCGAGCCTCAGCAGGGCCACGATAAAAAACACCACCGCACCCAACAAAAAGCCAAAGCCGTAAAACTGCTGCGGCAAAAGCAACGACACGGCGGTCGCCAGCCCTGCCACACCGGCAAACAGGCCCGAGGCCAGAACGGCTCCCTTGTAGTCGGTAAAGTACAGCAAGATAAGCAGGATCGTGTTGCCCACGGCATACAGGCCGTAGCCTACGCATAACGTGCGAAAATACCCGTGCATAAGATTGTTAAAGCCCAGCGGCAGGGCCGAGAGCACTGTAGTCTCGAGCGAGATGACCGCCGCGGTCACAAACAGCTGCTTGAGCGCGCAAAAGCGCAGTTCGCTGTTGAGCGTGGAGAGCATCTCCTCCTCGGCCACCACAATATCGCCCACCACGCCGCCGTCGTTGAACAGGCTGTAGTAGTCACGGTAGCGCGGATAGAAATTGACCTCGACCGACACCACAAAGTTGACGGTCGTGACGAGTGTGGTCAAAAACGCAATGAGTGCCGGAACGTCATGGTAAGGAGCCCCGTAAAACAGGCCTTTGATCTGCACACCAATAGGGCCCGCCCAGATAATAACCAGGTGTGCGAAAAGCCCCAAGTTGGTAAACAGCCCCGTAAGCGCAAGCGGCATAAATTGGTCGAGCCAGCGCAAAAAACGCCAGGGACTCCGGTCACTCCGTGGAAAATACCGGTACAGCAGTACCACATCCCAGGCGAGCATGACGCCGTAGCCTAGGGCGATTGACGCCAACAGGCCCTCGACCGGCGGCAGCCCCAGTGCCAGCGCGGCCAGGGCGCACAGGCACGCCACACCAATGGCAGCCGCAAAGCTGCACAGGATACCGCGGTAATCTTTGATGGCCGTGAGGTAGCTCATGCCATTCCAGTTGACGATCATAATGTTGAACAGCCACAGGCACAGCAGCCCCTGCAGCAGCGTGGCCCCCGAGAACAGCAAAAAGACGCCGTAGAGCACCATGCCCGCAACGAGCATGATGGCATTAGATCCCCAAAACGAAGGCAGGATCTCATCCTCGCACTCGGCAAAGAGCATGTCGGCCAAAAAGCGCGTGACCGGCATGGAGAAAAAGCTTGTGAGCGTGAGCGATGCCAGCAGCGTATAGGTCACCATGCACACCAGCAGATCCTGGTTGGCGCGGCCCACACCCCACAGACCGCACAGCACCAAGATACCCACCTGGAGCAGCACGCCAAGCAGCATGGGGCCCGTGCACACAATGCCGGCGTAGCCATAGGCGCGCATCGTGGCAAACAGACCCTTGCGCCTAAACAGGCGTTTGAGCTCAAAACCGATTCCGGCCACCGGCTACTCCCCCTCTCTGGGCAGGTCAAACGCGCGCGCCGTCTCGTCGTACAGCGCGCGATAGTTGGCGAGCATCTGCTCGTGCAAAAAGTACGTGGCAACGCGACGCTGGCCACGCTCCCCCATCTCAATGCGACGGGCCCGGCTCACGCACATGCGCTCCATGGCATCAGCCAAGCCCTTGCGATACATAGGCGGCGTCACAAAACCTGCCACGCCAAAGTCATCGCTCGGGGCGCCTTCGAGCAACTCACGGCAGCAGCCCACCTCGGTCGTCACGCAGGGACGACACGCGGCAAGCGACTCCAGCACGCTGAGCGGCTGACCTTCGGAGATGCTCGTCAAAATGGTAAAGTCGAGCTTTTCCATGTACTCGACCACGTTGACGCGGCCGGTAAAGATCAGGTCGCTCACGCCCAGGGTATCGACCAGCGCGTGGCACTCGGCGCCGTACTCCTCGTCGTCCACGCCGCCCATAATGTGCAGGCGCACCTTGGGCAGGCGCTCGTGCAGCTCAAAGAAGGCATAGATCATGGTCTTAACGTCCTTGATGGGCGCCAGGCGCACCACCGCGCCAATGTCCACCCAGCCGTCATCGGGCTTTAAGGGAATGTCCTTAAAGCGGTCGAACTGGATGCCGTTGGGGATGACCAGACATTTGTCCGCATCGCAGCCCATATCGATCTGCGTCTTGCGGGCGTTATGGAACAAGCTCGTCACGCGGAAGGCGCGGCGGTAGATCTCCTCCGAAAGCAGGTAGAAAAAGCGAATCCAGCGGTCCTTAAACGAAGGCACCACCCAGTCGGCGCGAATGATCTCTTCCTCGCGCTCGCGGGTATAAATGCCGTGCTCGGTCAACAGCACCGGAGCCTGGTGAACGCTTGAGCCCAGGCAGGCGAGCAGGCCGCCGTAGCCGGTCGAGATGGCGTGGTACACATCGGCCACCGGCACCTCGCTGCCCAGAAGGTAGAGCACGGGCAGCAGCATGGAGCGCATGGTGTGGAATGCATCGGCAAAGGGCGTGTAGGGGTACTCGGCCAGGCACACGTCGCGAAAGATATCCATAAACGTGCGGCTCTGCAAAAACGAGAGCGGATGCACGCGACGGCGCTGGAAGATATCGAACAACACGTCCCAGTCCGGATTGGAGAGCGACACCAGGCGGCGCAGCGCCTCGCGCTCGCCGGCGTTAAAGTCGGCCTCTTCCTGCTCGCCCGATAGGCGCAGGGCGTCGTCCAGAAACACCTCGTGTACCTCGACCACGTTGCCGGGCAGCTCGTAGACAAACTTGCCGCGGTCGGCAGCATGCGCGCCAATCACCCACAGCACAAACTCGTGCTCGGGCATGGCCTGGATATAGCCATGCATCCAGGTAGATACGCCGCCGTGCACATAGGGGTAGCAACCCTCGAGTACCAAACAGATTCTCATTTGTCGCCACCCTCCTCGCGTGCAATGGTCACCGTCTTGTCCGTGGCTTTAACCAGGTACAGATCGCCCGTCAGATGCGTAATCTCGCCACCCGTGACTGCACCCGGCTCGTCGTTGTTGGCGTGGAACATGAGCCAAGCCTCGTCGTGGAAATTGCCCAGGCTGAGCGTCCAGGAATCCGCGCTGGTATCCACGCTCACCGTCACGGACGAAAAGCGCTGGATGGCGCCCGAGCATTCCGAGCCGGTCTGGCGCCGCAGGTCGGGCGCGAACTTGGTAAGCCAGTCCAGGTAGTCAATCAGGCCGCCCTTGTAGACCTCCCAGCCCTCCTTGGCGCCGCGATCGGGATCGAGCAAATCGTCCGGATGCATAAAGTGCGTGCTCACGTAGTGCATGTTGAGCTCGGACACGGCAGCCAGGCGCATATAGGAATCGCCGACCATGCCGCCCGAGACAATGCGCGGCTGCTCCACAATGCCGTCGCTCGCCACGCCAAACTCCTGCACGTACGGCAGGTCGGTGCCGTCCTCAAAA
>CATYEN010000075.1 GCA_958405565.1 uncultured Collinsella sp. | reverse complement strand
CCGATTTTGCCTCTTGACAATGTCCTGCTCATATTAAAAGGAACGTCCCTAACTGTCGGCACTTAGGGACGTTCCTTTTGTGCCGGCAGTTAGGGACAGCCCTTGCCGATTCGATTGTTGAATATCTCCGTGACTACTTTACAGCTCCAGCGCATCGGCGACTTCGGCTGCGCAGGCCAGGGCATCGGCCATGGCGTTCACCACGAGCGAGCTGCCGTTGCGGGCATCACCCGCCACATACACCGGCGCGGCATCCGCGGCGACACCCTCCGTGCGAGCCGCGAGATGCGAGCCCTCAGCAGCCATCACCGGCAGCGGACGACCAGCGGTGGCAACAGGCACGCTCACCGCATCGAACACGCCGTGCTCCGGACCCGTAAAGCCGCAGGCGATGAGCACCAGCTGCGCCGGCACCTCGTGCTCGGAGCCCGCGATGCGCTCGGGCTTTCCCGCCGACCAGTCCAGATCGACCACGCGCAGACCCGCGGCCGCGCCCTTCTTGTCCAGCAGTACCTCGAGCGTATCCACACCCCAGGCACGCATCTCGCCGCCCATCGCAGCGATAGCCTCCTGCTGGCCGTAATCGGTCTTCTTGACGTTGGGCCACTGCGGCCAGGGGTTGCTCGCCGCGCGCTTATCGGGCGCAGCCGGCAAGAACTCAAACTGGCGCACGCTGCGCGCGCCCTGACGCACCGCGGTACCCACACAGTCGTTACCGGTATCGCCGCCGCCAATGACCACAACGTCCAGGCCACGCGCATCGACCGCGGGCTCGCCGTCGTCGAGAACCGACACGGTCGAAGCCGTCAGATAGTCCACGGCGTACACCACGCCCGGGGCGTCGATGTTCGCAGCCGAAAGCCCACGCGGAGCACGGGCTCCGGCAGCCACCACGACGGCGTCAAAGTCATCGAGCTTGGCGGCTACCTTAGGATCGCTTACGTCGGCGTTCAGCTCAAAGACGATACCCAGCTCGCGCATGAGCGCCACGCGACGCTCGACCACGGACTTCTCGAGCTTCATGTTGGGAATGCCGTACATGAGCAGGCCGCCCGGGCGGTCGTCGCGCTCAAACACCGTCACGCGGGCGCCGCGACGCGCAAGCTCCCATGCAGCCACCAGACCAGCAGGACCGGAGCCCACCACGGCAACCGTGGGTGCGCCCTCCCCCGCCGGCTCAAAGCGGCGCGGGCCACCGTTTGCCCACTCATGGTCGCTGATCGCACGCTCGTTGTCATGGATCGTCGTGGGCTGGCCGTCGACCGAACCCAGGTTGCACGCGGCCTCGCACAGCGCCGGGCACACGCGGCTCGTGAACTCGGGCATGGGCGAGGTGAGCGACAGGCGCTCGGCAGCCTCATCCCAGCGGCCGCGGTACACCAGCTCGTTCCACTCGGGAATCAAATTGTGCAGCGGGCAGCCGCTCGGACGTGCCTTGCCAAAGCTCGCGCCCATCTGGCAAAACGCCACGCCGCACATCATGCAGCGGCTCGCCTGGGCGCGACGTGCGTCGTCGTCGAGCTCCACATACAGGGGATCAAAATCACGGCTGCGCTCCTCCACGGGGCGAAGCTCGTGGGCCACGCGATCGATATCAAGAAAAGCACCGGGCTTACCCATGGCACTTACGCCTCCTTCTTGGTCGAAGCAACAGAGCTGGCGGCCACGGACGCAGCACCCGCAGCACTGCCCGCAATATCGAAGCGAGCGACATCCGCGGCACTCGCGCGACCGGTCACAATGTCAAACGCCAGCTCCTCGGCCTGCGCATGCGTCTTGCCGACGGCCTCGGCGGCGGCGACAATCGCCAGCACGCGCTCATACTCGGTCGGAATGACCTTCACAAAGTGCTTACTCATCGTCTCAAAGCTGTAGAGCAGCTTAATGCCGCGCGGGCTCTGCGTCGCGTCCACGTGCTCCTGGATGAGCTCGCGAATCTGCGCCAGCTCGCCGGCAGTCGGGGCCTTGAGCTCAACGCTCTCGTGGTTCACGCGGGCATCGAGCGTGCCGTACTGGTCAAAGACGTAGGCCACGCCACCCGTCATACCGGCAGCGAAGTTCTGCCCGACCTCGCCCAGGATGAGCGCCAGGCCACCCGTCATGTACTCGCAACCGTGGTTGCCGCAGCCCTCGACCACCACGGTGGCACCGGAGTTGCGCACGCCAAAGCGCTGGCCGGCCAGACCGTTAATGAAGCCGCGGCCGCTCGTAGCGCCAAAGAACGCAACATTGCCCACGATGATGTTCTCGTCGAACTTGTAGGTCGCATGCGGGTTGGGGCGCACCGACACCTCGCCGCCCGAAAGGCCCTTGCCAAAGTAGTCGTTGGCGTCACCGCACACGTTG
Organism: uncultured Collinsella sp.; assembly: GCA_958405565.1. Taxonomy (GTDB): domain Bacteria; phylum Actinomycetota; class Coriobacteriia; order Coriobacteriales; family Coriobacteriaceae; genus Collinsella. Next base: position 3,281 of record CATYEN010000075.1, on the reverse strand, counting down.
AGCGTAATGCCGCGCGGCAGGAAGGCGCCAAAGCTCTGACCGGCCGAACCATCGCAATCGATGGTGATGGAGCCGGCGGGCAGACCCTCGGGATGCGCCTTGGTCACCGCGTTGCCCAGGATAGTGCCCACGCAGCGGTTGACGTTGGCGATATCGGCGCGGAAGCGAATCGGGCGCAGGTGCGCACGGGCATCGGCCGTATAGGGCACAAACAACGTGGAGTCGAGCGTCTTGTCGAGCTCGCTGTCCGCGGCCATCTGCGGCAGGAAGTGACGACCGTCGGCGCCCGGAATATGGGCACCGAACTCACAGGTCGCGCTCGCCAGCACGGGCGACAGATCGAGCAGGTTGGCCTTACGGTTGCCCGGGACCTCGATCTGGCGCAAGCACTCGGGATGGCCGACCATCTCGTCGACGGTGCGGAAGCCCAGGCTCGCCATGATCTCGCGCAGCTGCTCGGCAACAAAGAGCATAAAGTGCTCAACGTGCTCGGGCTTGCCGCGGAAGCCGTGACGCAGGCGGCAGTTTTGCGTCGCGATGCCGGCCGGGCAGGTATCCTGCTGGCAGTCGCGCTGCATGAGGCAACCCATGGAGATGAGCGGCATAGTCGCAAAGCCAAACTCCTCGGCACCCAGCAGGCAGGCGACAGCGACGTCGGTGCCGTCCATGAGTTTGCCGTCGGCCTCGAGCACCACGCGCGAGCGCAGGCCGTTTTGCAGCAGCGTCTGCTGGGCCTCGGCAAGGCCAAGCTCCAGCGGCAGGCCCGCATGCCAGATAGAGTCGCGCGCAGCGGCACCTGAGCCGCCATTGTGACCGCTGATCAAAATCTTGTCGGCGGCACCCTTGGCCACGCCGGTAGCGATGGTGCCGACGCCGGCCTCGCTGACCAGCTTGACCGACACGCGCGCACCGGGATTGGCGTTCTTAAGGTCGAAGATAAGCTCCGCCAGGTCCTCGATGGAGTAGATGTCGTGATGCGGCGGAGGCGAGATCAGGCCGATGCCGGGCGTGGACTGACGGACCTCAGCGATCCAGGGGTAGACCTTCTTGCCGGGCAGGTGGCCGCCCTCGCCGGGCTTGGCGCCCTGGGCCATCTTGATCTGAATCTCGAAGGCGCTGCACAGGTAGCGGCTCGTCACGCCAAAGCGTGCGCTTGCCACCTGCTTGATGGCGGAGTTCTTTGAGTCACCGTTAGCCAGCGGGGTCTCGCGACGCGGGTCCTCACCGCCCTCGCCGGAGTTGGAACGGCCGTGCAGGCGGTTCATGGCGATGGCCATGCACTCATGCGCCTCTTTGCTGATGGAGCCATACGACATGGCGCCGGTATTAAAGCGGCGGACGATGTTGAGCGCGGGCTCGACCTCGTCGAGTGCCACCGGGGTGCGGCCACTGGCATCAAAGTCCAGCAGGTCGCGCAGGCGCACGGCACGACCGGTGCGGTGCAGGCGGGCGCTGTACTCCTTAAAGGTGTCGTAGCTGTCCTCACGGCAGGCGGTCTGCAGCAGGTAGACGGTCTGGGGGTCGATGAGGTGTTCCTCGCCGCCGAGCGGGCGCCACTTGGTCAGGCCCAGTGTGGGCAACTGATCGGGAGCCGGGCTCTTAAGAATGGCGAGCGCGGCGTCATAGCGCTCATTCTGCTCGCGCTCGACGTCTTCGACGCCCATGCCGCCCACACGGCTCACCGTGCCGGCAAAGTACGCGTTGACGAACTCCGGCGTAAAGCCCACGGCCTCGAAGATCTGCGCGGAGTGGTAACTCTGCACCGTGGAGATGCCCATCTTAGACATGATGGAGACAATGCCCGCGGTCGCTGCCTTGTTGTAGTTGTCGATGCCCTGCTCGGCCGTCACGTCCAAGTCGCCGCGTGCCGCCAGATCGCGGATGCACGCGTGCGCGTTGTACGGATAGATGCCGCTCGCGGAGTAGCCCACCAGCGCCGCGAAGTCGTGCGGGGACACGGCGTCGCCGCACTCCACAACGATGTCGGCAAAGGTGCGCACGCCGGCGCGGATCAGGTGGTTGTGAACGCAGCCCACGGCGAGCAGCGACGGCACGGGCACCTCGCCCGCGGCAGCGCGGTCGCTCAGCACCACGATGTTCACGCCATCGCGAACCGCGGCCTCGACGTCCTCGGCAAGCTGCTTGAGTGCAGCCTGCAGCGCGCCCTCGCCAGCGTCACGGCGGTACACGGCACGGAAGCGGCGGGTCTTAAAGCCCACGCGATCGATGGCGCAGATGCGGTCGAACCCCTCCTCGTTGAGCAACGGGCGCTCCAGACGCACCAGCTGGCAAGCGGCGCGGGAGTCCTCGAGCAGGTTGCCGTGATTGCCCAGGTAGAGCGTGGTCGAGGTGACCATATGCTCGCGCAGGGCGTCAATCGGCGGGTTCGTGACCTGGGCGAACAGCTGATAGAAGTAGTCAAAGAACGAACGTGTCTTCTTGGACAGGCAGGCCAGCGGCGCATCGATGCCCATCGAGGCGAGCGGGGCCTTGCCCTGCTGGGCCATGGGGCGCACGACCTCGTCGACATCGTCCCAGTGATAGCCGAGCTTTGCCATGCGCACGGCGGCGGGCACCTCGGCGTCCTCGGCGGGCGTCGCCGCGGCGGGCTCATCGAGCGCGTCGACGGTCAGCGTCTCCTCGGCGATCCAGTCGCGGTAGGGCTTTTCCTTGGCGTAACGGGCGCGCAGCTCGTCGTTGTAGATCACGCGGCCGCGGGCAAAGTCAACCTCGAGCATCTGGCCCGGTCCCAGGCAGCCGCTCGTCAGGATGTTCTCGGGGCGCACCTCGATGGTGCCCACCTCGCTCGCCAGCATAAAGCGGCCGTCGCGCGTCACGTAGTAGCGGGCCGGGCGCAGGCCGTTACGGTCGAGGGCGGCACCCAAGGTACGGCCGTCGGTAAAGGCGATGGCAGCCGGACCGTCCCAGGGTTCCATGAGCATGGACTGGTAGGCGTCGTAGGCGCGGCGCTCCTCGCTTAGGCTGTCGTTGTGGTCCCACGGCTCGGGCAGCAGCATGGATGCGGCACGCGTGAGCGGACGACCGTTCATGACCAGGAACTCGAGCACGTTGTCCAAAATCGCGGAGTCGGAACCCTCACGATTGATGATGGGCATCACGCGCTCAAGATCGTGCTGCAGCACGGGGCTGTACAGGTTGGGTTCGCGGGCGCGGATCCAGTTGACGTTGCCCTTGAGGGTGTTGATCTCGCCGTTGTGGATGATAAAGCGGTTGGGGTGCGCGCGCTCCCAGCTGGGCGTGGTGTTGGTGGAGTAGCGCGA
>CATYEN010000074.1 GCA_958405565.1 uncultured Collinsella sp. | reverse complement strand
GTTGGGGTGCGCGCGCTCCCAGCTGGGCGTGGTGTTGGTGGAGTAGCGCGAGTGGACGAGCGCCACGGCCGTTTTGACGGCGGCGTCGTTGAGGTCGATGAAGAAGCGGCGCATCTGCGTGGCGACCAGCATGCCCTTGTACACGATGGTGCGCGAGCTCATGGAGCACACGTAGAAGATCTTGTCGCGCAGGGCGAACTCGGCATCGGCCTTCTTTTCGATGGTGCGGCGGCACACATACAGACGGCGCTCGAAGGCATCGCCCGCCGGCGTGTCGTCGGGGCGCCCCAGAAAGGCCTGCAGGATGGAAGGCATGCAGGCGCGGGCTGTCTCGCCCAGGTCGTGCGGGTCGACCGGCACCTCGCGCCAAAAGAGCAGTGGCACGCCGGCCTCGGCGCAGCCCTCCTCAAACACGCGACGGGCATCCTCTACGCCCTTGTCGTCCTGCGGGAAGAACAGCATGGCCACGCCATAGTCGCCCTCTGCCGGCAGAATCTGGCCGCACTTTTGAGCCTCTTTACGGAAAAAGTGATGCGGAACCTGGAACAGGATGCCAGCGCCGTCGCCGGTGTTCTTCTCGAGTCCCGTGCCACCGCGGTGCTCCAAGTTGACCAGAATGGACAGCGCGTCGTCCAGAATCTGGTGATGGCGCTCACCGTTGATATCGGCGAGCGCGCCGATGCCACATGCATCGTGGTCGAATTCGGGGCGATAAAGGCCCTGCTGCTGAGCGGAATCTGCCTGCATCGCGATCCTCCCCTAGATATTAGACAGTCAGTTGACTAGGCATAGTAGGAGCATCGCCTGCCCGCTGTGTTTCCCACCCGTTTCGAAACAATCGCGTAACGCACGTCACAAATGGTCTCCCGGGGACGGCAGGGCTGCGTATTGTCTCGATCTGTAACACGAGGAGCCCATTTGGACGTCTAACTGTTACAGATTGAGATTTTCTGCAGGACGGGTGTCGTTTGTCTAAATCTGTAACAGATAGAGCCAACTTCGACCCCCAGATGTTACAGATTGAGACAATTCCCTTTGCACCAACCATGCCTAAAATCACATTTTTGTTAGTCTTGGTAAACTTTTGAGTCTAAAACGGGTATCCTTTGCGGCGTCAAGCAAACGGCACGCACACCGTGCCAGATCAAGGAGGCCCCCATGGCACACCAAGCAGAGCAGCAGACGATGCAACTCGTCCTTATCCGTCACGGAGAATCCGAGTGGAACAAGCTCAACCTGTTCACCGGCTGGACCGATGTCGAGCTCACCGACACGGGCCGCGAAGAGGCGGCGGCAGGCGGCCGTGCCCTCAAAGAGGCGGGTTTCGACTTTGACATCTGCTACACCTCGCGCCTCAAACGCGCGATCCATACCCTCAACATTGTGCTCGGCCAGATGGACCGCGAGTGGCTGCCCGTCATCAAGTCCTGGAAACTCAACGAGCGCCACTACGGCGCACTGCAGGGTCTCAACAAAGCCGATGCCGCCGCAGAACACGGCGACGAGCAGGTGCTCATCTGGCGCCGCTCTTTCGATGTCTGCCCGCCGGCGCTCGAGCCGGGTGACACGCGCGACCCCCACACCCAGGAGCAATACCGCGACATCGCGCCCGACCAGCTGCCCTACACCGAGTGCCTCAAAGACACAATCGCCCGCGCTTGGCCCTATTTTGAGGACGAGATTCGCCCCCAGATGCTCGCCGGCAAACGCGTGCTCATCGCCGCGCACGGCAACTCCCTGCGCTCGCTCGTCATGAAGTTTGAGCATCTCACGCCCGAGGAAATCCTCAAGGTCAACATCCCCACCGGTGTGCCGCTCGTCTACACCTTCGACACCGATTTCAACGTCCTCGACAAGCGCTACATCGGTGACCCGGCAACCATCGCCGCCAAGATCGACGCCGTCGCCAATCAGGGCAAGGCGCACAAGTAGCCCCATCTCAAGCTCAACGCGCGACGCCGCACGACCCCGGCGCGGCGCCGCGCCGTCCGCACGCAGGAACCGACCATGCTCAACCATCTCAAACAACACTTTGGCTCGCACCGCACCGGAGGCCATGGCGGTCTGGACATCGCCCGGCACATCGGCCCCGGGCTGCTCGTCACCGTCGGCTTTATCGATCCGGGCAACTGGGCCTCCAACATGGCCGCGGGCTCGCAGTTTGGCTACGCGCTGCTGTGGGTGGTCACGCTGTCCACGATCATGCTGATCGTCTTGCAGCACAACGCGGCGCACCTGGGCATCGCCACGGGTGCCTGCCTTGCCGAGGCCACGACCCGCCATCTCCCCCGCCCCCTCGGACGCGCCGTGCTCGCCAGTGCATATCTCGCAACCGTCGCCACCGCCATGGCCGAGGTCCTGGGCGGCGCGATCGCGCTCCAGATGCTCTTTGGGCTGCCCGTGCGCGCCGGCTGCGTCATCGTGGCCATGGTATCGATGGCGATGCTCATGACGAGCTCCTACAAACGTGCCGAGCGCTGGATTATCGCCTTCGTTGGCATAGTGGGCCTGTCGTTTTTGGCTGAGCTCGCGCTGGTCAAAGTCGACTGGCCGCAAGCCGCCGCAGGCTGGATCACACCCAGCATGCCCACCGACTCGGCCGCCATCGTCGTCAGCATCCTGGGGGCAGTCGTCATGCCCCACAACCTCTTTCTGCACTCCGAGGTCATCCAATCCATGCACTTCGAAGGCCAAGGCGAACAGGTTATCGAGGAGCGCCTTCGCTACGAGCTCTTCGACACGCTCTTTTCGATGGGTGTGGGCTGGGCAATCAACTCGGCGATGGTCATCCTGGCCGCGACGACCTTCTTTGTCCACGGCATCGTCGTAGACGACCTCGCCGTCGCGGCCGCCACGCTCTCCCCCATCCTGGGTCCGGCGAGCTCAATCATCTTTGCCGTGGCGCTGCTGTTCGCGGGCCTCTCGAGCAGCGTGACGGCGGGCATGGCGGCCGGCACCATTACGGCCGGCATGTTCGACGAGGAATACGACATCCACGACCGGCACTCATCGATTGGCGTGGTGCTCTGCTTTGCCGGCGCAGTTGTTGCCTGCCTAGTTGTTTCGAATCCCTTTGAGGGTCTCATCTGGAGCCAGGCACTGCTGTCGCTCCAGCTGCCGATCACGGTCTTCGTGCTCATACGACTCACCAGCTCGCGCCGCGTCATGGGCAAATACGCCAACTCGCGCCCGCTCAACGTGCTGCTTGTAGGGATTGGTGTCGTCGTAACGGCGCTCGACGCCGTGCTGCTGGCAGGGATGTAACGAAACTGCACGCCCGCCCAGCCAAACGTCTCGATTTGTAACAGATGGGGCCAATTTCCGCCCCTTGCTGTTACAAATCGAGACAATCGGATAAATACGATCCCCTTGCACCAAAAAGGACCCCGGCCGAAACATACGACCGGGGCCCTTGGACAGAGCTCAGTATGGCTAATCGCCGTATGCCTGCGAGCTACTCCTCGACGAGCTCAAACTCATCGGGACCGACGCCGCACACCGGGCACACGTAATCCTCGGGCAGCTCGGGCGTATCGACCTCGACCTCGTAACCGCAAACGGTGCACACGAACTTATAGGTCTTCTCCTCAGCCATGATGTTCTCCTCTCGAACGTGACTGCTGATGTACTTCACTTATTAGTATAGATTCTCAATAATATAATGCAAGTGTTTTTAGAGCATTTCTATCCCTGATACGAAGATGCCTTGGGCGGTGTCTTGCCCTTTAGGACCTTGTGGTAGTAATCGTAGGTGAGCGGCGTCTCGTCACTCAGACGCTCGGCATCCTCAACCTCGCCGATAAACAGCAGGTGCGTGCCCACATCCACGGTGTCAATCAGACGGCAGCTAAACAGGGCCGCCGCGTGCTCGGGCACATAAGGCATGCCCAGAGCCGTCTCGCGAGTCTCGTACTTGGCAAACTTGTCATAGTCGCTGCTGGTACGGAAGCCAAAGTTGCCGACATAGAGCATGTCGGCCGTCTGGTCGATCACGGTCAGCGCAAAAGCCTTGGCCGACGCGATGACGCCCGAGGTGACGTTGTCCTTGTTCACGGCAATCGAAATGCGCGGCGGAGTGGACGTCACCTGCACCGCCGTGTTAATGACGCAGCCGGCGCGCAGCCCGTCTGCCGCGGCACTCACCACGTACAGACCGCTCGGCATGGTAAAGAACGCAGTTTTGTCCATAACGATCACTCCCCTAACCTTGGTTGGAACCTCATGGATGTATGTACCCATAAAAAAGGCGGCGCCCATAACGGACACCGCCTTTGAAACATATGTGTCAGAACAGTAAGAAAGATGAGACACCCGCAGTTGCGGTGAAATAGGGACTGAATAGCCCCTCAAACAGGCAAAACAGTCCGTATTCCACCGCAACTTATGAAGGACGGTCAGCGGTTGCGTTCCTTGAGGGCGCGGTCGATCTCGCGTTGGACATCACGCTTGGCCATGTCCTCGCGCTTGTCGTAGAGCTTCTTGCCGCGACCCAGGCCCAGCAGCAGTTTTACGCGACCGTCGGTATTAAAGTAGAGCTCCAACGGAACCAGCGCATAACCACGGTTGCGAAGTTTGCCGTCAAGAAAGTCGATCTCCTTGCGGTGCAGCAGCAGACGGCGCCGACGGTCGGGATCGCGATTCCACACGCCACCATGGCTATAAGGGTGGATATGCAGGCCGACGAGCCAGCACTCACCGCCACGAATCAGTGCGAAGGTATCGGTAATCTGGCACGCGCGCTCGCGAATCGACTTGACCTCGGTACCGCTCAGCTCAATACCGCACTCAAACGTCTCATCGATAAAGTACTCGTGATGTGCCGAGCGATTCTTGGAAATGAGCTTGCGCTCGCGCTTACTGGGCATCGCCGGCCTCCTTGGCGCCATCGGCGTTTGAGCCCGCAGCCTCGCGCTTTGCCCTGCGCTCGGCATTAAGCTCGGCATCGCTCTCGCGCACCAGCTTGATAATCGCCGCGCATGCCTCCTCGCCCACCAGGTCGCGGGCACGGACCGTCAGACGCGTAGCCTCCTGCTTGTCGCCGTCGCTTGCAGCATCGGTCGCGCACATGATCAGGCAGATGGCGATCTCGGCCGAAGGCGAGGTCGGCACGCCCTGCAGGGCGAGCTCACCCATCACATGGTCGTCACTCTCGTCCGCGGCATCCGGATAGGTGGTATGGATCTTGTTGAGCAGGCGTGTCGTATGCGCATCATTGGGCGCCAGGCGCAGCGCCAGACGCGCGCAGCCCACGGCAGCCGAAATGTTCTCGGTCTCGGGCTCCAAGAAGTACTGACCCAAATTGGTGTAGGCGCGTGCGGCGCACTTACCGTCGCTCGCGCGCTCCAGCACCGAGAACGAGAGCGATGCCCACTCCTGCTTGTCCTCGAGCGCGCGGAACAGCTCGGCCAAGTCCAAGCGATAGTTGCAGTTCATGGGATCCCAACGCACGGCCTGCATCAGGGCATTCCGAGCACTCACATAATCCTGCTGGCGAATGTAGGCAAACGCCATGTCGGAGTACAGGCGGTCAAAGGGAACCTCGACCTGCACCAGCTCGCGCGGATCCTTCTCCACGCGGCGATAGGCCAGGCGCTCAAACTTGCTGTCGAAGCTAAAGTACTGGCGCTTCTCCTCCGTCTTGCACTCAGCGTCGATATACTCCTCGGCGAGCTCCACCAGACGCTCAAGCAGCGGCGTCGCCGTAGCCAGGTCGCCCTGCGCCAGATAGTTCTCGGCATACGTGATGTCTTCCAAGCTGATAGGCAGGTCCATGACAACTCCTCGGTCCGGGCGGCAGACTCAACGCGCGCCTTAAATATCGGTCAATACACAAAACCCGGGTCTCTTACGAGGCCCGGGCGTTCAATTTTGGTAGCCCGTACCAGATTCGAACTGGTGATCTCCGCCTTGAGAGGGCGGCGT
>CATYEN010000073.1 GCA_958405565.1 uncultured Collinsella sp. | reverse complement strand
TAAACCCGAAAAATCATCGTGACTAAACCCGCAACAACTAATTGAACACAAACACAATAGGAGCGCAAGGGCGTCATCGTGCGAGCACCGCAGCCTGAGCCGCCGATACCAGGCTCGTTTGCGACGCCGTCGCTGCTTGCCTGGATCGTCAACGGCAAGTACGTCATGTCGCTGCCGCTCTACCGCATAGAGGCAGACCTCAAGGCGTGCGGCGCGACGATATCGCGCCAGGACATGGCGAACTGGATGATGAACGTGCACGCGCGCTGGCTGGCGAAGGTCCATGAGAGAATGAAGGTCGAGCTGCTGTCGCATGTCAGGATTCATGCCGATGAGACCACGGTTCAGGTCCTGAAAGAGCCGAACCGCGAGGCGAAGAAGAAATCGAGGATGTGGCTGTTCTGCTCGGCGCGCTGCGACGTGCCCGTGTATGTATTCGAATACCACGAGACCCGCAGGAAGGGCGTTGCCCAGGAGTTTCTTGCGGGCTGGTCCGGCACGCTTACCACCGACGGCTACAAACCCTACTTCAATCTCGGCAACCCCAACATCGCCAACACGGCGTGCCTCGTCCACGTGCGCCGCTACTTCGCCCAAATCGTGAAGATCGCCGGCGGCGGCGCCAAGGCGGCGTCTGCGGCCAGCGTTGCACTCGAGGCAAGGCGCAGGATCGACGCCATGTTTCAAGGTCGACTCCAAGTTCGACGACATGGAGCCGGGTGCCAGGAAGGCCGCCCGCGACGCGGAGCTCCGCCCGCTCATGGAGGACTTCGGGGGGATGGGCGCGGGCCAGCTTCCCCTAGCCTCGCCGAAGCTGGCGCTGCACCGTGCGCTGCAGTACGCCGTGGAGTTCTGGCCCTACGTCATGAACGTGCTCGAAGACGGGCACCTGGAGCTCTCGAACAACGTCGCCGAGCAGGCCCAGCGAATCTTCGTCGTAGGGCGTAAGAACTGGCTCTTCAGCGATGCGCCACGCGGCGCGCGGGCGTCTGCGGCGATATACAGCGTCACCACCACGGCCAAGGCCAACGGGCTCAATCCCAGGCTTTACGTCGAGTGGCTGCTGACCGAGATGCCCAACGCCGGCGAGCTCACCGATGAGGTTGTGGACTCGTTCCTGCCATGGTCGGATAGGGTGCCTGAGTCCTGCAAGCTCGACCCAGCCGCTGCCGAGAAGGCCAAAGAGATGCCTGACGACTTCATAATTAACATCGACCCCGATGCGTTCGACGACGAGATGGCGAACAACGCCGAGGAGGGCCTGTAGCGACATAGCGACCTAAGGCATACCGCAACGCAAAGATGGAAACGTCCAGGACTTTTCCATCCGTATGCCGGAATGGTCCTGGACGTTTCCTGCTACGCGGTCATTTTGACGCTTACGCTCTAATGCCTCCACCGCTTGTCGCGGGCGGGGTAGACGATCCAGGCGGATGCGTAGCTTGCGATAAGGCAGACAATGACGCAGACGATGCTTGTCTGGACCCCGAATGAGTCATTGATAACGCCCCAGATTACGCTTGCGAAGCCAATGCCGATGTCATTGGCGAGCAGGAACAGGGCGTTTGCGGCGCCCCAGCGCTCTGGCGGGGTGTTCTTTACCGCTACGCTTTGATTAAGTGGCAGGCTTATGCCAGTGGCGAGACCATAGAAGATTCCGGACGCCAGGAAGACAGGTTCCCCGTACGGTGCGGCAAGTAGCATAAGGCAGCAGAGGATGCCGCACGCGACGGCTCCGGTCATTGTTTTGATTGCAGGTACGGTGTCCATGAAATGCTTTGAAATCATGCGAATGATAATCATGCTTACCGCGCTGATGGTGTAGAAGAGACCGGCGTGGGTATAGCCGAGAGTAGTACCGTACAGACCGGCAAAGAAGACGCCAAAGCCAAAAGTGGGGCACATGATCATCTGTGGGATGGCGCCAGGCAATGCGCGCGGCTCGAAGATGTTGAATGAGTCACGCAGGGTTCTCTTGGACACCTGGTCGCCTTCAGGATACTTTTCACTGTTAATTGTTTCGGATGTAGTTACTGTGGTGGAGCTGGGTGCCTGCCCGTCTTTTGAGTCGAGTTCGAGCCGGGTTTCCATTTTGATTCGGTATGCGCTGGAGCTTGGCAGAGTTTGCCATTTACTTTCATAGCGTGCGTTGAGGGCGATTACAAGCCCTGCAAACCCAACCAGGGCAAGGCCGACATAGAGGTTCGTTGAGGGATCGGTTCCTACTAGGTAAAGCGCGAAGGCTGGGCCGATGCTCATGGCGATAGCCTGTCCGAGGCCGTGGTATCCAATGCCTTCGCCGAGCCGTTCTTGCGGTAAGACGCTTGCTGCGGCGGTCGAGGCTGCTGTTGTTGCTGCGCCAAAGCCCACGCCTTGCAGCAAACGGCTGATTGTGAAGAGGGGGATGCCTTGAACGACAGCGGACAGTGCTGTTCCTGCTATGAGGATAGCGATGCCGGCGATGATAACGAGTCAGCACTTGCCGTTGTCGATAACAGGGCCGACGAACAGTCGTGCTAACGCGGCGGCAATGGAGAAGACGAGTGCAAGTACGCCGGCAAGGCTCGCACCGTAACCTTGGCCTGCCAGGAAGACGCTGGTTCCACTGTTGAGTCCTTGGCCCATGACGAAGCAACAGAAGGTCAGCGCGATGATAAGCACGAAAATAAGCGACCACAGCTTCGGATGGTCGTCCTTACCGATATTTGGCATGAGAACCCTCCTATGATTCCAATACCCGTATTCTACGTCTGCAAAAAGTGAGATGTAAGCGCCAAAATGACCGCGTCTTAACAACCCGCTGGGCTTGAGGCAGAATCATCGCATCGACTTATCCTGGAAACTGCCTGACGAAGGCGACAGGATGCTTGTCAGCAAGGCGGCAAATCTTAACGAGAGCCAAATCCAAGAGCTTGCAAATCTTCAGCGAGGCGTTGCAACAATATATCAGAACGAATGGACCGAACCTGTCCTCTGTCACATCGAACCGCATGAACGCGGCCTAGAGTACTCGCCAACACAGAGCAAGCACAGCGCGAAGGACAAGGTTTCTTCTGAAGAGCTTCGCTATCTCAACTCTTGTGTGCTTAATCCGTTCAAGCTCGATGAGCCAAGGGAATACAACTTCTGCGACTGTGTGCACAAGATGGACATACCTGACTCCATGAAGGCACGCTTGATTGAGATGGCAGGGACTCCTCTGTCCTCGAGGAAGCCACTGTTTGAATGGTGTGCTTATAGGTATTTCAATATTGGACGCATCCTCGACGACGCCAGGGATTTATCTGCCGACAGCCTCAAAGAGAGGCTTTGCTCCCATCTGCTTTCAAGCTGGAAATTCGAAGATGACTCCTCACCCGAAAGCTGGGGGCCAATCCAATACCTGTTCATTCAGTCGATGTTTAACGCTCATCTCAACGAGCTGAGAAAGAGGGGTACCGGCATCGAGACAACGGAAAAGGCCTCAGCACTCGCCGAAGTATCAGCGGTCTTATCTCAAACAAGGCCGGTGATCTAAATGGCGTTTGAAAATATAGAGCAATTAATGCCGGATACGACCGAAACGAGATTGGCCTTCGAGGAGGCGCAACGCACCGTTGCTGATTGTGCAGATGCCGCATGGCGGGATATTTCTTCCGGCGATGTCCTAACCGCGAGCATTTCAACAGTTCAAGAAGCCGCAGATGACGCCTGGAAAGCATGTGAGCCAACACTCAACGCTGCAGGCGAAACTGTCCGCGATGGCGCAAGGAACGGAGCTTATCTTGGCGGCAGGTTCGTACTTGGAGTTGCCGACGTTGGAGAAAACGCATATGTCGGTGTTCAATCGAATATTGAACTACTGGCCGAAGACGAAGAAGCAGCGGTGAAAACCGCGCAAACACACGCTGTTGACGATGCAGCCAACGCCTGGGGCGACTTCATGGAAGCCGATGAGCAGATACGGGAAATCGGAGACTATGTCGAAACTGGAGGCGAAATCGCCACTGAAGTTGCGCTTGGTGCCGTAGCCGTCACCGCTTCTGCCCCTGCAGCACTCGCTGCTGGGGCTGTACTCGTTCTTGACGAAATGGGAAAGAGCTTGGAAGCCGGCGCTGAAGACGGTGAGATATCTCAGGAGGATATCGTCGGAGAAGTCGTTGCGGGAACTGTTACGGCAGCAACGCTTCTTGCCGGACGAGGTCTAAATAACTTTCTTGCCTCAAAGGCAGCAGAATCGGGCGCAAGCTCACGAATTCTGGATGATGCCGGAAAGGCAATTTACGAAGGCGACCGACTGCTTCCCAATAACGAGTTTGCGATCGACGGCGTGAAGTGTGCAACCGACGATCTCGGGCAGCTTTACCGCGTTGGCGACGACCTCGTTCCGAACATGAGCTATGAGATCAATGGGTATAAATACGTTACCGATGCAATGGGTAGGGTCGAATCGGCCGAAGGCTTCTTACAACTAAAGACCCACGAAGGTCGTTTGACCATCAAGGACACTATCCAGTCAATCGGAAAAGGGTTTGAAGAGCTTTTTGATCAAAGAGGCCATCTGATTGCCGACCGATTCAATGGATCAAATGGCCTTGAGAATATTGTCGCCATGGGCGGCGAGGTTAACCAAAAAGCCTATGCAGCAATCGAGCAAAAATGCGCCGATGCTTTGGCTGACGGCGCTGAAGTGTTTTTCAAGGTTGAGCCACTTTATGAGGGCGGGTCATTCAGGCCTAGCTCGTTTGCTATCACGGACATTATTGACGGCGAAGAGACGGTTACGTTTCTTCTTAACACTGCAAAGGAAATGTAATGAGTGAAAAGAAGATGCTACAAGGGATAGCTTCAATTCTTGAGGAAACCCTCCCCGAAGACTGGAGCAAGGTCGTGTTTTACGCCGAGTACGCCGAGGGTGCGTTCTCTATTGAGTATTACGTTGCTGGCAGCGGAAAAGACGACTTCGTTAAATGCTTTGACCAAAAAGGCGTTTCGAGGGCATCCTTGATGAAAAACTTTATGGCTATCAACAAGTTCATTGAACCTGAAAGGGCCGCGCTTAAGCCCGAAAAGAGATGGGGATCGATGACGCTTATTCTCCATTCCAACGGCAAGTTCAAAGTTGATTACGACTACTCCGACATGACAGAAAACGCTTACGCCCGAAAGAAGGCCTGGAAAAAGAAATATCTCGCCTAGCAACGAACGGTCTGGGAAATCACCGCAAAGCCACCCGTGCATACTCTTCGAGCGCACGCGTCGTCGGCAACGTTTCGACCAGCGCGTTTTTGGGAGCCATGCAAACCCCTGTTCAACATTCCTCGGGAGTGATTGCTCTCTATGACGAATGGGATTCCCCATCGGGGAATCCCATTTTTTGTTGCCGACGACGTCCGGTATAATTTTTCCGCTTACGACGTCGTTCGGAAAGGGATGCCGACCTCTTTGCGCCAGGGATTCGACAACGAAAAATACATCGAGCTGCAAGCCGCCAACATCAGAAAGCGCATCGCGCAATTCGGCGGCAAACTCTATCTGGAATTCGGAGGCAAGCTCTTCGACGACTACCACGCCTCGCGCGTGCTGCCCGGCTTTGAGCCGGACACCAAGTTCCGCATGTTGGAAAGTCTGGTGGACGATGTGGAAATCGTCATCGCCATCAACGCCAACCATATCGAAAAAGGCAAGACCCGCGGCGACCTCGGTATCCCCTACGACGAGGACGTGCTGCGACTCATCGACGTGTTCCGTTCCCGCGGCTTCCTCGTCGGCTCCGTAGTGCTCACCCAATACGCCAATCAGCCCGCCGCCGACGCCTACCGCCACCGCCTCGAGCAACTCGGCGTCACCTGCCGCCTGCACTACCCGATCGCCGGATACCCGCACGACATCGAACGCATCGTTTCAGACGACGGATACGGCAAGAACGAGTACATCGAGACCACCCGGCCGCTCGTCGTGGTCACCGCGCCCGGCCCTGGCTCCGGCAAACTCGCCACGTGCCTGAGCCAGCTCTACCACGAGCACCAGCGCGGCATCGACGCCGGCTATGCCAAATACGAGACGTTCCCCATCTGGAATCTTCCGCTCAACCATCCGGTCAACATCGCGTACGAGGCTGCCACCGTCGACCTCGACGATGCCAATATCATCGACCCGTTCCATCTGGAGGCGTACGGCGAGACCACCGTCAACTACAACCGCGACGTCGAAGCATTCCCCGTGCTCAAAGCCATGATGGAGCGCATCATGGGCGAAAGCCCCTATCAGAGCCCCACCGATATGGGCGTCAACATGGCCGGATACGCCATTGTGGACGACGATGCCTGCCGCGATGCCGCGCGTCTGGAAATCGTGCGCCGCTACTTCGCCGCCGCCGTGCACTTGAAGCGCACCGGCACTGGCGAGGAACAGGTGGAGCGGCTGCGCTCCATCATGAACCGGGCCGGCGTGACCCCCGATCTTTCTCCCGCCCGCGCCGTGGCCCTTGAGAAGGAAGCCGCCACCGGTGCCCCGGCTGGTGCCATGGTGCTGTCCGATGGCCATGTGGTCACCGGCAAAACCGGCGACCTGTTGGGCGCGGCCAGCGCGCTGCTGATGCACGCGCTCAAGGCCGTCACCGGTGTTGACGAAACCATTCCGGTAATCGACGATGCCGCCATCGAACCCATCTGTCGGCTGAAAACCGAGCATCTCAACAGCGTGAACCGACGCTTGCACTCGGATGAGACGCTGATTGCATTGTCAATCACCAGCGCCACCAGTCCTGTGGCCGCTCGCGTC
>CATYEN010000072.1 GCA_958405565.1 uncultured Collinsella sp. | reverse complement strand
CACGGGGGCGCCCGCGCGCCTGGCGGCGCTCGAGAACCTGCGCCAGCCGGCGGCGGAGCACCCGGCGGCCCCGCCGAACTTGGCCAGCATCGACACCTGCCATCGGCTAGACGGGTCGACCGCGCCCTCGAGCGCGGGATCGGCCTCGAGCAGGGTCGCGCGGAGCCTGTTCTTCGCGCGGGTCCTGGCGGACGACGCGAACTCGCGCTGCGACGACAGGATCCGCAGCGAGGCGGTCCCCTCGGGCTCCTCGGGCGCCGGCCTGAGGGCGCGGGGCACGCCGAGCGCGGTGCGCGCGATTACCTCGGCGTCGATGGCGTCGGTCTTAGCGATGCCGGGGAACATCCCGCGGGCCTGCTTCTCGGCATATCCGGGCAGGTAGGCGCAGGGGTTCCCGTGCACATGGGCGCGCGCGAGGACCAGCGCGCCGATGTTTCGCTTCTGGTCGACGACGACCAGCGCGCCGGAGCCGGCACGCTCGAGCAGCCGGTCGATGTCGTCGGGCCTGTTGGCCAGCTCGGCCCTGAAGGCGACGCGCCCTCCCACATCGAGCGCGCACGCGCTGTGCGAGCTCTTCCCGACGTCGATCCCAAGGTAGGCCACGGACATCTCTTCAGCAGGCATGGTGTATCCTCTCCCTTGAGCCGGCCGTAAGCCGCGGAGGCGAACACCCACATTACCCGGCCGTGGCCCGGTCCGGGCCCGGCACATCTCTATTCAGTCGTTCCCCGCGGCACCTCCCGCCCCGGCGGCAACACGTCCCGGGCCCTCTACGGGGCAGGGGCTGACGGCCGTCCGGGGCGGTCGGCCAGCGACCACCGGTACGGCTCAATCGTATAGCCATGCAACGGAAAAGAGCCGCCCTTTCGGACGACTCAAACTGTAATGGGGCTCTTTTAGCCACCCTGTGCCAAATACGGCGTCATGCTTCGACGGCACCAGATTGGGTAGCTAAAAAAGCCCCGTCCCAAAAAGACTACCCATCCCAAATGAACTAGTTGAGGAGTTGGGCCATGGCGTTGACGAATTTTTGCACTTGTAAGGTGGGCTCGAGCGGGTAGTGCAGGTAGACCGGCACCTCGCGGCCGCATAGGAACGGCACGCCCACAAAGGCTGGATGCACGCCCGACCATGCGCCGCAGGTGAGCACCGCGTCACCCTTTTCCTCGGCTTCGTTAAAGAGCGCAAAGTCGAAGTTATCCACATCGATCACGTCCACGCCGCCGTCTGCCAAAAGATCGATACGCAGGCTGTCCATGGCGTCGTTGCCGTGGCGCAGCACGCGCAGGCGCATGCCCTCCAGGTCGGCAACCGTGATACGGCTCTTGCGCGCAAGCGGGCTCGTGCGCGGCACATCGATATAAAACGGCACGTTGACGATAAGGAGCTTTTGACACGCATCGCCCCAGCGTGGGGTCGAAAAACTCGATTGCACCACGTCGACCTCGCGGCCCAAGCTGCGCATAACGGTCTCGCGCTCGTCGTAGAGGTCGCTTACCGGCACGATCTCAAATCGCAGCGATGGTTCCAGATCGTGGATGCCCGACCACATCGACAGCGTTTGGCGCCCCGGGCACATCATCGACACGCCCAGGCGCACGGCACCGCCATCGCCCGCCGCGCGTCGGGCACGGCGCAGCGCGTCCTCGGACTGCCGCATAATCGAGCGCGCGTCGTCCACCAGCAGAGCGCCTGCCGGCGTCACTTTGACGCCCGAGTGCGAGCGTTCGAACAGCGTGATGCCGAACTCGGCCTCGAAGCCCGACACCTGCTTGACGAGCGCCGGAGTCGACACGCGCAGCTTTGCCGCGGCACGCGAGAAACTTCCCAGCTCCGCGGCGGCCGAAATAGCGTCAAGTCGTCGATCGTACACGTCAATCTCCTGTTTTCGCACGCGCGGGCGCACAGCACCGCAGGGGGTCGTTTTCGCAGGTCACGCGCTCAATTGAGAACAAACCTCAATGCATAGTGTAAACCTACGGTTAACGCCATTCTAACAAATATGCAATTCACCTGCGCAAACGCAAAGCATACGATAACCAGCGAAAACCACGTGGGTCGGTTAATGGGAGCGACCCACTGGGAGGCACAAGAAGGGAAGTTCCTATGAGCAATTGGCTTAAGCTCGAGGGCGATGTCTGCGCCGTGACCGGCGCACTCGGCGGTATGGGCGCCGAGATCTGCCGCGAGTTCGCCCGCAATGGCGCCAACGTCGTCATGCTCGACCTGGATGAGGAGAAGGTCAAGGCAGCTGCCGCCGACCTCGCTGCCGAGTTTGGCATCCACGCCGAGGGCTACAAGATGAACGCCACCGACGAGACCGAGGTTCAGGCCGCCGTCGACGCCACCATCGCCAACTTCGGCCGCGTCGACGTCCTCGTCAACACCGCCGGCATCCTGCGCTTCGCCGCCATGGAGGACCTGCCGCTGAGCGACTGGGAGCAGGTGCTCAACGTCAACCTCACCGGCTACTTCATCACCTCGCAGCGCTTTGGTCGCGAGATGATCAAGGCCGGACAGGGTCGTCTGGTGCACATCTCCACCGTCGCCAGCCACTCCCCCGAGACGTTCTCGGGCGTGTACAGCTCCACCAAGGCCGGCGTCAACATGATGTCCAAGATGCTTGCCGCCGAGTGGGGCCCGTATGGCGTGCGCTCCAACTGCGTCGAGCCCTGCTTCGTCAAGACCCCCATGTCGGCAAGCTTTTACGCCGACCCCGAGGTCGAGAAGAGCCGCAGCCGCCTGATCGCCACGCGCCGAATCGGCGAGGTCAGCGATATCGCCAACGCCGTCATGTTCCTGGCGTCCACGCGCTCGGACTTTACCACCGGCGACGCCATCAAGGTCGATGGCGGTTTCTCCAACATGATGGGCGACCTCACCGCCAAGCCCGGCGGCCGTCGCGCATACGCCGACAACTACCTTAAGAACAAGGGTGTCGAGCTCTGGTCCGATGAGTCCGGCGTCGCCAAGCCGACCGACCAGTAAACCAACCCGGTAGAGAGGGGCGCGGGACAAATCCCTCCTCCCCCCCTCCCCGTATCGATTAGAAAGAGTCCAATGGCTTCCACCAACTCCAACAAGGGTCGCGCCGTCGTGCTTTCCGCCGCGTGCGTCACCATGTTCTTCATCAGCTCCATCGCGCTGTACTCCGTCGTGTCCAAGAACCTGCTCGCCGTCTACCCCGAGTGGTCCAGCGCACTTACCTGGGCTTTCCCGGTCTTCCAGACCATCATGGCCGTGACGGGCATCTTCGCCGGCCGCATCTCCGATAAGATCGGCCCCCGCAACGTCGTGATTGCCGCCGCCGTGTGCTACGGCGTGGGTTGGTTCATGTCCGGCACCGTCACCGAGCCGTGGCAGTTCTACCTGTGGTTCTCGCTCGTCGCCGCCGTCGGCAACGGCCTGGGCTACAACCCGGCACTCACCACGGGCCAGAAGTGGTTCATCGACAAGAAGGGCCTCGCCTCCGGCATCACCCTGGCCGCCTCGACCGCCGGCCCCGCCGTGCTGTCCCCGGTGCTCGCCTCGCTGCTCATCCCGAGCCTTGGCATCTTCGGCGCGTTGAAGGCGCTCGGCATCATCTTCTTTGTGATGATCGCCGCTTCCGCCCTGTTCCTGAAGGCCCCCGAGGCCGGTTGGCTGCCCGAGGGCTTCGAGGCCCCCAAGGGCGGCGCGCACGCCGGCACTTTCGGCGACCTCACCCCGGGCGAGATGGTCAAGACCCCGCGCTTCTGGGTCCTCATCATCACCTTCGCCTTCGCCGCCACCGCCGGCACCCTGCTCGTCGGCAAGGTTGCCTCCATCGCCGCCGTCCAGCTCTTCGCCGACCCCACGAGCGCCGCAGCCGTCGCCCTTGGCGGTGTGGTCGTCTCCGTCAACACCTGCGCCAACCTGGTCGGCCGTCTATCCTTTGGTCAGATCATCGACAAGCTCGGTGCCTACAAGTCGCTGCTCATCAGCCTCATCGTCACCATCGTCGCGCTCGTCATCATGTCGATGAGCTTTACGCAGAGCATGTTCTTCGTGGCGCTCGCCCTGCTCGGCTTTAGCTTTGGCGCCCTGCTCGTCATCTACCCGCCGCTCACCGGTGGCGCCTTCGGCACCAGCAACATCGGCGTCAACTACGGCATCATGTTCCTGGGCTACGCCGCTTCCACCTGGATCAGCCAGCCCATCACCGCCGTGCTGTATCACGCCGAGGCCGGCAGCGCCGCCTACCAGCAGTCCTTCTACGGCGCCATCGTGATCGCCGCCATCGCCGTCGTGCTCACCGTCTACATGATGGTCTCCGACAGCAAGAAGAAGTCCGCTTAGTTTTGCTTGATGCGGCAAGGGCCACCCCCTTGCCGCATTCCACCGCCACCACCATTAAGGAGTCGAAATGTCTGAGCTCAACCCCGTCCGCATTGCCGTCATCGGCGCCGGCGCCATGGGCCGCAACCACATCCGCTTTGTCACCGAGGAGCCCGAGGCCGAGCTCGTCGCCATCGCCGACGCCTTTGAGGGCGCCCGCGCCACGGCCGAGGCCGCCGGCGTGCCGTTCTTTACCGATCCTGCCCAGATGATGGACGAGGTCAAGCCCGAGGCCGTCATCATCGCCACGCCCAACGACCTGCACCTGGGCGTTGCCCGCGAGGCCATCAAGCGCAACATCGTGCCGCTGGTCGAAAAGCCGATCTCCAACGACCTCGAGGACGCCCAGGCCTTCGCCGCCGAGGCCGAGACCGCCGGCGTGCCCGTGCTCGTGGGTCAGCACCGTCGCCACAACCCCTTCGTCAACAAGGCCAAGGAGATCATCGAGTCCGGCGAGCTGGGCAAGCTCACTGTGTCGAGCTTCCACTACATGATCTATAAGAACGACGAGTACTTCGACGTTGAGTGGCGCCGCAAGAAGGGTGCCGGCCCGATCCTGGTCAACCTGGTGCACGACGTCGACCTGCTCCGCTACCTCTTGGGCGAGCCCGTCGCCGTCCAGGGCATGCAGTCCAGCGCCGCCCGCGGTTTTGAGACCGAGGACTCCGCCGTGGTCAACGTCCGCTTTGCCGATGGCGCGCTTGCGAGCATGACCATCTCCGACGCCACCGCCAGCCCCTGGAACTGGGAGGCCACCGCTCGCGAGGATCCGCAGTACCGCCCCTTCGACGCCGACGCCTACTTTATCGGTGGCACCAAGGGCGCCCTGTCGCTGCCCCGCCTGCACCAGTTCTCCTACGACGGCGCCTCCAACTGGCACAAGCCGCTGCAGATGGAGATCCCGGCTGTGGACCCGGCGCTGCCGCACAAGATGCAGCTCAAGCACTTTGTGAAGGTCGTCCGCCGCGAGGTCGAGCCCGTCGTGACCCCCGCCGACAACGTCAAGACGCTCACGCTTCTCAACGCCGTCAAGGAGGCCGCCGAGACCGGCCAGCTCGTCGAGCTGTAATGCCTTAAGAGCGGCCGCGGCAGAAACCCCATGCCGAGTCCCTCGGTCCGCCACAAATAAGCCCCTCTTCTTTGCCCCGCGAGCAGCCTCCTGCCCGCGGAGCATTTTGCTACTTCGCTGACGATTTTTCTGAGGCGGGGGGCCTTTTTGCGCCTCAGCTTGGTTCGTTCGCCACGAAATGTGCCTATCTACTACGTTTAACCGATCGCCCTCAACCATGCCAAATTTCGCGGAATAAAAACCGCAGGTAGACGAGTTGCGCATTTTCGGAAAACCGGGGGATGGTCGACCCACACGGTTCAAACGTAGTAGATAGGCCGCTTTCGTGGTTCCGCGCCAAAACAGTCTTTTTTGGGCGAAGTGGCAGGTGGTATCCTTGGTAGCCCTGTGCTGCAAACGCACCTTAAACGCAAGGAGTCCCATGGATCTTATCGCCCAGCTCGCCCGCGAGCTCAACCTTAAGGCCGCCAACGTCGAGGCGGCTGTCAAGCTCATCGACGAGGGCAACACCATCCCCTTTATCTCGCGCTACCGCAAGGAGGCCACGGGCGGCATGGATGACGTCGCCCTGCGCGCCCTCGACGAGCGCCTGTCATACCTGCGCAATCTTGAGCAGCGTAAAGAGGACGTCATTCTGCTCATCGACGCCCAGGGCAAGCTCACGCCCGAACTCGAGCAGCAGATTCGCGAGGCCACGCAGCTCCAGCGTGTCGAGGACCTCTACAAGCCCTACCGCAAAAAGCGCATGACCCGCGCGCAGAAAGCCCGCGAGGCCGGCCTGGAGCCACTCGCCAACATGATCATCATGCAGGCTTCGGCCAAGGGCAGCGCGCTCGACGCCGCCGCGGACTACGTCAACGAGGAGGCCGGCTTCGACACGCCCGAGAAGGCGCTCGCCGGCGCCGCCGACATCGTGGCCGAGACGGTGGCCGAAGATCCCGAGAACGTCGCCGACCTGCGCGCCTTTACGCAAAACACCGCCGACATCGTCGTCGAGGCCACCGACCCCGCCGAGAAGACCCCCTACGAGCCCTACTACAACTTTGACGAGCCGTTGCGCCGTATACCCAACCACCGCGTGCTGGCTATCGACCGCGGTGAGCGTGAGGGCAAGCTCCGCGTGCGCGTGAACGTCGACGGCGCTGCCGCTACGGCACGCCTCGGCAGCCGCTGGCCCCGTCGCCAGGGCGTGTTTGCTCCCGTCTTTAATGCCGCCATCGCTGACGGTTACAAGCGCCTCATGGCCCCCTCACTGGAGCGCGAGGCCCGCGCCAAACTCACCGTTCGCGCCCAGACCGAGGCCATCAACGTCTTTGCCAAGAATCTCGAAGGCCTGCTCTCGGCGCGCCCCGTGCGCGGCGCCCGCGTACTCGCGCTCGATCCGGGCTACCGCACCGGCTGCAAGGTCGCCGTCATGGACGAGACCGGCAAGCTGC
>CATYEN010000071.1 GCA_958405565.1 uncultured Collinsella sp. | reverse complement strand
TGGCATCGATGGCAAAACTCGGACCGGTGTAGACGTCGCCGCCCACAAAGATGTCTGGCTCGGCGGTCTGGTAGGTCTGAGGATCGGCAAGGGCACCCTGACCGCGGCCAAGCTCCACCTTGGAGCCAGCCAGCAGGTCGCCCCACACAATGGACTGGCCGATGGACATGACCACGCGGTCGGCATCGACACGACGCAGGTCGTTCTCATCGTACTCGGGCGCAAAACGACCCTCGTCGTCATAAACACGCGTGCAGCGCTTAAAGGTGATGCCGCACACACGGCCGGCCTCGTCCAGGTGAACCTCCTTGGGGCCCCAACCGCAGCTGATGTGCGCACCGTCCTCGATGGCCTCGCGACGCTCCTCCTCGCTGGCAGGCATCTGGGCCTCGCTCTCCAGGCAGAACATCTCAACGTGCTCAGAGCCCAGACGGCAGGCGTTGCGGGCAACGTCGATGGCCACGTTGCCGCCGCCCACCACGATGGTGCGGCCGGACAGGGTATCGATCTTGCCGCTGTTAACCTCGCGAAGGAAGTCGACGGCCACGGTCACGTCCTCGGCATCCTCGCCCGGAATGCCGGCAAGGCGGCCGCCCTGGCAGCCAATGGCAACGTAGAAGGCCTTAAAGCCCTGCGCGCGCAGCTCGTCGAGCGTCGCGTCGCGACCGACTTCCACGCCATAGCGGAACTCGGCACCCATCAGGCGAATAACCTCGACCTCGGCCTCGATAACATCCTTCTGCAGCTTAAAGCTGGGAATGCCGTAGGTGAGCATGCCGCCCGGGCGTTCATTTTTCTCGAACACGACGGGCTTGTAGCCCTTCTCGGCCAGGTAGAAAGCGCAGGACAGGCCGGCCGGACCGGCACCGATAATGGCAATCTTCTGATCGAAGCCGCCAGCGCGCGTCGGCGTCACCACAGGTGGGACATAGCGAGTCGCGGCATCCAGATCGCGCTGAGCGATAAACTTCTTGACCTCATCGATAGCCACGGCGGCGTCCACACGGCCGCGAGTGCAGGCATCCTCGCAGCGGCGGTTGCACACGCGGCCGCAGATGGCGGGCAGCGGGTTCTCACGCTTGATGAGCGCCAGCGCCTCGTCATAGCGACCCTGAGCCGCGAGCTTCAAATAGCCCTGAACGGCGACATGCGCGGGGCAAGCCGTCTTGCAGGGCGCGGTGCCGGACTCATGCGTCTCGATGCGGTTGTCGTTGCGGTAGTTGGGCGACCACTTGGTGTGGTCCCACTTGGTAGCGTCGGGCAGCTCTTGGCGCGGATACTCGGGCACCTGTCCGCCGGCCTTTTTGCTGCAGAGCTTCTGGCCCAGCTTGGCGGCGCCGGCCGGGCACACCTCAACGCAGCGACCGCAGGCCACGCACTTGTCCTTCTCGACCTTGGCGACATAGGCCGAGCGCGACAGGTTGGGCGTGTTGAACAGCTGCGAGGTGCGCAGGGCGTAGCACACGTTGACGTTGCAGTTGCAGATAGCGAAGATCTTGTTCTCGCCGTCAATGTTGGTGATCTGGTGCACAAAGCCGTTGTCCTCGGCCTGGCGCAAGATGTCGTAAACCTCGTCGCGCGTCACATAGTGGCCACGATCGGTCTCGACCACGTAGTCGGCCATATCGCCCACGGCGATGCACCAATCGGCCGGGTCGTCGGCGCAGCCCTCACCCATCACGCGACGGCTCGCGCGGCAGCTGCAGGTGCTGGCGGCATACTTACCCTCGTATTTGTCGAGCCAATGCTCGATATGCTCGATCGGCACCGAGGTGCTTGCGGCGTCAATGGCCTTCTCGACCGGAATGACGTGCATGCCGATACCGGCACCTCCGGGCGGCACCATCGGCGTGGCGCGGGACAGCGGCCCCTTGGACGCTTGCTCAAAGAACTTGGCATAGACCGGATGCTCCTCGAGCTGGCTCACGCGCATGTTGAGGAACTCGGCGGAACCCGGCACCAGCATGGGCAGTACCCACTGCTTGGCGCGCTCGGGGTTTTCCCAGTTGTACTCGAGCAGACCCGTGTAGCTCATGTCGTCGAGCATCTTCTCGATATCGGCTTCGAGCATGCCGGTGAGCTTGACCATCTCGGGCAGCGTATAGGGACGGCGCATCTTCATCTTGCAGAGCACTTCGGCCTGCTCGTCGGTTGCGGCCTCGGCAAACGACCAGTACTCGTAGCCCAGCAGCTCGTCGCGATGCAGCAGACGGTTGGTGCAGTGCTCGCACAGCTTGACGATTGCCTCGCGCGGATGCTCCGGCAGCGGCGGCACAAACTCCGCGCCGATATCGGGCTCGGTGTAACTAATCCCCGGTCCGTTGAGAATCATGGTTGTCCCTTCTCTTGCCGCAGCCCGACGAGGCCGCGGCGCCCCTCTTTTTTTGCAGGCCGGGCATGCCCCCATGCCGTTCACCCGCCATTGTTGACATTGTGTCAAAAATAGTATTGACGAACCGTCAACAATATTCAAGACTGTTAGGCGAACGGTCCGGCAAAAGAGGATGAAAGGCGGCAAAACATGGGCGACAACACAGCAGATACCTCTGTGGTCGATGCCGTCCCCGCATCCGATAGCGCGGCAAAGCGTCTGACGGGCGACGAACGCCGTCGCGAGATCCTCGATGCCGTGCGCACCGTAAGCTCCGAGTTGGGCGTGTCGCATCTATCCGTCTCGGCCGTGACCAAGCGAGCCGGCTGCACGCGCTCACTGTTCTACCACTACTTCGCCGATATGGACGCCGCCGTCACCGCTGTTATGGACGAGGCGATCGACGGCTTTATCTCCGAGCTCGAGCAGTGGAATGCCAGCCGCACGGTTGGCGACATCGAGGGCGCGCTCGACACCGTCGCCCCGCTCTTCAAGCGCCTGGTCGCCAGCGGCCACGAGCTGCCGAGTACGCTCACCTCAAGCAGTGGCGCGCTCTACGGCGGCTTTTTGCACAACGTGGTCCAGCGTGTGGCGCAGTATATCTGCGACACCACCGTGGTGGATTTTGTCGCCCATCATGAGCTACGCATCGACCATGTCTACGAGACGTTCTACACCCTCATCATGGGGTTGTTGATGTATATCCGCACGCACCCCGATGTGCCCGACGAGACGGTCAAGGAAATCATCGCCTCGACACTCCACATCGAGGGCTATACCGCCAAGTATCCGGAGCGCAAGCCCCAGAACTGACGACATTTGGCCAAACTGCCCGCGATCAGAAGAGGGGCCGCGGGCGTGTGAAAGGAGAGCAGCATGCTGTTCGATGTTTGGGGTAGCGATACCCTTATCCACTGGGCCGGCTGGGCCATGGTCTTTATTGGCCTGATCGTGCTCAACGAGGTCGGCCGCCGCACCAAGCTCGGCGCGGCAATCATCTTTGGCGTGGCTCCGCTGGCCATGACCATCTACTGCGTCGCCATCGCCATCGGCGTCTCGCAGGGCGCCGAGTGGGCGCTCACCAACCCCACCCATGTGTACCAGAACAGTTGGTTCCACTACGCCAAGGTATACGCGGCGCTGGCCGGTTGCTGGGGCTTCATTGCCATTAAGTACCAGTGGGGCAAGATCGGCAAGGCGCACTGGTTCCGCGCGTGGCCGTTTGTGATCGTCGCCATCAACATCATGATCGCCGTCGTGTCCGACTTCGAGAGCGCATATCACTTCTTTGTCCTGGGCCAGTCCACTTGGGTCACCTCCGAGGGTGCCACGCAGCTGGCCGGCTGGAACAACGTGTTCAACGGCATCGCCGGAATCATCAACATCTTCTGCATGACCGGTTGGTGGAGCGTTTACGCCTCCGAGGACAAGACCGACATGCTGTGGCCCGACATGACCTGGGTCTACATCATCGCCTACGACATCTGGAACTTCTGCTACACCTACAACTGCCTGCCCACCCACTCCTGGTTCTGCGGCTTTGCGCTGCTGCTGGCGCCCACCGTCGCCGCCTTTATCTGGAACAAGGGCGGCTGGATTCAGAACCGCGCCTTTACGCTGGCTATTTGGTGCATGTTTGCCCAGGTGTTCCCGTACTTCCAGGAGGAGTCCATCTTTGTGACCCACTCCACGCTCGACCCCGGCGCCGCCACCGCGGTCTCGATCGCCGCACTGGTCGCCAACGTCGCCGCAATCATCTACGTCGCCTACCGTGCCAAGAAACTCGGCCGCAACCCCTACAAGCAGGACGTCTTTGAAGGCACCAGCGATTGGGAGAAGGCCACCGCTCGCCGCGCCAAGGTCGATTACGCTCACGCCGAGTAACGTGTTGGTCGTCGTTAGTACGTGGGCATAGTCCCACTTGCCAGGCTTTCGATCCAATGCCTCGTAGAGCCCCCGGAAAGCGTTTCGCTCGCTTTCCGGGGGCTTTTGTCGTTGCGCCTTCATTCAAAAACACACGCACAAATAAAATTGGATTTCAAATCATGCGGCGGCTCTATGGGGTCCTGTTTTTGGGTACAGTGTTGTCCCGATATTGAGCTTGGGGGATATATGAAAGATGAGACGACGGGTCAAGAGGATGCGGCCCAAGATGCAGAAGCATGCGCCGAGGCCCTGGAGAGCCTAGACCAGATCGCAGTGGCCGAGATTGCGTTTGACGATTCGAGCGTTGATGTGCAGGATGAGCCGGAAATCGAGGCGCAGTCCGATGGTCAGGATGCAGACGACGATGGCGCCGCGCCCGCCGAAGACGAGGCGAGGCACGAGGAATCCGAATGCGAGGCCGACGACCAGCTCGAATCCGACACGAGCGAGGAAACCATCTTGCTCGACAGCTTGCCGGCCGAAGATTCGCTGACCCGCGAGCTCCCCGGCTTAGGCTCTGCGCCTGTCGTAGACGAGACCATCGCCATGTGCGATATTCCCCTACCGTCCGTTCCCTCGGCACGCGAAGCCGAGGTTCGTCATCGTAAGATGTCGCCCAAGCGCCGCAACCTGATGGTTGCCGGCGTTGTGGCCGTCGCGCTCGTCGCCGGCGGCGCAGGCTATGCTGCCTGGAACGGATATCAGCAAGAGCAGGCTGCCGCTGTCGCCGCCAGTGCGCACACGATGATGTCGGTGCAGATTGGCGTGCATGCCGCGGGCCTCGACTGCTCAACTGGCTCCAAGATTCCCGTACAGGTGAGCGGGCAGGACTCCGACGGTTCTTCCGTGAGCGAAACGCTCTATGTTGACGAGCACGGCCGTGGCATCAAACTGCTACCCGGCGATTACATGCTCTCCATTGCCGCCTCCCCCATCGCGTCCGACGGCACCATCTACACCGTCCCGACCACCAAGGCGCAGGTCACCATTAAGAGCGATGGGCAGGATTTGAGTGCCCAGGCCACCTTTAAGCTCAAGGTGCCTTCGGCCGACACGGTGACTGACGACCAGATCGATGCCGCCGCCAAATATGCCGAGGAGGGAGGCGCGAGCTCCGCCGCCGCGGCAAAGATACTCCAGCAGGCGGCAACCGCGCGGCGCGACGCCGCCGTCAATGCCGTGAGCGCGCAAAAGGCACAGGCGGCCCGTGATGCCGACGCCCGTCACAAGGCAACCGACCTCTACCAGCTCGATATCCCCGTCGAGTGGTACGGCAAGGTCGCAACTTGGCAAAACGGCAGCACGCTATGCATCTATCTGGGCGACGACGCCAATACACCGCTCGTGACGCTCGTCGCCGTGCGCGAGGGCGAGAGCTTTACGCCCGATGAGGGCGATACGGTTTTGGGTGCGGCCAATCTAGGCAACGGTTATACCGTCTACGCCAGCGGCCCCGTCTATCCGTACGTAGTGCCCCAGACCATCAACGGACGGACGCAGAATCCCGTGTCAACCTACCCCATGGACACGGCCATTGAGCTTGTCGAGCTCACGACCGGCAACCGCTATACGTATAGCCAGATCAAGAACGTACTGGTCGGCAAAGACGGCAAGGCCGACGCCGCGACCAAACTCGAGACCGACTACCTCGCCCAGATTCTCCTGCCGAGCATCAAAGCCCAGGACTAGCGGACCATGACACCTGAGTCCTGGCCTCGCAAATCCATAGACGATTAGGAAAGGAGCCACTTCCATGCGGGCACAGCATGTACCACGCCGTGTTTGCATGGAATATCGGCCTGCTCATCCATGGTAACGATTACCGACTCGCCAAGATCAAACTGGGCCATCGCGGCATCGAGCGCGGCAATTTCGCGCTCGCGCGTTTTCTCGCTTGTCATATCCACACTTACCTGAATCAGGCCGTAAGCCTGCATGAGCAGTGCATCCCCAGCCACAAAGTCCACCTCATGGCTTTTATTCTTATCTTTAATCAGCAGGCGGCAAACCGAACCGGGCCGCACGGCGGGGGTCCTTCTTCTGAGCGCATTGAACACCGCGGTCTCGAGCCTCTGACCATGATCCAATGCCGATGCGGGGGAGAACGCTCCGAACATCGCAGGATCGACGGCGTAGACCTTAGACGCAGACCGCGTATTATTTGCAAGCGAACGCGTGAACTCCGGCACCGAAAACAGCAGGTAGGCGTCCTCGTAATACTCAAGTAAGTCGCTGAGCGTATTTCGACTGACGGATATCTGTCTGCTCTTGAACTCGTTGTACACTTTGTTCACTGACAGCTCTCGTCCCGAAGATGCCATGCACCGCGCCAGAAACAGCGAGGCCAAACGGGGGTTCTTGACGTCGTAACGTTCAACGACGTCCATGGCGACCGTTCGCGACGCATATTCCTGTAGCAGCTGAATCGCGTCTGCGGGCGTCTGCTCAAGTGTCGCGATGAATCCCCCTCGCTCGAGATATCCGACCAGATGGTGTCGGAGCAACGCTGCATCGCTCGAGGAGAAGGGTGCGTTCGACTCAGGAACGCTCCCCGTCTTATATCGGACGTATTCCGAAAAACTCAACGGAAAAAGCTCTCGCACAAGAGAACGGCCCCTGAACTCGCTCTTAAGTTCTGAGGACAGCATCTTAGAAGAAGATCCCGTCACGTAAACGGTCGCCTTCTCCGTATCGACCACGCGTCGCAGAAACGCACCCCATTCGGGTATTTCCTGGATCTCGTCAAAGAAAAGGTAGGCGCCCTCGCCTCGAGCAGCAGGATATAGTGCATAGAATGTATCGAGCACGTCCGCTAGTAGCGATGGCTCATACGGACGCAAGCGCTCATCCTCAAAATTGAAATATAGCATCCGGTCAAGCTCGACGCCTTGGCCCTGAAGCCGCCGTATCTCCTGATACAGGCGATACGTCTTTCCACAACGACGGGCGCCCACAATCACATATACGATGTTGTCGCGCTTTGGCTCCTGCGGGTTGCCCAGATCAAGGTCGCGCTCAAAGACCTGCGGAATCCCCTGTTGCTCAAAGTCCTTTATTTTTTGAGCCACCAAGTCGTTGAATGCCATAATTCTCCAATCTTGCTCTCCTGCTAATCAAGATTATAACGATTCTTGATTAGCAGGAGAGCAAGATTATGCGTATCTTGATTAATGGATAAGCAAGTTTTCTATTAGTGGCCCCTCCCGGAGGATATCGAGCGGCCGAGGGGGGCAGGCATGAACGCCTCTAGCCGAAAACAAAGTAGCTAAAAAAGCCCCGTCCCAAATGAGCTACTTAACGCCAGGGGTCGGCTTCGAAGAGGGGCTCGCGCTCGGGGCGACGATCGCTATAAGGATCGTAGCCGTCGTCATCCTCGTTCTCGGCACGGATGTAGGGGTCGCGCGGCTTGGGCACAGGCTTGGGTGCAGGCTTGGGTGCGGCCGGCGCGGCGTTGGCGACCGGCGCATTCGTCTTGTTCTTGTCTATCATCTGCATATCTCCTTGCCATGCAATCGTGTTCAACATTATCGATTGTCGCACGAAAAAGGGCGGCG
>CATYEN010000070.1 GCA_958405565.1 uncultured Collinsella sp. | reverse complement strand
GCATGACCAGAAGGTCTATGCCTTGCCTTTTTCATGCCAACTTGTTCGCTCTGGGCGGCGCTCGCTGGCATTGCCAAAACATCGACGCTCCCAATGACTACCGTGTGTCTATTAATTTTTCGAGCTTGTGCTGCGCTGCTGGTCGCTGGCGTATATCCTGTTAAGTCGTCAGCATACGATTCAACAGGGAAGGCAGATTATGCATTCTCCCCATCAACGCGACGCGCATCCACAGCCGGTATGCAGCCGTCGCATCTTTTTGGGTAGCGCTCTCGCTGCGAGCGCTTCTGTCGTCGCCGGCGCACTTGCCGGTTGCCAGCGCCCCTCCACGCTGGAAGTAGTTCAGCCCACGACGGGCGGCGGTCGCGACGACCTGTCCGATTCCGTTATCGGCAAGGACAAGATCCGCATCGGTATGGAGGCAGCCTACGCCCCGTACAACTGGCAAGTTTCCGAAGCCAGCGAGTACACCATCCCCATCGACAACGTGCAGGGCGCCTATGCCGATGGCTACGACGTGCAGATCGCCAAGATCGTCTGCAAGGCCCTCGGCGGCGAGCCCGTCGCCGTCAAGCAGAGCTTCTCGGGCCTTATCGATTCGCTCAACAACGGTCAGATCGACCTCATCATTGCCGGCATGAGCGCCACGCCCGAGCGCGAGGAGTCCGTCGGCTTTTCCGACCCGTACTTCATTGGCTACTTTGGCCTGTTCGTAAAAGAGGGCTCGCCCTACCAAAACGCCACCAAGCTCGGCGACTTCAGCGGTGCCACGGTGCTCGGCCAAAAGGACACCATGCTCGATACCGTCATCGACGAGATTCCGGGCGTTGTGCACAAGAACCCGGTCGATTCGGTCCCCACGGTGTTCTCGAATCTGCTGCAGGGCACTTGTGACGCTGTGACCTACAACACCGAAAACGAGAAGGGCTATATGGCCCAAAACCCGGGCATCGTGCCCATTCGCTTTGCCGAGGGCGAGGGCTTTAAGCAGGAGGTCACGGCAAATGTCGGTTGCCGCAAGGGCTCGGACAAACTGCTTAAGCTCATCGACAAGACACTCAAGGGCATTAGCCAAGAGGAGCGCGACCAAATGTGGGACGCGTGCCTCGACCGTCAGCCGGCATAGGGAGGCAGCATGAAAGGCATCAATCGCCTGGCCTCCTTTATCAAGGCCGACCACCGTTATGTGTACCTGGGCACGAGCGCTATCGCGGCGCTCGGTCTGGCGTTTAGCCAGCGCAACCCAACGCCGCTGAGCTTCTTGGCGCCCACGGGCGTGTTCCAAGACTGCCTCTGGGTAATCCTTTGGGCCTGGCTCGTCGTGTCGGCGGCGGCGCTCGTCACCAAGCTCATACACTGGAACGACTATCGCGAAACGTCGCCGTTTGCATCTGAGCGTTGCCGTCGCGGCGCGCGCCTGGGCAGCTATGTCGTGGTTGCCATCGCGGCGATCTTCTTTATCGACCGCTGCGTCATGTCGTTTGTCGACCTGGTGCAGGTGAGCATTGTCTCGGACTCCAATCCCAGCGACTTTCTGTCGAGCTTGGTCTACATGACCTACAAGAGCGGCGACTTCTTTATCCGCGGTATCGAGATCACCATCGCGCTTGCCACCTTCGGCACGGTCATCGCCTTCTTCTTGGCGCTGCTCTTTGTGTTCTTGCGCACCCAGACCTTCGATCGCGTCGACAACGACCTGGTGCGCTTCTTTAAGAGCATTGGCCGAGGCTTTGCGACCGTCTATTCCACCGTCGTGCGCGGCACGCCCATGATGGTCCAGGGCCTGCTCATCTATTACGCGGGCTTTACCGTTCTGCGCGGCATGGGCTTCGAGACCGCCCAGGCCAACCAGATCTGGAGTACCTTCACCGCCGGCCTCGTCACCATCTCGCTCAACTCCACCGCCTACATGATGGAGGTCCTGCGCGGCGGCATCGAGTCCATCGATCCCGGCCAGGCCGAGGCAGCGCGCTCGCTGGGCCTGTCGCAGTGGCAGGCTATGCGCAAGGTCGTGTTCCCTCAGGGTATTAAAAACGCGATCCCGGCGCTCACCAACGAGCTCATCATCAACATCAAGGACTCGTCGGTGCTCTCGGTCATCGGCGTGTTCGACCTCATGTACGCCACCACCACCGTCGCCGGCGTGTACTACCGCCAGATGGAGGTCTACTGCGTGGCGCTCGTGGTCTATCTGATCCTGACGCTCGTGGCGAGCCGCCTGCTCGAGGCCTTTGGCAAAAAGCTCGGTGCCGAGGCTCCGGCCACGCTGCCCAGCTCTAACTAGGCTTAAGACGAGGAGAATCATCATGGCAGATACCGCCACTACCGGCACTGCGGCAGCCGTGCAAAACCAAGAGCCGCTTATCCGCGTCGAGGGCCTGCGCAAGAGCTTTGGCTCACTCGAGGTGCTCAAGGGCATCGACTTGTCCGTCAATCCCGGCGAGGTCGTCACCATCATCGGCGCCTCGGGCTCGGGCAAGTCGACGTTTCTGCGCTGCCTTAACCTGCTCGAGACTCCGGATGCCGGCCATATCTGGTTCCACGGTCAGGACCTTACTGCCGAGCGCTGCAATATCAATAAACTGCGCGAGGACATCGGCATGGTGTTCCAGGGCTTCAACCTGTTCAACAACATGGACGTGCTCGACAACTGCACGCTCGCGCCCGTCACGCTCAAAAAGATGAGCAAGGTCGAGGCCGAGAAGGTCGCGATGGAGCATCTGACCAGCGTGGGACTCGAAAAGTTCGCGCACGCCGCCGTGGGTCGCCTGTCCGGTGGTCAAAAGCAGCGCGTGGCCATCGCTCGTGCCCTGTGCATGAATCCGCAGATCATGCTGTTTGACGAGCCGACCTCAGCGCTCGACCCCGAGATCGTGGGCGAGGTGCTCGAGGTCATGCGCAAGCTCGCTGCCGACGGCATGACCATGGTCGTCGTCACGCATGAGATGGCCTTTGCCCGAACCGTGTCCGACCGCGTGGTCTTTATGGACAAGGGCGTGGTGCTCGAGGATGCCGCGCCGGCCGAGCTCTTCGGCAACCCCAAACACCAGCGCACTCGTGAGTTCCTCTCTCGCTATCTCGAGGACAAATAACCGACCGCAAACGCTTACGTTGCAGGGCCGCTCCCGTGGGGCGGCCTTTGTCGTCACAATCGAAAGGATGTCATGGCCGAGGTTTGGCGCTTCTTTGCGCATGAGGACGATTTTGCCGATATAGACGAGGCCGGCGCGTGCGAGCGCTTGGGCCGCGTGCTGTCGTTTCCGACCATTTCGAGCATGGATGCCGAGGCGGTGGATTGGCAGCCCTTCGACGACCTGCGCGCCTATATGCAGCAGGCCTGGCCGCGCGTGTTCGCGGCGGGCGAGGTCGAGCTTGTCGACCATTCGCTGTTGGTGACGCTTGACGGTTCCGACCCCGCCCTCAAACCCGTCATGCTCATGGGCCACATGGACGTGGTCCCCGTGGTGCCGGGCACCGAGGCCGACTGGACGCATGCTCCCTTTAGCGGACAGGTGGACGACACCTACATTTGGGGTCGCGGCGCTATCGATATGAAAGACCAGGTCGCAGGTATTCTCGAGGCGGTTGAGTATGCGTTGGCGCACGGCTGGGAGCACGAGCGCACCCTGCTGCTGGCTTTTGGCCAGGACGAGGAAACCACGCAGTACGGCGCGGGGGCGATCGGTCGCGTGCTCGAGGAGCGCGGTATTGAACTTGAATACCTGATCGACGAGGGTGACTACCGTATCGTTTCGGCTGCCGAGTACGGCGCGGGCGAGGGCTGGCTTATGCATGCCGACCTTGCCGAGAAGGGCTACGCCGATATTGTGCTCAAGACGAAGAGCGCGGGCGGGCATTCGTCTAACCCCTACGGCGGCACGTCGCTCGAGGTGCTCAGCCGTGCCATCGCCGCAATCTGCGATATCGAGTGGCCGACGCGCGTGACCGATCTGCTTGCCGCGCAGCTTGTCGAGCTGGGGCTCTACACGGCGGATGAGATTGCCGCCAACGGGGATGCCATCGTGCGCGAGTGCCTCGCCAGCAAAAAGCTCTATCCGCTGGTGACGACCACCTGCGCGCCCACGCAGATCGAGGGAGGCAGCGCCGGCGCCAACGTAATGCCGCAGGATATGTGGGCCAACATTAACTTCCGCATGCTCGAGGGCACGAGCGTGGCCGACGTTGTGGCGCGCTGCCGTGAGGCGGTTGCCGGGGCGGACCTTGCCGGTCGTGTCGAAGTGGAGCTGGGCCCCGGCAGCTCCGAGCCCTCGCCGTCCCCGCGCATCGGTGGTCCCGGCCTCGAGGCGGTTCGCTCCATCGCCGCCCGCTATTTCCGCGATCCAAAGGGGACGGAGGAAAACGGATCATCCGAGCCGTTGGCGATTGTCCCCTCGACCGTGATCGGCGCGACCGACGCTGCCAACTACCAGCACATTTGCTCCGAATGCATTCGTTTTTCGGCGTTTGTGGTCGACGATGACGAGTGCGACCGCGGCGTCCACGGCACCAACGAGCGCATCACCCGCCGCGCCTACCTCCAGGGCGTACGCTTTCTCATCGCCCTACTCCACACGCTCTAGAATCTGACAAAGCGACAGTCCCTTTGTTAGCCGTTGGGGACGCTCTTAAACGACTAGTCGTTAAGGAACGTACCCAACGGCTACGTCCACTCATTCCGTGCGGGTTATATGCAGGTTTGCCTGCGCACGCTATCATGTATGGGTTAGACCGCAACTAAGTACCCCATACGCGAAGGGATGCGCATGTATCTGAAGATCGACATGTTCTAGCCGGGCTTACCCCCGCAGTGGCGCCATGCGCCCCATCAATTCTGCCGATTTTCACCTTCACGCATATAAAGGAGTCCCGCCATGCGCGACAAGCTCGAAAAGATCATCAAGGCCTATGAGGAGCTCGAGAAGAAGCTTTCCGACCCGGCCGTTGCCTCCGACATCAAGGAGTTCACGCGTCTCAACAAGGAGTACGCGCACCAGTCCGACCTCATCGCCGCCTCGCGCGAGTACATCGGCGCGCTCGATGACATCGAGGCTGCCAAGGAAATGCTCCACGATACTACCGATGCCGATGAGAAGGAGATGCTCCAGATGGACATCTCCGAAAACGAGGCCAAGCTTCCCCAGCTCGAGGAAGACATTAAGTACATGCTCATCCCGAGCGACCCCAACGACGACAAGAACACCATCGTCGAGATTCGCTCCGCCGCCGGTGGCGACGAGGCGGCCATCTTCGCCGGCGACCTGTACAAGATGTATCAGCGCTTTTGCGAGTCGCGTGGCTGGAAGACCACCGTGCTCGATTCCAGCCCCAGCGAGGCCGGCGGCTTTAAGTCCATCGAGTTCAAGGTCGAGGGCGACCGCGTCTACTCCGTCATGAAGTTTGAGTCCGGCGTACACCGTGTCCAGCGCGTTCCCAAGACCGAGTCCCAGGGCCGTATCCAGACCTCCACGGCAACCGTCGCCGTGCTTCCCGAGGCCGAGGAGATCGACGTCCAGATCAACCAGTCTGACCTGCGCATCGACACTTACTGCGCTTCGGGCCCTGGCGGTCAGTGCGTTAACACCACCTACTCCGCCGTGCGCATCACCCACCTGCCCACCAACACCGTGGTGCAGTCGCAGGAGCAGCGCTCCCAGATTCAGAATCGCGAGGTCTGCATGCAGATGCTGCGCGCCCGTCTGTACGAGATGGAACTCGAGAAGCAGCAGGCAGAGCTTGGTGCCGAGCGCCAGAGCCAGATCGGCCACGGCAACCGTTCCGAGAAGATCCGTACCTACAACCAGCCCCAGGACCGCGTGACCGATCACCGCATCGGTTTCAACTCCACCTACAATGGCGTCCTCCTGGGCGACCAGCTCGGCACCGTCATCGAGGCGCTCGCCGCCGCCGAGCGAGCCGAGAAGCTGGCACAGGCTGTGTAGGTTACGCGGTTTTACAAACCGCGTAACGACTCGACGCTGCACGGGCCGCATTTGGACAATCTGACGTTCAACTTCAAGGGCGCGACCAGAAGGTCAGCGCCCTTTCGTTTCACGTCACCTTGCCTCAAATGCGACCCGCTCGCTGGCATTGCCAAAACATCGACGTTTCCTTGGTTGGCACTTAGGGACGCTCCTTTTCTGGGTAGTCATTGGGGACGTTCTTATGCTCAACCCGTGGCGTTGCCTTGGTCCATGCGGCAGTTAGGGACGTTCCTTTTCTGCCGGCAGTTTGGGACACTCCTTGAGTAGCCATTGGGGACGCTCTTAAATGACTACTGTGGGTAAATTGCTGTTTGAGTTTATTTGGTTTGATTTGGCAGCAAATGAATTGTTTTCCTGCTAAAACCTGATTAAAGCGTTGGCCTACAGCAAAAAAATAATGCTCAAAAAATCGTCCGAGAAGTCGCAGTGCATTTTTTGATGCGTCGCGCGTCAAGTGATGTGGCAAGCGTTTGGTTAGATATTGGTCAGTTTTGGGGCAACCTTGCCAAAAGCTTGACGGATGCAGATTTAGACATCGACGAATGAACACTCTAGGCAGGCTCCAAGCAAAATTCTGGGCTGATTCTCGATAATCGCCTTCAATCGTCCCTTGCCAAGCGCTGGCCTCGCGTACAATCTGCTCCGACATTCGC
This sequence comes from uncultured Collinsella sp., assembly GCA_958405565.1. Taxonomy (GTDB): domain Bacteria; phylum Actinomycetota; class Coriobacteriia; order Coriobacteriales; family Coriobacteriaceae; genus Collinsella. The sequence continues at coordinate 1,466 of CATYEN010000070.1, read as the reverse complement.
GCGCCGCCTGGCGCTTAAGAGGGGAGGACCCCATGGCAAACGAGATCTGGACCATCAAGCGTTGTCTCGAGTGGACCAAGGAGTACCTGGCCGAGCGCGGCGAGGAGCATCCCCGTCTTTCTGCCGAGTGGCTGCTGTGCGCGGCCACGGGCCTGGCGCGTATCGACTTGTATATGCGCATGGACGAGACGCTTAACGCGGCCCAGCTCGAGACCATGCACGCGGCCGTCGTTCGTCGCGCCAAAGGCGAGCCGCTGCAGTACATCACCGGCAGCACGCAGTTTCGCATGATCGACGTCGCGTGCGCCCCCGGTGTGCTCATCCCGCGTCCCGAGACCGAAATGCTCGTCGAGGAAGTCCTCAATTATCTGGATGCCGAGGTGCTGAGCCCCGAGGTTGCTGCCCGTCAGCGTGTTGAGCTGCCTTGGAACGATGCGATCGAGGAGGCACGCAAGGCCGAGGCCGCGCTGGCAGACGAACGCGCGACCGCCGAGCGCCGTGCCGCCAACCTGACGGCTGCCGATGAGGCGGCGCTAGGCGGAGACGTACTGGGCAGCCGTGCCTATGCCGAGGAGCTGGCCGATCGCGAGGCCGAGGAGGCCGCCGCGCAAGCAGCAGAAGCCGAAGCCGCGGAAGCCGCCGAGCCCGAGCTCGACGAATACGACATCGCCATCGAGGGTGCCGACCAGGAGACGGTTTCAGCTCAGGATGCCGCTGCGCCTGCCCCAGCCGAGCCCCGCACTGCCCGCGTTCTCGAGGTCGGCTGCGGCACGGGCTGTATCTCGCTCTCGATCGCCTGGGAGCGTCGCAGCCACGTCACCTGCACTGCTACCGATATCGAGCCGCGCGCCATCGACCTGGCCACCAAAAACCGCGACGCGCTCGGGCTCACGTCCGATGAGGTCGCCTTCAGTCTCACAAACCTGGTGAGCTCCATTCCCCGTGAAGAGTGGGGCACCTTTGACGTACTCGTCTCCAACCCGCCCTACATCCCCACCGATGTCATGCGCTCGCTGCCGCACGAGGTCAAGGACTTCGAGCCCGATCTGGCGCTCGAGGGCGGTGCCGACGGCCTCGATATCTTCCGCCGCCTGCTCAACGCGGCGCCCTACATGTTGCGCGCCGGCGGCCTCTTTGCCTGCGAGCTCTACGAGGGCGCGCTCGACGCTGCGGCCGAGCTCTGTCGTCAAGCGGGTCTGTCGGACGTGCGCATCGTCCGCGACCTCACCGATCGTCCCCGTATCGTCCGAGCCATCGTCACCGAGCCCAAACAGCGTATTTAAGCTGAACAAATAGACATTTGTGCAAGTTTGTCCTTGCAATATACCGTAAAACTTCTACTATAGAAGGAGAAAGGTATGTCGAATCAGCTGCATCGGTACCGTATCGTGCTTGATTACATTGAACCTTGGCTTGATGAGCAGGATGAAGCTACGCTGAAGCAGATTTATGCAGACCTTTTGGTG
>CATYEN010000069.1 GCA_958405565.1 uncultured Collinsella sp. | reverse complement strand
ACGGCCGTCCGGGGCGGTCGGCCAGCGACCACCGGTACGGCTCAATCGTATAGCCGTGCAACGGAAAAGAGCCGCCCTTTCGGACGACTCAAACTGTAATGGGGCTAAATTAGCCGCATTGGGCGCTGGTGAGGACGCCGGTGGTGTCGAAGGCTGGGGTGAAGCTCTCGTCCACGGCGCCGCCCTCTTGCCAGAACATCGTCGTAAAGCCCAGGTCGTCGGCATGGTCGAGCACTTGCTCGTACTCCTCGCGCGTCACGGCGCGCGCCAAGTCGCCGCCCTGCTCGCGCATAAGCGCGTTGGGCGTGTACTGGTTCATCACCGAGATGGGCACGTCGCCCACCGTCTGCCACACCAGGTCCAGCACGCGGCACGAATCGTCCGCATGACCCGGCAGCACCAAATGGCGCACGATAATGCCGCGCTTCATGAGCCCGTCGTCGTCCACCAGCTCTCCCCCGCGGCGCTCAATCTCGCGTGCCATCTGCGCCAAGCCCGACACGGCAACGCGCGGGTAGTCCTTAATATGAGAGAGCGACTGCGCAAGCCCCGCATCGGCATACTTAAAGTCAGTGAGCCACACATCCACCAGGTCGCCCAACGCGGCCACGGCACTCGCCCGCTCATAGCCACTCGTGTTGTAGACGATCGGAATGGCCAGCCCGCGCTCCCGTGCCGCGGTAATCGCAGCCGGCAGCAGATGCGCATAATGCGTCGCCGTCACCAAATTGATGTTATTGGCGCCTTGGTCCTGCAGCTCAAGCATAATCTCGACCAGGCGCTCGGGCGAGATCTCGAGACCGAAATTGCCCGTCGAGATCTCGTGGTTTTGACAGTAGACGCATTTGAGCGAACAGCCGCTAAAGAAGATCGTGCCCGAGCCGGCCTCGCCCGAGATGGGCGGCTCCTCCCACATATGGAGCGCCGCACGGGCGACCTTGAGCGTATCGTCGGCGCCGCACACGCCACGCGTGCCTCCATCGCGTGCCGCGCCGCAACGGCGCGGGCACAAATGACAAGCAGACGAAAAAAGTTCGGTCAACGACGTCGACATGAAACCATGCTCCAAAACAACGATTCGGCAGCTCAAACGTAAAGGCCCGGACCGCGCAGGCGGCTCCAAGCCCAAGGCGCCGTAATCGTCCGACACGATTTTTGTAATGTCAAGACTGGAATCGACAAAGTGCCGCTTTATGATGTAGGTATTCCGCCCCCCGCGGAGCAACTGGGTGAACCGTCGCGTTTATTTAGGGAGCCCACACAGTCGTACTTAGTACAGGTATCCTTCGTTGTTAAGGACGCTGGAACGGTCGATGAGGGCACCCACCTGTTTTAGGTGGGTTCATTTTCGTAACGTGGGGGGTGGTTTTCTTTTGCCGAAAATCGCCACTGCAACCTATTCGGATCCTCGAGCCAGCGCCCCGGCAAGCCATCAACATCATCCCAATATCTGGTAAGCGCGTGATAATGCCATCGCGCAAACCCCCGCACCCCCTTTGGTCGAGTATCATGGTTCGGCTATGCCCTTTGTGCATGGCACCCTTTTTGACCTTTTCCTTCGACGCTTGGCGGTTTTCGATACATGGCTTCATCCACGAGCTTCATACCGTACCTATGCGTGGCGGCCGCGGCCTTTATCACGACCTTCCTCACGGTGCCCCTGGTCAAGCGCCTGGCGATTAAGCTCGACGCTGTCGACTACCCCTCTAAGCGCCGCATCAACACCAAGCCCATCCCGCGCCTAGGCGGCACAGCGGTCTTTTTGGGCCTGGTCGTTGCGTGCATTGTGCAAATCATGGGCACCTGGTACCTGGGCTGGCCGCCCGTTTTGGTGCCGCACCCGCGTCTGCACATCAGCTACCCCATGCTGGCACTCTCCTTTACCGTGATTTACGCGACCGGCGCCATCGACGACATCTTCCAGCTCAAGCCCAAGCAAAAGCTTGCTGGCCAGGTACTCGCCGCGCTCATCGCCTGCATTGGCGGCCTGCGCATCGGCGTCATCGTCAACCCGTTTGCCCCCGGCGAGATCATGCTCGGCTGGCTCGCCTACCCCATCACCGTGGTCTACTTGGTGGCGTTCACCAACATCATCAACCTCATCGACGGCCTCGACGGCCTGGCCACGGGCATTTGCGGCATCGCGTCGTTCACTATGTTCTCGGTCGCCGTGCTCTCGGGCCGTATCGACGCCGCCGCGCTCTCCATCGCGCTCTTTGGCGCCTGCCTGGCCTTTTTGCACTATAACTTCAACCCCGCGAGCATCTTCTTGGGCGACTCGGGGTCACTGCTGCTAGGCTTTGCGCTGGGTTCCATCTCACTGCTCAACGTGAGCCGTACCGCTGCGCTCACCTCGCTCATCATCCCGCTCATCGTCGCCGGCGTACCCATCATCGATACGTTCAGCGCCATCGTGCGCCGCAAGCGCGCCCACATCAGCATCGGACAGGCCGACAAGGGTCACATCCACCACCGCCTGATCCAAGAGGGCTACAACCAAAGGCAGGCTGTACTGCTTATCTATGCCTGGTGCATCATGCTTTCGGCCGGCGCCGCTGCTATCAACCAGGTCGAGGTGCCCATGCGCGTGCTCATCTTTACCGTGCTCGCCATTGGCTCGGCGGCCTTCGCCAAGCACCTGCATCTGTTTGAGCCCGTGTTGCGCCACCATTACAACAAGCGCACGCACGAGGACGAGCTGGTGACCCCCGACGACCCCGCCTTTAAGCAGGAGGAGCAGGCAGCCGAGGAACGCAAGGAGGAGCGCCACCACAGGCGCTAGGGTTTGCTGCCGAGGATGTGGTCCGTTAACGCTGGCCGCATCGCGCCCGTGCCGCAACTGCCGCATGGTACTCGCCTTACCAGCCTCTCATCCACTTACGCCCCACCCCTTTCAATAAACGCGCTATCATCTTGACCAATTCGCATACGTTAGGAGCAATCATGCCAAACGAGAACAGCTACGAAGTCGCGCTGCAGAAGAGCAACGCCATTCGCGAGGGCCTGGCCAAGACACCCGAGAAGTTCACCATGCTCACCGGCGACCGCCCCACCGGCCGCCTGCACCTGGGCCACTACTTTGGCACCCTCAAGGGCCGCGTTGAGTTGCAGAACATGGGCGCCAAGACCAACGTGCTCATCGCCGACTACCAGGTCATCACCGACCGCGACACCACCGAGCACATCCAGGACAACGTGTACAACATGGTCATGGATTACCTCGCCTGCGGCATCGACCCCGACAAGACCATGATCTACGCGCACTCCGCCGTGCCCGCCGCCAACCAGCTCATGCTGCCGTTCCTGTCGCTGGTGTCCGAGGCCGAGCTTGCGCGCAACCCCACGGTCAAGGCCGAGATGGAGGCCTCGGGCCACGAGCTCACCGGCCTTCTGCTCACCTACCCGGTGCACCAGGCCTGCGACATCCTGTTCTGCAAGGGCAACGTGGTGCCCGTCGGTCGCGACCAGCTGCCGCACATCGAGCTCACCCGCACCATCGCCCGCCGTTTTAACAACCGCTACGGCAAGGTGTTCCCCGAGGTCGACGCGTTGCTGTCCGAGACCCCGCTGCTGCCCGGCCTGGACGGTCGCAAGATGAGCAAGAGCTACGGCAACGCCATCAACATTTCGATGACCGCCGAGGAGACGGCCAAGCGCATCAAGAAGAGCCAGACCGACTCCGAGCGCATGATCACGTTTGATCCCGAGAACCGCCCCGGCGTGTCCGGCCTGCTTTCGACGGCCGCCATCTGCACCGGCCGTTCCGAGGTCGAGATTGCCGAGGAGATTGGCATGGGCGGCTCCGGCCAGCTCAAGAAGTACGCGACCGAGGCTGTCAACGAGTACTTCGCCCCGATCCGCGAGCGTCGCCAGCGCTACGAGAACGACCTGGACTACGTGAAGGACGTGCTGCACGAGGGCAATCGTCGCGCCAACGAGATCGCCGAGCAGACCCTGGCCGAGGTTCAGGACGCCATGGGCATGGTGTACTAGGCAAAGCACCTTCGCACAACATAGACGGTGAGGTTGAATCCTCCCCCGAAACAGGAACAGGCCCGCTGGCAGTTAGTTGCCAGCGGGCCTGTTCCCGAAGTACACCGTTGAATCGCACAGAGGGGAGGAATGCGAATCAAACTCAACAGGGCAGGCTTTTTCATCGCCTATGGCCTGCTCCGTTGCTGAAAACAATATAGTTCACCGTGGTTTACTTTTGACTAGGAAAGTGCACCGCCACATTGTCTCCATAAGTTAACCTCGGTAAACACGCCAAAACCACCACAAAGGGGACAGGCACCTTTGTGGTGGTTTTGGTGATCCGACCTCTAGAGCCCTGCCGGCCAGCGGCAGACAGCAAGGTCGACGTGCATGGGGTCGGTAAACGTCACGCCCTCCCCCAGCAAAAGCTCACGTTGAGCATCGGGGCCGCCAAACGCAAAGCCCTCGCAAATACTGCCATCGGCAAACACCACGCGATGGCAGGGAATCTGGCCGGGGCGCGGATTGCTGTGCAGCGCATAGCCCACGTAGCGCGCGCTGCGCGGACGACCGGCGAGCAGCGCCACCTGGCCGTAGGTGGCGACCATCCCCTCGGGGATCTGCTCGACCACCTCGTATACCTGCTCAAAAAAGCCCTCAGACGCCATTTCGCGCTCCTTTCCTCGCGGAAAAGCATAAACCACCACAAAGGTGCCTGTCCCCTTTGTGGTGGTTTTTACCAGGCGAACTAATTGGTGGGCTGGAAGAAGGCTACGGCTACGGCGCCAGGGCCCACATGGGTGCCGATAGTGGCGCCGATGGTGTGGACGGGCAGCTCGCCCTCGGTGTGACCGGCCCACAGAGCCACGCTGTCCTCAATGTACTTCTTGAGCACGGCGTCCGAAAGACCCGTGTAGCCGAGCGCCAGCGGCATGGAGAAGTCGACGCCGCCCGCCTTCTCGACTTTCTGGTTCAGTAGGTTGCGGCCGTTCTTGGAGCCGCGCGCCTTGCCCAGCTGCACAATCAGGCCATCCTCGGCGGCCACGACCGGCTTCACGTTGAGGAGCGTACCCACAGCGCCCGCTGCGGCAGACAGGCGGCCGCCGCGCACCAGGTACTCCAGCGTCTCAAGTAGGCCAATGACGACGACGCGGTCACGGACAGCCTCGACGGCAGCCGCGATCTGTGCGGCGCTCTGGCCCTCGTCCACCAGGCGCAGCGCATACTCGACTAGCACGCGCTCACCCAGCGTCACGTTATTGCTGTCCACGACGAACACGTCGCCACCCGGCATCTCGGCAAGGGCCGTGCGCGCACTCTGGTTGGTACCCGAAAGCTTGGCGCCCACGGTAATAATCACGGCCTCGTCACCGGCCTCGCGCGCCTCGGCAATCGCCTGCGAAAAGGCGTACGGGTTGACCTGACCGGTCTTGGGCAGCTCGTCGCGCTCCACGAGCATCTCGTAAAAGCGCTGGTGATCGATGTCGACGCCATCCATGTATACGTCGGTGCCAAAGCTGACGGACAGTGGCAGGACATGCAGGGCAGGGTGCTCCGCGGGCGACATATCGCTCGCGGAATCGGTAATAATGCGGACGGACATAGCGAATCCTTTCTTGCGCAGACCAGCCTCGGGCCGCTCGGCGCGGGAATTTTGACAGCAAGATCCCGACACGTCACGCGTGCTCAAACGGAACTCTGCAGTTGTTGGTTGAAAACTAACGCCGGCGCGGCTCTACATCTCGCGCAGGGTGTTGAGAATCGTGCGCAGCGACGCATACATCTGCTCACGCTGCTCCACGCCCATGGCTTTACCGGTGGTGTCGAGCACCTCGCGAATAATGCGATCGGCCTCGCTCATGCTCTCGCCGCCGAGGGCGGTCAAGCGCACCGGGGCACGGTACTTGACGGCGGCATCGCCCGAGTCGTCGACCTCGACGTAGCCACCCTCCTCCAGGTGAGCCAGCGTGCGCGAAACGGCTGCACGGGTCACGCCGGCCATGCGGGCAAGGTCGGCACCGGTCAGGCCGTCCTTGCTGCGCTCCAGATAGTACAGGCACATGACATCGGAGCCCTTAAGGCCCAGCCTTGCGCCCTCGGACGTCTTGATGCGTTGGATCTCCTTGTAGAGGCCGCTGATCAGTCCGACAAAGTCCTCAAAACGTGTCTCGTCGTTCTGCTGCATGAGAGACGACCGCCTTTCGCTTGCATGATGCTAACGGGTAAACATCTTAGCCGCAACAGACAACACCCGTACCCAGATATCCCATTTGTTAACCCATCAACATAAAAACCACCACAAAGGGGACAGGCACCTTTGTGGTGGTTTTGGCCGTCGAATAGGATCCACAGGCGTCGCTACAGCTCCACGCAGGGATTATCGCGCGTCACAAGCGTATTGGTGACAACCGCGGCGCCCAGATAACGCTCAAGCAACTCAGCAAGGCGATCGATTGCAGCCTGGCAATCCCCCATCCGCTCGGGCTCCACGCACTCGATCGCCAAGAAGGCGTCCGCCGAATCGTCGGACAGCGCCGCGCGAACGCCATCGCGCCAGTTCCAGCAACGGCACACAGCGCCCGCATCGTCGATGTAGGCAAGCTCACCGGAAAGCGTCGGGTCGTCCGCATCCTCGCCGAGCGGCAGGAACGCGTCGGCGCCGTCGGTCACCGTCAGGCGCAGATTGCCCTCAATAGCATGCAGATCCTCACCGCCGACGGGCAGCGCATAGGTCAGCGAAACCGTATTGTAGATATCCACCGCCGGCGTGATGTGGCCAACCGGCTTGCCTTTGAGCACGCGCTTGAGCAGATTCTCGACCGAGCACCGCGCGCCCTTCTTGGTCTTGAATTGACGATATGCCTCGCGCCATGCCTTGACCGGCGCGTTCTCGCTGATGGTGTCGCTCGTCAGGTGACGCTCCGCATCGATGTTGGCGCGGTCGAGCAACGCGGCGATCGCATCCACGTCCTCTTGGGGAATCTGCGCCGCAGGCTTCATGCCCTTTACGACCACAACGCCGATAGCTGCCTGCGGGAACAGCTCCCAAAACGAATCCTCGGCAACAAAACTCTTCATATGCTCTCCCTTCATAGCATGCGCCTTGGTATGGACGCCTAAACAAAAAGCGCCCTTACGACGGCCACCTTCAAAGTCCTACGGTGCCGCCACAAGAGCGCTTACGCTGCCCCCATCCGGAGAAGAGGGCGATATGTCAGACGTATTGTAGCTCGAATTATCTACACGGGCAAAACCACCACAAAGGTGCCTGTCCCCTTTGTGGTGGTTTTGTGGTGGTTTACAGGCGAAGACCCAGCAGGCCGCGGCCGCGGTGTCGAGCCTCGGCGGGCACTTGGGCGTGCGGGCCGGCGGCCTTTACGGACTCGGGCAGGTGCGAGTACTTCTTCTCGAAGTTCTCCTCGAACATCACAGCCAGGTTGTGCGCGGCCTCGTCATAGCGCGCAGCACTCTGCCAGTACTGGCGCGGCACCAGGATGCCATCGGGCACACCGTGGCACGTGGTGGGAATATCGACGTTAAAGATCTCGTCGTGCACAAACTCGCTGTCCTCGATGGTGCCGTCGAGGGCGCGCGCGACCAGCGAGCGCGTGTAGGCCAGCTCAATGCGATGACCCACGCCATAACCGCCGCCGATCCAGCCGGTGTTGACAAGGTAGACGCGCGTGCGGCCGTCGGCGATGCGCTCACCGAGCATCTTGGCGTAGACCATGGGGTCGAGCGGCATAAACGGCTCGCCGAACAGCGAGGAGAACGTGGGCGTGGGTTCGGTGACGCCAACCTCGGTACCGGGGATCTTGGCCGTAAAGCCCGTCACAAAGTGGTACATGGCGGCGTCGGCCGTCAGGCGCGAGATAGGCGGCAGCACGCCAAAGGCGTCGCAGGTCAGGAAGAGCACGACACTCGGGGTGGTGCCCATGCCCTTAGTCCACGCGTTGGGAATGTGCTCCACAGGGTAGGCCACGCGCGTGTTATGCGTGATCGAGACGTCGTCGTAGTTGGGCTTGCGGTTTTCGTCCAGCACCACGTTTTCACAGATGGCACCAAAGCGGACGGCGTTGAAGATCTCGGGCTCGTGGAAGGCGTCCAGACCCTCGCACTTGGCGTAGCAGCCGCCCTCGATGTTGAAGATGCCCATGTCGGACCAGCCGTGCTCGTCGTCGCCGATCAACAGGCGCGTAGGGTTAGCCGAGAGCGTGGTCTTGCCGGTGCCGGACAGGCCAAAGAACACGGCGGTCTCGTGCGTGACGGGATCCATGCTGGCCGAGCAGTGCATGGGCAGCACGTCGTCCTCGACGGGCAGCAGGTAGTTCATAACGCTGAAGATGGACTTTTTGATCTCGCCAGAGTAGCCGGTACCCGCGACCAGGATCACACGCTCTTGGAAGTTAATGACCACAGCAGCACTGGAGTTGAGGCCCTTGATGGCGGGATCGCACTGGTAGCCGGGCGCGGCAAGCACACAGAAGTCGGGCTCGCCGGTGCGTGCGATTTCGCGGGCGAGCGGACGGGCGAGCATCTGCTTGATAAAGAGTGCCTGGCTGGCACGCTCGCAGGCGACGAGCAGGCGGCGCGTGTGGTTACGGTCGGCGCCGGCCATGCCGCGGGTAACGAACACGTCGCGCTCGTTGAGGTAGTCAACGATACCGGCCTTGATGGCCTCGTAGCTCTCGACAGGCAGCGGGCGGTTGACGGCGCCCCAGGCGATCTTATCGTGCACGTCGGGCGTGTCGACGATAAAGCGGTCGTTGGGCGAACGACCGGTGCGCTCCCCCGTCTCGATCACGAGCGCGCCGTTGGAGGCCATGCAGCCCTCTTCGCGGCGGATGGCATACTCGACGAGCTCGGCCGCCGGCAGGTCGACCAGCAGGCGGGGCTGGTTCTCGGCGGGATCTTCGACCAACGTAAGACCAAAGTTGGACAGTACTTCTGCAGGGGTAACACCAGGCATGGGGCCTCCTTTAAAAGCGCGTCACGCGGGCGCGCGCTTTACTCACGTAGAGTCCGTTGTACCCGAAGTGCAAAAACGTTTTTGCGGCAAATACAGAGCATCCCGCCCAACGGTCAAAAATCGCAGGTAAGCGTAACCCGGCCTAGTCATTGGGGACGTTCTTAAACAACTAGCCGCTGGGGACGCTCTTGAAGCGATCAGCAGCAAAGGATTGTCCCAAAGTGCCGGCACAGACGATATGAGCAGGACATAAAAACATTGAGAGCCCCTGCTGCAT
>CATYEN010000068.1 GCA_958405565.1 uncultured Collinsella sp. | reverse complement strand
ATGGGGCGGTTCCCCATATTATTAATGACGTCGACAGGCGGGGTGGTTCCCCGCGTACGTGCCATCTGAGTAACCGAGGGGAGGGCGCACATGGGAATGACTGGTGCATACGAGCGCAATCTCGATGCAAAAGGTCGTCTGTCCCTGCCTGCACCCCTTCGCGAGGAGCTTGGAGAGCACGTTCGCGTGTTCAAAGCCCTGGATGTCGATGCTCTGTACGTGTTCTCTGCCGAGGCCTTCGATAAGTGGGTCGAAGGACTCTTCGCGGGTCGTGAGGGCCACGAGGGTTTTAACCCGCGTGACATTAACGACCAGAAGCTCATGAGGGCGATCAACAAGCGCACTACGTCGATGGACGTGGACAGCGCCGGTCGTATCGGTCTTTCCGAGTCTCTCCGCAAGCAGGCGAACCTCGACCGCGAGGTCACGGTTGTGGGCAACTACGACCACCTTGAGGTTTGGGATCGCGCCGCGGCCGATGAGGACGATGACGATGAGGCCCTGCTGGACCTCTTCTTCTCGTAAGGGCAAGGCACGGGTAACGGATGGAGCGTGGGATCTTGACACAAGAATATCGGCATGAACCTGTCATGCTCGGCGAAGTGCTTGAGTCGCTGCGGCTAAAGAGCGGCTCCGTTGTCTGCGATTGCACCCTTGGCGGTGCCGGCCATTCGGTAAAGATGGCCGCGCAGGTGGGGGAGACGGGCCTTTTGCTCGGCGTCGATCAGGACGACATGGCCCTCGAGGCCGCTGGCGCTCGTCTGGACCGCGAGGTTCCCGGCGTTCCGCACCAGCTGCTGAAGGGCAACTTCGGCGACTTGGACGAGCTGCTTTGCTCGGCCGAGGTGCCCGGGGTCGATGGCTTCCTGTTCGATTTGGGCGTTTCGTCACCGCAACTCGATATCCCTGGCAGGGGCTTTTCGTATAACGAGGACGCCCCATTGGACATGCGGATGGATCCGGGTAATAACACCTTAAACGCAGCTGAGGTCATCAACACCTATAACGAACACGACCTCGCCCGGATTCTACGCGTCTACGGCGAAGAGAAGTTCGCCTCGCAGATCGCGCGAGAGATCGTGCGCCGCCGCGAGCAAGAACCGATCGAAACCACCGGCCAATTTGTCGAGATCATCAAGGCGGGTATCCCGGCTGCCGCTCGTCGGCATGGCGGACACCCGGCCAAGAAAAGTTTCCAGGCCATTCGCATCGAGGTCAATCACGAGCTCGATGTGCTCGAACGAGGGCTTGATGCCGCCACCAGGTGGCTCAACCCGGGCGGACGTATCTGCGTCATCTCGTATCACTCGCTCGAGGACCGTATCGTAAAGAATCACTTTAAGGAGATGAGCCAGGGGTGCACGTGTCCGCCGGAGATTCCGGTGTGCGTGTGCGGCAACGTGCCGATACTCAAGGTCATCACTCGCAAACCCTTGGTTGCCCAGCCTGATGAGGTTGAGCGCAACCCTCGGGCGAGATCAGCCAAAATCCGCGTGGCGCAGCGTCTGTAGGCGCGACCGCGCGATATTGGACCTCCCGCTCGCACCATAAACGAAGCTTAAACACACTACCAACGTACTCGGGATGGGAGGCGGCATATCATGGGCTACAACACTTCAAGCGCAGCACTCGCCTATGATATGAACGCCATGCCCGCCTATCGTGAGACGCCGCAGGCCCCCGTTGCTCCCCGTGAGCAGCGCACGCCGCGCTTTGATGTCTACACGGGCGCGGGCCGTCAGGCAAACCAGGCGGTAAGCCCGGTTTTCATGAGCGTTCTTAAAACGTTTTGCATCATTGCAGCTATCTTCATGACGATCGGCGTCGCCCGCGTGGCGCTCACCGGCGTTACGGCCCAGGTGCTCAACAGCAACGCCGAGCTTACCAACACGCTCGAAAAGGCGACCGATGAGAGCTCCGACCTGGAGGTCATGCATTCGGTCTATGGCGCCGATACGCGCATTCGCGACCTTGCGGGCGCTTATGGCATGGTGGAGCCCAGCGAGAGCGTTACACTTGACTTTTCGCAGGATGCAGCCGCGGGCGCCAACGCGACCGCGACCGCTCAGTAGCAAGACGGTAGCTGAGTATGACAAATGACTATCGCCGCGGTTCCGATGGGGGCCGCGGTTCTGGACGTCCCTCGTCGCGGGGACGTTCTGGTTATCAAGGAACGGGTCGGCAATCTTACAACGCCGGGCAGTCCCGTGGCAACGACCCGGCGTCGCGACTTCGCGGCTCGGGCGGCCCTCAAGTGCATAACACCAGGTCGCGCAAGAGTTCGTCGACCGAATGGCTCACAGGCACGCCTCTGCCTCGCCGCAAAGCCGTCATGGGCTTCATTGGGCTTGGCTTGGGCTTGGGCGTCTTTCGCCTTGCCGACTATCAAATTGTCGAAGCCGATAAACTGCGCGAGCGTGCCGATGCGCGCCGCCTGCTTGCGCAGACCCTCTATGCCAAACGTGGCACCATCTACGACCGCAACGGTAACGTGCTGGCGTCGTCGGTCGAATGTCGCAACATCGCCGTGAACCCCCAGCTTGTCGAGGATGTTGACAAGACGGTGTCGGCGCTGGTCAAGGCAACTGGAATCGATAAAAAGACCTGCCGCAAGCTCGTTGAGTCCGATGGAACCTGGGTGTATATCAAGCGCCAGGTGGACGAAGACGACGCTGCGGCGCTGGAGAAGAAGAACCTGCCCGGCGTGCTTTTTGAGCAGGCCATGAAGCGCGTATATCCATACGGCAATCTGGCATCGCAGGTGCTGGGTGTAGTGAATGTAGACAACGACGGCTTGACGGGTCTCGAAAAGCAATACAACAAGCTTCTGACCGGCACGAACGGCTCTCTCGTACGCGAGCGCGCGAGGGACGGCAGCTATATCGCGGGCGGTGCCTATAAAAAGGTGGCTGCGGTCGACGGCGTTGATATCGTGACGACGCTCGACGTCAATATCCAGCGTGCGGCCGAGGATGCCCTGGCAGAGGCTGTCGAGAAGACAAAGGCCAAGAACGGCTCGGCGCTGGTCACCGATCCTACGACAGGCGAGATCTTGGCAGCCTGCTCGTATCCGACCTACGACCAGACCAATTTGGAAAACGCCAAGACCGAGGATATGAACCTGCGCCTGGTCACCGACGCCTACGAGCCCGGCTCGGTCTTTAAGACGCTCGTGGCGGGCGCCGGCTTCGACTTGGGTGTCGTGCGGTCGAGTACGTCGTTTGAGGTGCCGGCGAGCATCAAGGTGGGCGACGATACCGTCACCGATGCCGACAAGCGCGACTACGCCATGACCATGGATGTGCGCGAGATGATGCGCCGTTCGTCCAACGTGGGATTTGTCCTGGTGGGGCGCAAGATCGGTGCCGACGACTTTGCCGCCTATGTGGACAAGTGGGGCATCGGTCACAGCTCTGGTGTCGATTTTCCGGGCGAGAGCCTGGGCATCGTCAAGGAGCGTGACCAGTATGACGGCGCCACGCTGGGCTCGATGAGCTTTGGACAGGCGCTGTCTGTCTCGCCGATTGAGATCGCACGTGCCGTGGGCGGCATCGCCAACGGCGGCGTGATGATGACCCCGCACTTCTATAAGTCCAGCAAAGGCGACGAGAAGGACTGGGGCGAAGGCGAGCGCGCGATTTCGGAGGACGCCGCATCCCAGGTGACATCGTGCATGCAGACGGTCGTGTCGGAGGGAACGGGCGTTGGCGGCGCGGTTGACGGCTATGACGTGGCGGGTAAGACCGGTACGGCCGAACGTGCCGACGAGAACGGCGGCTACCTCAAGGAGAACTACATGTCGTCCTTTATGGGCTTTGCACCGGCACAATCGCCCAAGGTGCTGTGCTATATCACGCTCGACGGAACGCCGAGCGGCTCAGATGCCGCTGCGGTGCCGTTCCAGTCCATTATGGCCAACGCGCTCGACGTGCTGGGTATCCCGCACACGAAGTAGGGGGTTACAATCTTTGGGGCGTGGTTTGTTGTCCCATATGAGGGGTGTTCACATGCCCTGCACCACGCATGCGCGGCGCTGGGATACAATACGCCGATAGCATTATTTAGGTTTACAGGGGAGCTGCAATGATAGAGATCGCCGTCAACAACCTCGCGGCCGCAACAGGGGCCCGAACCGTGACGGGAGAAGTCGATCGGGTATGCCGCGGGTGCGTTATCGACTCGCGCCAGGTCGAGGAAGGGACGATTTTCGTCGCCTTTCCCGGTGAAAACGTCGACGGCAATGATTTTGCTTCCCGTGCCGTCCAGTCGGGTGCCGGCGCCGTCGTGATGACGCGTGAGCCCGAGGCCGAGCTGGTCTCGCTGGCGCAGGACAAGGGCTGTGCCATCTTGCTGACCGATGATCCCGAGGAGTTTCTGCTGCGTTTGGCGCACGCGTATCGCCTGGAGCTTGGCTGCCTGGTCGTTGGCATTACCGGTTCCATCGGCAAGACGACGACCAAGGACGTTCTCGCCGCTGTGCTCGCCAAGCGCTATCGTGTCTGGGCCACCAAGGGCAATTTCAATAACCTGATCGGCATGCCGCTCACGGTGCTTTCCGCTCCGGCCGATACCGAGGTCCTGGTGCTCGAGATGGGCATGAACCATTTCCACGAGATCGAGCGCCTGTCTCTGTCTGCCAATCCCAACCTTGCCATCGTGAGCAAAATCGGCACCTCTCATATCGGCATTTTGGGCAGCCGCGAGAACATCGCCCGCGCTAAGGCCGAGATTGTCCAGGGCATGTGCGCCGCCGGCGACTATTTGCCGCTGCTGGTTTTGGGCGGCGAGGACGATTTTACGCCGTTCATTCGCGATACGTTCGCCCAGCCTGCTGGTATCGACGTTATGCTGGCCGGCGTCTCGGACGATGATGAGGTCCGTGCCCGCGACATTCGCGTTGATGACGAGGGCCGTCCGGTCTTTTCGCTCGATTTTGGCCAGGGCGAGACGATCGATACCATGCTTGCCATCCCCGGCGTGCAGTCCGTTCCTAATGCCGTCAAGGCTGCCGCGGTTGCCTATCGCCTGGGCGTGACGCCCGAGCAGATCGATGCTGCCTTTAGGGGCCTCACGATCACCGGTCACCGCCAGGAGATCAAGCGCGCCAAGAGCGGCGCCCGCGTCATCGATGACTCCTATAACGCCAGCGCCGAATCCATGGCTGCTGGCCTCGACCTGCTGTGCTCGCTTTCGTGCACGGGGTCTCGCATGGCGATCCTGGGCGAGATGGGCGAGATGGGCGATGAGGCTCCTCGCATGCATGAGCTCGTGGGCGCTTATGCCGCCGCCAAGAAGCTCGACATGCTGGCGTGCGTGGGTGGTGAGCTGGCCCAGCTTATGGCCGATGCCGCACGCATGATGGGCATGGACGAGGACCGCATCCAGGTGTTCTCCGATTATCAGCAGGTGCTCGACCGCATGGGCGGC
Source organism: uncultured Collinsella sp. (assembly GCA_958405565.1). Classification (GTDB taxonomy): domain Bacteria; phylum Actinomycetota; class Coriobacteriia; order Coriobacteriales; family Coriobacteriaceae; genus Collinsella. The sequence goes on along the minus strand of CATYEN010000068.1, from coordinate 4,085 downwards.
GCGCTTGAAAAACATGATGTTGTACTGGTCAAGGGTTCCCGCTTTGTTGAGCTCGACCGCTTTGTGGAAGGTGTGTGCTAGCCCATGTTCGGCAATCCCTCGTATCCAACGTATCAGGCTTTTTTGGGGCTTGGCATCGCCGCAGCCATTGCGCTGCTGCTCATGCCGTGGTGGATCAAGCTGCTCAAGGTCGAGGGTATCGGCCAGCAGGTTCGTGCCGACGGCCCCAAGCGTCATTTGGTTAAGCAGGGAACGCCCACCATGGGTGGCGTTGTCATCCTCGTCGCGATCTCGCTGACCTGCCTGCTGATGGGCAAGCTCACCACCGAGCTCGTACTCGTGCTGCTCGCCACGCTGGCGACCGGCGTGCTGGGCCTGATCGACGACCTGACCTCCGTTACGCATGGGCGCTCGCTCGGTCTGACGCCCCATGCCAAGATGATCGGCCTAACCATTATCTGTGTCACCTTTACGGTACTTGCCGTCAACTGGTGCGGCGTCGCCCCCGAGATTCGTTTTCCCGGCGGCCTGACGATCGACCTTGGCGTGCTTTCGACCACCATCTGCGGCCTTTCGTTCCCGTGGCTCTACATCGTATTTTGCTGGCTGATGATCGCTGGTCTTTCCAATGCCGTGAACCTGACCGATGGCCTTGACGGTCTTGCTGGCGGCACCTCCATGATTGCCATGCTCGCCATGGCTGCCATGGCGTTTTTGCACGGAGACGTGAACCTGTCCATCTTCTGCACCGCGTGTGCCGGTGCCTGCTTGGGCTTTCTGTGGTTCAACTGCTATCCGGCGAGCATCTTTATGGGCGATACCGGCTCGCTTGCTCTGGGCGCCGCGTTTGCCTGCACGTCCATCATGACTAACACCGAGGTCGTCTCCCTCATCATCGGCGGCCTGTTTATCGTTGAGACTCTGTCGGTCATGATTCAGGTTGTCTACTTCCACTTTACGCACAAGCGCGTCTTCCTTATGGCGCCCATCCATCATCATTTCGAAAAGAAGGGCTGGGCCGAGACGAAGGTCGTCATCCGTTTTTGGATTATCGCTGCGGCCTTTGGTGCCGTTGGCCTTGCTCTGTTCTTCCAGTTGGGATAGTGGTCTTTCATGCCTCTTGCTGATGTCTTTAGCCTGCTCGTTTTGGGTCAGGGCAAATCCGGTCTCGATGTCGCCCGCTGGGCGCTGGCACATCCAGAGCGCGTAAGCGCCGTTACCGTGTATGGCGGCGGCACCTCTGAGCCCAATGACGCCACGCGTGCGCTCGAGGCTGCTGGCGCGTCGTTTGTCTATGGGACCGAACAGGTCGAGGGCGCCTATGACGTATGCGTGACGTGCCCGGGCATCTCGGAGTTCTCGGGCTTCTTTAAGGCCGGGCGCGAACATGCCGCTCAGATTATGGGTGAGCCAGAGTTTGCCTATCGCCTGTCGCCCGATAACTGGATTGCCATCACGGGCACCAACGGTAAGACGACCACCACGTCGCTGACTGATTATCTGCTCAAGGCTGCCGGCGAGGCCAGCGTAGCTGTCGGCAACATCGGCGAGCCGCCGGTCAACGAGATTGACGGCCGAGCCCACAACGAGTGGTTTGTGGCTGAGCTCTCGAGCTATCAGATTGCTACGACCACCGAGCTCCACCCTCGCGTGGCAGTGCTGCTCAACATCACTCCCGACCACTTGGGCTGGCATAAGAGCCATAAGAACTATGCGCTTGCCAAGATCAAGCTGTTTGACAATATGGTCGATGACGATCTGGTGGTTGTCGACGTCGAAGACGCCGGCATTCACGAGTTCGATGAGTACATCTATACGCCGGGTCGCCGCATCTGCAACGTTGCTTTTGACGAGCCCGAGGGTGCAGACGCCGCCTTTGTGCGCGACGGCAAAATGGTCGTGCGCCTGAAGGGCGTCGAGACTCAGCTTGTCGCCACGTCCGAGCTCAAGATCTCGGGCCATCACAATGTCATCAATGCCTTATGTGCCGCCACGGCTGCTCTGGCCGTCGGTGCCGATGTCGATGGTGTCCGCCGCGGTCTGGCCTCGTTCCAGCCGCTCGAGCATCGCGTGGAGCCGTGCGGCGAGATTGACGGTGTGCGCTACGTCAACGATTCCAAGGCGACCAACACCGACGCGGTCGAGAAGGCACTGACGGCATTTCCCGATGACGACGTGATCTTGCTGCTCGGCGGCCACGATAAGGGCACGCCGCTCACGGACTTCGCGCGCGTTGTTATGGATAACGTGCGCTCGGTCGTCTGCTTTGGCGATGCGCGCGAGCGCTTCACCGCCGCTATGGACGAGGCCGATGTCGATGGCGATGTGGATATCGCCCAGGCGGATGACCTACGCGATGCCGTGGACGTTGCCCGTTCGCTGTCGAGCCGTGGCGACGTGATCTTACTTTCTCCTGCCTGCTCTTCGTTCGATGAGTTCTCGGGCTATGAGGAGCGCGGCCGCGTGTTTAAGGACTATGTGGCCCAGCTTGCCGCTGCAGCGAAATCGCAAATGGAATAGGGGTTGCCGGTGAGAGAGGAGAGCCCCCGACAAGGTATGAGGAGGCCCGACTCGGACCGTGCTTCCTCGCGGCGTAGCACACCGCGTTCCGGTCGCGGCGGGCAGTCGTTTAGCGAACGCTATATTGCCGGCGTTCCCGCCCGCATCATGCGCCCCCGTCTGATATTCATGGCCTGTCTGTTTATCTTGGTGTGTTTTGGCCTGCTGATGGTGTACTCGGCGTCTTCGGTCGAGGCGCTGCACGAGAATGGCTCAGCGACGTTTTTTCTGGGCCGACAGGCTGCGTTTGCCGTGGTCGGTGTTCTGGCGCTGATTGCCATCGTGCGCGTTTTGCCGGACAGCTGGTTTGGGGAGGATGTGCTCAGGATCTTCCTCATAGGCATGATAGGGCTACTGTTTCTGGTGTTCTTGGTGGGCAGCGGCAGCCGTGGCGCCACGCGCTGGCTCAACATCGCCGGCATTCAGTTCCAGCCTTCCGAGTTTTTAAAGCCATTTGCCATTGCGTATTCGGCCATCATGCTCGATCGCTTCTTTTCGCCCGGTGGCAACATCAACGAATTCCTTCGCAAGATGGGCATCTACCTGGGCATTTCGCTCTTTCTGATCTTTATCCAGCCCGATTTCGGTACCGTCCTGATCATCCTGTTGACCCTCATGTGCATGGCGTTGTTTGCGGGTCTCGACCCCAAATTTATCATCGGCGTGATAATCTTCGGCATTCTCGTGATCGTGATTGCGCTTGTTGCAGAGCCGTACCGTATGGTGCGTATCCAGGTTGCCTTGAACCCTTGGGCCGACGAGTATGGTGACGGCTATCAGGCCACGCTTGCCATCATGGCCTTTGCCTCGGGCGGTCTGTTCGGCCGTGGCATCGGCAACTCAACCATGAAGTACTCGTATCTGCCCGAGGCGCACAATGACTACATCCTGGCCATCATTGGCGAGGAAGTCGGTTTTGTCGGAACCGTGCTGTTCTTCTTGGTGTTTGCGATGCTGATCTACTCGGCGTTTCGCATTGCCGAGCAGGCGACCGATCGTCGGGGCGCGCTCATGGCGTCTGGCTCCGCGGTCATTCTCGCGGTGCAGTTTTTGATCAATGCGTTGGGCATCCTCAACGTGTTTCCCATGACGGGCAAACCGTTGCCGTTTATTAGCTACGGCGGTTCGTCGATTATTGTGTCGCTCATGCTTGCCGGTCTGATCCTGCGCGTTTCGTACGAGAGCGCGCGTCGCGATGAGTACGACCGTCGCCGCGAGAGCTTTGCCGTTATGGATGAGAGTACCGCCGGCGTGCCCCACGTGCGCGGCGAGCGATCTTCGCGTAACGGCTTTACCGTTCTGGATGGCTCTGCGACCGAGCCGGCAGCCCGTCCGCGTCAGCGAACGGCGCCGCAAGGTCGTCCGCAGCGCCCAACCCCTCGCAATGCGGGCGGCGGATATAATCGAATCGATTTAAACTCGGACCCGTGGGGGGCTTTTCGCGCCGCCGACCCTGGGCCGCGGGTACGAACGGTCAACCCAGAGCCATAAGATTTACGTTTGTATCGCAGCCCGCGGTGAGGCAG
>CATYEN010000067.1 GCA_958405565.1 uncultured Collinsella sp. | reverse complement strand
GTGCTACGTGTTCTAAATTGACCGATGAAAACTATCCACATGCAAACAGGGTCGTTGAACCAATCTCAAATGAACCAGCCATGACAGCTAGCTGTTTTCAACAACAGGTATGGGGGCATATTTACACCTTGAAAGCGCTTTGCCTTCCCGTTTAGCCACTATGTAGTTGAACTCAACATGACAGGTAGATGAAATCCCACCGTCCGCTAGCCCCTACGCCAAATGGATTACTTTCAATGTCAAATTCCTGTTGATATCGAAAAAGCCGTTAACTGCCAAGAGCGCCTTGAATCTAGAGGTTCTGAGAGGTGCAAGCAGGAGGCAATACCGTTCGCGTCTTTGTATCGCATGAAAGCTCATCCCCTTGATACAATCTCATCTACCACACCGCAACATCCATATATTTGGATGGAGCTTCACAATGGCATAGCTGCTGCTTTGCGTATGCAAACAGGCGAATTGGAGGGCACCCGCCTTTCAAGGTCTGTTCGCGTATGCATGTGAAGCCTTGCGGTGTGGTAACTGTGGTAGGTGTCCTCCACATCGCTTAATTGCAATGATGTGCTTCTCCCCTTCCACGGTTGTCGGGATACCTTTGGAAGGAGAGCGGATGAAGAAGCCAACGAACAAACAACTAGCCCTCTTAGTTACGATTGCCCTCGTATTGGTTTGCGCGATTGCTTTAGTGCCTAGCCTTGCCGCAGAACCGAATTCGAGTGCACCGCTCAACATTTTCCACACTCATAAATGGAAGAAAGCGACCTGCACCAAACCTAAGACCTGCAAGGAATGCGGGGCAACCGAGGGCGATCCGCTGGGTCACAAACTTGAAGACTGGAAAGACGATGGATTCGACTCCACGTTCTCCGAAAGGGTCTATGTCAAAACATGTTCTCGCTGCGAGAAAACAATTGAGAAAAAGACAGAGAAGGTTACCTCGTTTCTGGAGAACGAAAAGCTGACCATATGTTCAGACACCTACTCGAAGGTTTTCGAAAAAAGACTTCGAGAGCTTAACGACAGCGATTTTACAGTGCATGAAGAATACGACTACAAACTGACTGTCTATTCAATTAATGACTTGAATGACGAGATGGCGGGGCAGCTCTCTTTTTCACTGAAGGACAAGAACCTCGACCCAACCCTTCTCTATACAGAACCTCTCAACTACGGCATCGTTATCATGCTCGACAACAACCAAAGTAGCTATGACAAAAAAATGGCACGCTTCCTTGTGGCGATGATTGAGGCATGCGACCCGTCACTTGACTGGGATTCGGTCGGTGAAATCGTCAAAGAAATCGATGAGCAGGGCGCGGCAAGCAGGAACGGCTTCACCTACAGCAGGACAAAAAACGGTGGGTATACCCTTCTGCAGGCATCCATTATCACGACCGTAGCCGCACCCACGGAAACCAAAACGCCGCTTGACCATGACACCGTAAATAAAGAGCTTGACCAAGTACGAGAGCGGTTGAAATATATAGGGCAGACCTCTCAATACGTTAAAAAGGCAATTCCAAGCGCGAAAGAGGATGGGGCCGATTTACGCGAGAAGGTCACCTTCCTCGGGATTGATGGGGAATTTCTATACGATATCGATAAAGATTCTGGAAAAGTAATTAACCTCTTTTTCAAATGGCCTTTAAGCGACTACGCCTCCGATAGAGATTACGCCGTCAACACCCTCGCATCCTATTTCGGCAACGAATACGAGACCAAAGACATATCCCAACTCAACGGGGGCAACGACATGAACAGCTACGATTGGTGGAAGACCACCGATGAGAACTGGGATGTCTACCTTGTAGTGGCGGATGAACACTACGATAACGAGGGCGGCAGCATTCAATTCATGCAATTAGAGAACTAGACTCTCCCCTTCGCCCAATTAAAGAAATAGCGGCTGCGCAGCGCCCCAAGCATTGACGCTGCGCAGCCTTTTGTATTCATGCGACCTATAAAGTCATCGAAACTACTAGGACTCAATCAAACTGCGATTCCAATTGATGTTCGCTCAACCCTATAGCAAGTATGAACGCTGAGAGCGAAATTAAGGCTTGGAATTGCACCGATGGGCACTTACTCCAGCCCCAGCCCCAACGGGGCAAATAGGCCTCATTTCCTTTGATTTAACCCAATAAACGAACCCTTTTACCATGGCATAGACAACCCCATAGCTACAATCATGTTTGTCGTGCTTGAGTCTCTGAAAGGAGATTCAAGCTATGTCGAATAGGAAAGATAACAAGGGTCGAGTTCTCCATCGCGGAGAAGGCCAGCGCCCAGACGGTCGCTACTCCTTCAAATACACCAATTGGATGGGAAAAACCTGCTTTGTCTATTCGTGGACTTTGACAATTCACGACCAAACGCCGCACGGCAAAAAGAGAGACCTCTGCTTAAGACAAAAAGAGCAGCAGGTTCAAAAAGACCTCTTCGACCACATCGCACCTGAGAACATGAACGTCATGACTCTGGTTGAGAACTACCTTGCGACCAAGGTTGCGGTACGAAAGACAACCGTTAGCGCCTATAAAACCGTCACCAATTACCTGAAAACAGACAGCTTCAGCAAAGCCAAAATATCAAACATTACGGTGTTGGACGCAAAGAAATGGCTTATCCACCTTCAGCAAGATGTTGGAAAGGGATATAGCAGCGTCTGTAGCATCCGAGGCGTACTCAGACCAGCTTTCCAACTGGCCGAAGAATGCGGAATTATAAGACGCAACCCTTTTAACTTCGAACTTATCAATGTGCTGGTCAACGATACGGTATCCAGAGAATCGTTAAGCGTTAGACAGGAACGACTATTCCTTGAATTTATGCGCTCGGATCATCACTTCTCGCGCTACTTTGAGACTTACTTCATCTTGTTGAACACTGGACTCAGAATTTCTGAATACTGCGGCCTAACCCTTGATGACATTGACTTCGAAAATCACTGCATATACGTTCAAAAGCAACTCCATCGTGCGAGAGATATGCAGTATTACATTGAAGAACCCAAGACGAAATCTGGTATGAGGTATATCCCTATGACCGCTTCTGTCGAAAAGGCCTTCCACAGTCTCATCGGACAGAGGGCGCAGCCAAAAGAAGAGCCTGTTATTGATGGGGTAAGAGGCTTCATCTGCCTAGACAAGGATGAGATGCCATGCGTTGCTCTGCATTGGGAGCATAGGCTCAAACGCGCCGTCATTAAGCACAACCGCATCTATAAGGAAGAACTGCCTCATATAACTCCGCACCAGCTCAGACACACTTTCTGTAGCCGAATGGCGCGCGCTGGCATGAGTCCAGCAAAGCTCAGATACATTATGGGGCACTCGGATATCAGCACCACCTACAACGTTTACACCCATCTTGGGCTTGAAGATATTCAAGACGAGATGCTTGCTATTGAACAAAACCGCAGGTAGACATTGGTAGTAAAAATTTGAGCCGTACTACGTTTTTACTACTTTTGCTTTTACTTTTGACTGATTTCCGACCTTAATAAAGTGGATTTCCTTCCCTATATCGGAAACTATTTTTTAGAGCCATTTAACTCGTTGAATGCAGCAGAAGTGTTGGGGATAAAGGTCTTATCTTGTTATTATCGCAGGTAGAGATAACTATTTGACCCTGCTCCGTTGTCACGTGGACGTAAACGTAGACGCAATACTCGAGTTCGATGATGGCGATCGAAAGGAAACCGCATATGCAACGCGTACTGTTTATCTGTCACGGCAACATCTGCCGCTCGACGATGGCCGAGTCGGTGTTTACCGAGCTGGTGCACCGCGCTGGGCGCGCGGGCGAGTTTGTCATCGATTCCGCGGCGACCTCGACCGAGGAGCTTGGCAACCCACCGCACCGTGGCACCGTCGCCAAGCTGCGCGAGGTCGGGATTCCCGTCGTTGCCCACCGCGCGCGACAGGCGCGTCGCGCGGAGTATGGCGACTGGGATCACATTGTCTATATGGATGCTGAGAACGCGCGTGGCCTGCGTCGCATCTTTGGCGACGACCCCGACGGCAAGATTACGCGCTTGCTCGATTGGACTGAGCGCCCCGGCGACGTGGCCGATCCCTGGTACACCGGCAACTTCGATGCCACCTACCGCGACGTGCTCGCCGGTTGCACCGCTATGCTCGAGCAGCTGTAGGCAAGCGAGGTCGCAGGCCACGCCTTCGGCGCGAAACGAGCGTGGATAATCTCCCGCATGAAAAATGAGCGTGGATTTTCTCCCACTTTAAGCATTCAAATGCGCTCTAGACGGGAGAAAATCCACGCTCGACTACTCGTCGACGATCTCGGCAAGCCAGACGTTCAGCGTATCGACCTCGGGGCAGCAGAACTTTGCCGTACCAGGCTCGTTGCCAGGCACGGTTCCGCCATAGCGAAGGATATCGATATAGGGAAAGCCCACATGGCAGGCCATGGCACACATCTTGCCGCGGTCTCGGTCGAAGTCAAAGACGTCGCCCGGCTTGTGACCATGGTGGCAGCGGCACGCGCCCAGCTGGTCCACGCAGCTCACGCGGATACGCGGCCGCTTGCCACGCGGCGCGCCGAGCGGCCTGTTCTCGCCCGCGGGCTTGACGCCGCCCTCACCAGCATTACTCATGGTCGATCACGTCCAGGCAGGCCTCGATGGGAAGGCCGGCCGACTTGTCCTCTTGGTCGGCATTGCGCTCGATAAGCTCAGCCACCACACGCATGGCATCGGACGTCGCGCGCTGCAGGCTCCAACCAGCCATAACGCGGCCGACGAGCACCGCCGAGAACGTGTCGCCCGTGCCCGGGAAATAGACCGGAATGAGCTTAAAGGGAATCGTAAAGTACTCCCCCGCCACATGGTCGTAACCGATAACCGCGTTCGCGCCATTGACTACGGCGCTCGTAATGACCACAGACTTGGCACCCAGCTCACGCACGGCGTCCACAAGGGCGCGGGCCTCATCGAGCGTAATTTGCTCGGCGATAGGCGTATCGGTGAGCAGACAGGCCTCGGTATAGTTGGGCACCGCGTAGTCTGCGCACTCCAGAAGATGCCGCATAAGGCCAATCGTGGACTCGGGCACGCCCGCATAGAGCTTGCCGTTGTCGCCCATGATGGGGTCGACGAACACCTTGGTGCCCTTTTGCGCACGGCGGTGGCAAAAGTCCGAGATGATGCGCGTCTCTTCCTCGGTCACGATAAAACCGGTCGAGATGGCGTCGAACTCAAAGCCGAGCTCCTCCCAGATAGCGAGGCTTTGACGCACGTACTCGGTGGTGTCGTGGATGTAGAACTTGGGGTAGTTGAGCGTGTCAGAAACGAGCGCCGTCGGCAGGTTATGGATACGGTAGCCCATGTGCGACAGCACCGGCAGCATGGCGGAAAGCGCGACCTTGCCGTAACCGCACATATCGTTAACCAGCAGCAGCTGAGTATTCTTCATGAGGGCCTCCCTTGTTTCGGGTGCGGCGCGGCAGCGCCACAGTGCGACTAAGTGTAGCGCAGGGGACGTTGTGAGCGGAGGCGAGCGGCGCGAAGGGCAAATTGTTGTGGAAAGGTTTCGGAAAATGATCCCTTTTCCTCCGTCCCCAAGGGATCACATGCACCGAAGCGGACCGTGGCGGAATCACAGGTTGAGGACGGACAGCGAAAACGTTCCTAAGCGAGCAAGGTGGCGCGAAAGAGGAGGGCATAGGCCTTGTGGCCATGCCCGACGATTGAACGCCAGATTGCCGCTTAGGAACGTTTGCAGCGTCGAGCCGTTACGCGGTTTGGTAAAACCGCGTAACCACTAGTTTGGTACCTTGACATTCATTTCTCATGCTCCTAGATTGGTTAGGCACAAAACAATTCCACTACCTAACTAAAGAAAGGAGCAACACTAATTCATGTGCGATGAACCTCTTAACCTTTGTTCGCACGAGCCCGGCGGCGACCCGTCACAGCCGGCGGATGCACCCGAAGCGGTTAGCTCAGAAGACAAGCTTGCCAAGCGCATCCTCAATGGCCTGGGCTTTTGCGGCCATTACATGCATTTTCATGGCGGAGGCGTGTCCGGCAAGGCGCCCATCATCTGCCTGCTGGCCAAGCAGCCCGGCGGCGAGATGTCGCAGCAGGAACTCGGCATGCACTTCGACCTCAAGCCGGGGTCGCTTTCCGAGATCCTGTCCAAGCTCGAGCTCAACGGCCTCATCGAGCGCAGCCGTAACCCCAAAGATCGACGGCAACTCACCATTCGCCTGACCGAAACCGGCCGAGAAAACGCCCGCATCGATCAGGCGGCCCGCATTCGCTTTAGAGAGCAGGCCTTTAGCGCGCTCACCCACGACGAGCGCGAGGACCTCGCCGAAATGCTCGAGAAAATCCGCGTAACCTGGGAGGAACTGGATGATTAAAACCCTTATGGGCAGCATCCGCGATTACATGAAGGTCACGATCGCCACACCGCTGCTGGTGCTTGGCGAGGTAATCTGCCAGATGATGATCCCGTTTATCACCGCCGACATGATCGACGCCATCAAGGACGGCACCGCCGTTACCGAGATGCTGCCCACCGCCGGCCTTCTGGTGCTCATCGCGCTGACGTCGCTCGCCTTTGGCGCCGCCGCGGGCATCACCTGCAGCCATGCGAGCTGCGGCTTCGCCAAGAACCTGCGTCACGACCTGTTCTACAAGATCCAGACGTTCAGCTTTGCCAACATCGATGAGTTCTCGAGCTCCTCGCTCGTCACCCGCCTCACCACCGACATCAACAACGTGCAGCAGGCCTTTATGATGATCATCCGTATCGCCGTGCGCGCGCCGCTGGTATTGATCTTCGCCTTTACCATGGCGTTTATCATGGGCGGCAGCGTTGCCATGGTCTACCTGGTCATCATTCCGCTGCTGGGCTTTGGACTGTTCTTTATCATCTTTAAGGTGCGCCCCATCTTCTCGCGCGTCTTCCACAAGTACGACGCGCTCAACGAATCCGTTGAGGAAAACGTCACCGGCATGCGCGTGGTCAAGAGTTACGTGCGCCAGGACTACGAGAAGGAGAAGTTCGCCACCGCCGCGCGCGACGTCCAGATGGACTTCACCCGCGCCGAGAAGCTGCTCGCCTTCAACAACCCCATGATGAACATCTGCGTCAACGGCGCGTTCGTCGTCATCATCTACCTGGGTTCCAAGCTCATCATCACGAGCCAGGGCACCCTGTTCGACGTGGGCCAGCTCTCCTCGACCTTTACCTATGGTTTCCAGATTCTCATGAGCCTGATGCAGCTGTCGATGATCTTTGTCATGGTGACCATGGCCGACGAATCGGCACACCGCATTACCGAGGTGCTGGCTGCCGAGCCCACGATCGCCGATTCCGCCGAGCCCGTGCTCGAGGTTGCCGACGGCTCCATCGACTTTGACCACGTGAGCTTTAAGTATTCCGAGTACGCGAAGCGCCAGGCGCTCGACGATATCGACCTGCACATTACGAGCGGCGAGACCATCGGCATTATCGGTGGCACCGGCTCGGCCAAGTCGACGCTCGTAAACCTGATCGCCCGCCTGTACGATGTCACGGAGGGCACCGTGCGCGTCGGCGGCGTGGACGTGCGCGACTACGACCTGGACGCGCTGCGCCACCAGGTAGCCATGGTGCTGCAGAAAAACGTGCTGTTTAGCGGCACCATCGCCGAGAACCTGCGCTGGGGCGACCCGAACGCCACCGACGAGGAAGTCCGCGAGGCCGCACATCTGGCCTGCGCCGACGAGTTTGTCGACGGCTTCCCCAAGGGCTACGACACCTGGATTGAGCAGGGCGGCTCCAACGTTTCCGGCGGTCAGAAGCAGCGCCTTTGCATCGCGCGTGCCCTGCTGCGTCGCCCCAAGATCTTGATCCTGGACGACTCCACGAGCGCCGTCGACACCAAGACCGACGCCAAGATCCGCGAGGGCCTGGCGAGCTATCTGCCCAACACGACCAAGCTCATCATCGCCCAGCGTATTAGCTCCGTGCAGGATGCTGACCGCATCATCGTCATGGAGGGTGGCCGCATCAAGGACATCGGCAACCATGACGAGCTGCTCAAGACGAGCGAGATCTACCGCGAGACCTTTACCTCGCAAAACAAGATGAGTGCCGAGGGCGAGGAGGCGGCCGAGACCGTCGCAGCCGACACCGAGGCATCCGCACCGCAAGCTCAGACCCAGGAAGGAGGCGAGGCACATGAGTAAGGCAGCTACCGCCGAGCGCGCACGCAACCGCAAGGGTGGCACCATGACGCGCCTCATCAAGATGCTCTTTGGCTTCTACCCGGTGCTTTTGCCCCTCGTCGTCGCCGGCGTGGTGCTCTGCGCCATCATCAATTCCATCGGCGCGACGTTTCTCCAGAGCGCGCTGCAAGTCATCAGCGAATCATGGCAGTCGGGCGACTGGACGGCCGCGCAGCCCAAAATTCTGAAGCTTGTGACCACCCTCGGCTGCATCTACGCCGTGGGCGTCGCGTCTTCGCTCTTCTGGAACCGCGCCATGGCCGTCATCACGCAGGGCTCGCTCGAGAAGCTGCGCGAGAAGATGTTCAACCGCATGCAGGACCTGCCGATTCGCTACTTCGACACGCACCAGCGCGGCGACATCATGAGCCACTACACCAACGACATCGACACGCTGCGCCAGATGATCAGCCAGTCGCTGCCCAACCTGCTCATGACGATCATCGTCATCGTCACCGTGTTCTTCATCATGCTGTATTACAGCGTGTGGATGTGCCTGGTCATCATCGCCGGCGTCACCTTTATGGCCTTTATGACCAAGCTGCTCGGCTCCAACTCCGCGCGCTTCTTTATCGCGCAGCAGACCGAGCTCGGCGTGGTCGAGGGCCATATCGAGGAAGTCATGAACGGCCAGAAGGTCGTCAAGGCGTTCTGTCACGAGTCCGCCGCCGAGGCCGATTTTGACGAGCGCAACGAGAAGCTCTTCGAGGTCTCGCAGAAGGCCAACATGTACGCCAACATCCTCATGCCGATCCTCGGGAACCTGGGCGACCTGCTCTACGTGCTGGTCGCGCTGGCCGGCGGCATCTTCCTGGCGCTGGGCGTGCCCAACCTGAGCCTCTCGGGCATGGCGCTCTCCATTGCCGTCGTGGTGCCGTTCCTCAACATGACCAAGCAGTTCTGCGGCCAGATCGGCCAAATCTCGATGCAGATCAACGCCGTGGTCATGGGCCTTGCCGGCACCGAACGCATCTTTGAGCTGCTCGACGAGGAGCCCGAGGCCGACGAGGGCTACGTGACGCTTGTCAACGCGCAGGTGAACCCCGAGACCTGGGAGCTCGAGGAGGCCGACCACCACACCGGCATGTGGGCGTGGAAGCATCCGCACCGCGCGACCGGCGAGATCGAGTACGTGCCGCTGCGTGGCGACCTGGTCATGGACAACGTGGACTTTGGCTATACGCCCGACCACGAGGTGCTGCACGGCGTGTCCGTGTACGCCAAGCCGGGTCAGAAGGTCGCGTTTGTCGGCGCCACCGGTGCCGGTAAGACGACCATCACCAACCTCATCAACCGCTTCTACGACATTGCCGACGGCAAGATCCGCTACGACGGCATCAACGTCAACAAGATTCGCAAGTCCGACCTGCGCCGTTCGCTGGGCGTGGTACTGCAGGACGTGAACCTGTTCACCGGCACCGTGATGGACAACATCCGCTACGGCAACCTGGATGCGACCGACGAGGAGTGCATCGCGGCGGCAAAGCTCGCGGGCGCAGACGACTTTATCACCCGCCTGCCCGACGGCTACGACACCATGCTCACCGGCAACGGCGCCCAGCTGTCGCAGGGCCAGCGCCAGCTGATCTCGATCGCGCGCGCCGCCGTCGCCGACCCGCCGGCAATGATTCTGGACGAGGCAACGAGCTCCATCGACACCCGCACCGAGGCCATCGTACAGGCGGGCATGGATAAGCTCATGGAGGGCCGCACGACGTTTGTCATCGCGCACCGCCTGTCCACCGTACGCAACTCTGACGCGATCATCTGCCTGGATCACGGCCGCATCATCGAGCGCGGCAACCACGACGAGCTGATCGCCAAGCGCGGATATTACTACCAGCTCTACACCGGAGCGTTTGAGCTGGAGTAGGCATGTTTGTTCCACGGAGGTCTCCCAGGCGGGCCGGGGTGTAACCTCCGTGCTCAAACATTCTCGCTGCGCTGCGAAACTGCGCGCGGAAGTTACACCCCGGCCCGCCTGGGAGACCTCCTGCGCGCAATCAACCCGTCATTAAAACGGAATAAAGGTTAGTGAGGCCCTGGCCGTTTGGTCAGGGCCTCGTTTTGTTAGTCTTTTTGGGACGTGTCTCTATAGTTTTGTCAACCGCGCGCTTCGCGACATTT
>CATYEN010000066.1 GCA_958405565.1 uncultured Collinsella sp. | reverse complement strand
CATTCGGCTGTGCGTGCCATGGTTCCTCCAATCTTCCCGTGCGGCACCGCGCGGGCACGCCGCGCGACACTGTGTGCCTTTTCGTCTGCGCGACGATTGAACCGCCTGATGGCGATTGGCGAGCACGGCGGGAGCGGGGATGGGTCGAGCTGGGTCGAGCTGGTCGGGCCTCCACGAAACGGCCATGAGCCGCGTGCTTAGCTCTCAGCTAAGTCCCTGAAAAGTAAAAGGCGCCCATGCGGGCGCCTGCCTAGGAGCGATGTTCGTTCAGTTGTGGTTGGAATGCTTCTCTTCCGCGGTGCTGTCGTCCGGGGTCCGGCATCTGTCGTTCGCCTCTTCTGTCGTGTTTGATGTTGCGTATTCTGCGAGCGACCTTGCGCGGGCCTGCCGACCCGTTGCCCCAGGTGCACCCGGATAAATGGTACCCATCCGTTGGGACACGACCTGCTGTGGTTGTCATTTCGGACGAATGGGGGCAGACGAACGGCGCGAGAGGTTAACGCGACCTGCGGCTGGCCATGCGGGCTCGGCCGCGGAAAGGTTCTTCTCGGCATTCCCGCAGCATCAATGGTCCAGGCGCTTCGGGCGTTCAATCTGCCTGTATAATGGCGGCATGTTGTTCGGGCAGGAGTTCTTCTTATGGAGCAGGCACTATCTGCCCTGGGCGGTGCTGTCCAGGGCGTTCACCCCTTCGTTATCTATCTTGCGGGCATTAACGCCCTCACGTTCATTCTCTTCGCGATCGACTACGCGATAACCCGTTACAACCAGGACGAGGATACCGGCCTCATGGACGGCAGGATCTTGACCCTGTTCGCTGCGGCGGGCGGCGCCCTGGGGATGCTCCTTGCGCTCATGCTCTTCACCAGGAACCACATGAACAAGCACAACATCGCCTGGTGGTTCAGTGCCATAGTCTTCTTGATTGTGTGGGTGCTTGTCGTGCTCGTTTGGGCCGGCGTCATCGTCGTCGATCTGGAGCCGGGCGCTTCGTTCAACGCGCCCGTAATCGTCGTTCTCGGTGCATACCTTCTCGCCATCAACGTCATCACGTTCGCCGTTTTCTGCCTGGACAAGAAGAGGGCGATTGACCGTGGCAGCAGGTTCCCCGAAGTCACATTGCTTGGTCTCTCGCTCGCGGGAGGGGCCCTTGGCGGTATCGTCGGGATGCGCGTCGCCCATCATAAGACGTCCAAGTGGTATTTCGCGGCGGGGCTGCCCGCCTTCATCATCCTGCACGTCGCGCTGTTTCTTCTTGCCCACGGCGCCGGGCTTGTTTAGGGGGCCTTGAATGGAAACTCTGGCCAACATGCTGACGATCCTATTTCCCGCTTTTGCTCTTCTCGGCATCGTACTGTTCGCATGCGATAGGCAGGATAAGCGGAAGATCGAGCTTGAGAAGGTCAAGGCAAAAGCTGAGTGGGACCGCGCGAGCGAGTGTTTCAGGGACGATGTGACTCAGGAGGGGTTCGAGGAGATCGTCGCGGCTGCGGGGCGGTCCGTCAAAAGGCTCGAGTCCCTTTCCGTGAATGGGCACAAGGTTTACGGGACCGTCGCTTCGCTCAGCGGCATCAGTTCGTGGAAGTTCGTAATCGACTTCGACTACAAGGGTCACCTCACGAGCGACTACACCGTGGCGAGCTCTAACGACGACTCAGGAATAGCCGAACGCGTGGCGGACCTGATTGCCAAGGGCATCAGGACTTGGACGCCGACGGACCGGATGGTGCGCGCGGCTTTCTGCCCTTATTGCGGTGCCAGGGCGACCGGTGACGCAGCGTTCTGCTCTTCCTGCGGGGCCAAGCTGCCGCACGTGCCGAAAAGGCTGTAGCAGGGTTTGCCCGGGGTATCTGATGGCGGGGTGAGCTAAGGTCTCCGAAGAAGCGCTCTCATTGGGGGGCGTCTCTTCGGGTTCTTGGGTTTCTTCCTTTGAGGCCATTTCCTTTTCACGCTTTGCGACGATCGCTGCGGCCTCTTCGGCGGTTATCTCCTCGAGCCAAAACAGGGCAGAACCGCTTTCGCTATTCCGCCTCGCAAACCCGAGGGTTTCTAACTGGCTCCATTATTCCGGGCTTCTCAGTTCTGTCATTGACCCAGGTATCACCCGTCTCCTATAGCGAGTGAATATAAAAATAGGGCAGAGTCGCTTGCGCAAGTCCGCCCCTAAAACCGTGAAGGTTTTGCTATCTGCAGGCTATTCTACCAACCCGAGCGATTCTGTCAACCTGCGAAGGAACTCGAGCGCGGAGCGAGCTGCGGCGTCGGGCCCCTTGTCGGGCAGCGCCTCGGTTTCGCCGTCGGCCCTGGCGAACATCTCGGCGAGCTCGGATGCGGCGCGCGAGCGCGAGGAGCCCTCGGGTACCAAGCCGGAGTGCGCCACGAGCACGGTCGCGACCTCCTGCATGGCCGTATTCCCCATCCACTTCCTCCTGGTCGCCTTGGGAATTCCCACGGCGGCCACCCTTCGGGAGACGCCGCTGGACGCCGAGCCCCGGGCGGCGCCCCTCTCGGCGAAGCAGTTGATCAGGCACGAGCCGTGCGCGGCGCAGTTGCGGACGGACTTCACGCGCTTGAGGTCGTAGTGGGAGGCCTCGAGGCGCCTGTCGCCCCATCGCCTGGCGCAGAAGCGCACGAAGTCGATGAGGGTGCCGAACGAGGTGAGCTCAAGGAAGGCCCAGGCAGGCATGTCGCCGGAGTACTTCGCGTAGAGGCTCGAGCTGTAGGGGCTGCGGCCGCTCATCTTGAGCTCGCGCAGGCGGTACTCCCTGTTTGCAGTGGTAAGCGATGCCATGTAGTCGGCCACGATGGCGTAGCCGTCCTCTCCACGGTCCTCCATCTCGCGAAGCAGTGTCACCTTCTGGAAATGCTCGATGTCGAGCGTCATGCCGAGCAGGGCGTGGCGCAGCTCCTGGTCGAGCGCCGCGAGCAGGCGCAGCTGGCCGAAGTCGAGGTCTACGTAGCGGCCGTCGCGCGGGCCTCCCTCGTATTTCGAGAAGAGTTTGCGGTAGGATGCGAGCTTGAAGAAGTTGCACTTGTCGCGCAGGTAGTCCGCGGCCTCTTCCTCGGAACACAGCTCGAAGGCTACGCCCTTCTGCTTGAGGTGCTCTATCTGCTGCTCGATCGTGAGGATCGGCTTCCTATCGTGGGGTTCGGCCATGCTCGGTCTCCTGTCATTGATTTGTGAATCCTATTCTACCAGCATGTTTGCCCTGAATCCTGAAGGCCCGTTCGCCAACTCATAAGCAAGCCACCTGAGACTACTCACTTTGTTCACGAATGGCGAAGACCTGCGACCTGGGGTTTTGCAAATGGCGCGCAAGCCACCCGCGTTAATTCACTTGCGATTGCAGCTGGCGGCTTGCAGGCAAAAGGGCGGTTGAGTTTCAAAACGGGCGTTTTCGGCGCCATCGAGCCTCCAAAGGCGACCCGCCGCGCACTTTGGGACAAAAACAAAAACTCAAAGCCCTGAGTTTGAAAAAAGTTTTTGAGGTTGTCCCAACTTTTGTCCCCGAAGCCGACGAAACGCGACATCGCGTCATTCGGCGGCACGCGTTCCGTGTCGATGCCGAAAACTGGGTGTAACTGGAATGACGGGACGGCAGAACCGACGCCATCGAGTGGGAGTAGGACGACAGGGTTCTGACCTGCGATTTTGAGTGCCGCACTATGCCGCTGAGTTTCGTTTCGTACGAGAGTCATGACAAAGCCACCAGCGACGGAGATGAGTAAAAGCGATTAAAGAGCCTCCGTTCCCTGCGTTGGGACGGAGGCTCTTTCTTTGCCGTTTTACTCCCTTGTCTCCGTTCGGGGATTATTTCTTGCTCATTTAGGGCTATTCGCGCTGAAAGATTTTGACTAGCTTGGTGTCCTTTATTTCGTAGACAATGTCTGCGACGTTCTCGACCAGCCTCTTATCGTGGGAGACGAACACTATAGTTCCGGCATAGGCGCTCATCATCTGCTCGAGGGCTTCGGCGCTCTTGATGTCCAGGTAATTTCCAGGCTCGTCCATGAGCAAGATGTTGTATCTGCCCAGCAGCATCTTCGCGAGTAGCAGCTTGATGACTTCGCCTCCCGAGAGAACGCCAACGTCCTTTGTCAGGTCGCGCGGTCCGATTCCCATAGAGGCGAGGATGCCTCGAATTTCGGTCATGCTGTACTCGCAACCATTCTGCATGAACGAGATCACAGACTGGCGGGCGTCGAACTTGTAGCCTGTCTGTTCGAAGTAGCCGATCTCTGCTTTGGGAGAGATGTTGATACCGTCGGCGCGTCGAACGATTGCCTTCAGCAGGCTGGTCTTTCCTGTGCCGTTGCCACCGGTGATGGCCACTTTGGCACCGAGCGGTATCTCGAATTTCGCGTGGTCATAGAGCACGCAGTTGCCGAAGCTCAAGCTGAAATCATCTGCCGAGATGGGAAATTTGCTGTGCAGTTCCAGGGCCTTGCTCTGGCGGAAGCGCACGGCATGAATGCTATCTGGGGCCTCGATCCCTTCGAGCGTTTCGAGGCGCTTCTCCATGTTCTTAGCTGCCTGATGCATTTTCTTCTGCTTGGTGCCGGTTGTTTTCTGATGCCCCAAGCGACCTGCATACTCGTTGCTTTTTTTCGCACCCTTCCGCTTGGCGTCGACCTGCCGTGCTTTTTTCCGCTGTTTTTCGATGGCGGCTTCGAGGCGATCGCGCTCGCGCATCGCCTCTTCGTATCGAGTCGCCTGAGCTTTGCGCTCTTCTTCTTTCTGTCGCAGATAGTCGGAGTAGTCACCCCAGAATTCGGAAATACCGCCGTCTTTGAGCTCCCAGATCTTGTCTACCACCTGGTCGAGAAAATGACGGTCATGGCTCACGATGAGCAGGGCCCCATCAAATGCCTTGAGTTGTCCGACGAGAAGGCGGATGCCGTCTTGGTCGAGGTGGCTCGTAGGCTCGTCGGCGAAGATCGCGCTTGCATGCTGGGAGAGCGCAGAGGCAATCTTGGCGCGTGTTTCCTCCCCGCCGCTCATCGTCTCCTGCGCCACTTCGGCGACGTTGAGACGGGAGAGCATTTCGCCGCTACCCGGAGCCGTATCAAGGTCGAGTTCGTCGAGCTGGCCGATGAGGGCAATGCTGCCGAAGCGCCTGACGTCGGCGTCCGCAATGGTAAGATTGCCGCTCAGGATTTTTAGCAGGCTGGTTTTGCCTGCGCCGTTGTCTCCTACCAAGCCAATGCGATCGTAGGGGTAGATTTCCAACTCTTCGATGTCCAGAATATCGCGGCCTGCATATTCCAAAAAGATGTCTTTAGCTTTGACTATGAGTTCCATAAGTTGAACCACCTTTTGTGTATTGGCGTTTTCTGGAAGCGCAGCCATGCCAATAAAGGATCGTTCACGTCGATTTTTCGCCTTTGCCCAATTGCCAGCACGAGCGTTTCGGCCTTGTGCAAGCCGGTGAATCCGAAAATGATAGTTGGCGACGATTAAGGAGCGCGATGTGGGATGTCGGCGCAATACCTCGTCGTCGCAAGGGCTTGAAGGCTGACGCGTGAACCGATGGCTGCCGCCTCTTTTTTCGAATACTTGGGCTATTGAATCTGCCCGGAATCTTTTTTTCCCACGTTTCGGACACTTGGAGCGAGAAGCATCGCCAACGCAAGCAGTACCATGGTCGCTCCAGAGCCGACGAACCACAACGGAGCTCCGAGCAGGTCCGCAAAAACGGAGGGGGCTGCGAGGCCCATGGGCATGGCCCACGCCATAATGGGTCCATAGAGACCAAAAACGCGGCCTAGGTACTCAGGAGGTATCTGCTCCTGCATAAGGGCAGTCTGGGTTCCCGCGTACAGCGGGGAGCATGCGCCCATAAGAAAGCTCGCCGGTAGGAAAGCGGCGAACAGCGACGGGCCGAGCAATCCGGATGCGATTGCGACGACGCCGAAGCCGGTGATCGCGGCAACCATGGTGAGCGACCTATTGCGGAACCCTCCCGTGGCCGCCAAAATGCCGGACCCAGCCAGCATGCCTGCGGAGAAAAGGACCTCCACCAAAGCGGCATCCCCCGTGCTACCGCCAAAATGTCCCAAGGTCATTATTGGAAACAATGCCGCGAGTGGGGAGAACGCGAAAGCGAAGACGAACCCGCACCAAAGAAGGGCGAACAGCCCCCTGTATCTGTCGACAACGGCGCCCGCAAGGACTCCGAACAAGGCAATCGGCAGAAAGGCTGCTAACGATGCCAGGGAGAGGAGGGAAGATAATCCTGTCGTGAGGGCGATATGCCAAATGAGACTCATTTGGAGAATCGAGCTCGTCAATGTCGACACGAGCTCCCTGCCCCATACGAAACAAATCTTAAATTGCCATGAACGGCACAGCGAAACAGACCTGCGCCGAGAGGTTTCAAACATCATGGTTATGTCCAATCGTGGAATGGCGTGCAAAAACAGCGCGACGCCATAACAGCGCCGCTTTTAGGCGCTCATCCACGTGCGGAAAAGACCAACCACGACACCCCTCCTTCGCTGGCTCAGTTTGAAAAACCATGTAATTTTAAGGAGGCTAAAGTTCGTTTGTCAAGGATTGCCTGTCGGTAAGGGCAATCCTTTCTGGTCATTCGATCTCTTTTGCATCTTTGGTCGCATGGGTGACCCGCCAGGGCTATTACGCGTGGAAGAGGCGCCCGCCGAGCTGGCCGATGAGGCGCTGAAGATGGCCCTGGCCAGGCGAAACAATCCCAAGGGATGTGTGTATCATTCGGATAGTAAGAATGTTGCCAGCAGGTTTTGCGGCAACCGCAAAGGAGCCGTATCCTGCAGTTGGGATCGCGTTGCAGCATCCTGACCCGCATTCCGATTGACGGACGGCCCGCTTCGGCGTCCTGGCCCGCACAGCGATCGACGCCTTGCCATTCCTTGGATATGGCGGTTGCTCGGGGCGTTCCCGACGGAGGCCCTTGCCTCCCCGGTCTGTGACCCAAGAAGGGCCAACACGCTGGTCTGCATGGCTGGTTCCTCCTTTATGTAGATGACCATGCAGAAAAGGGACAACCAAGGAGGCAGGTTACTGATGCGGACTCCCGCACGCCCACGACTACCCGTCGGGGACTGTGTTTTTATCTCTGATGGTTGGATTGTAGCATGCGCGAAAGCGCGTCGACATCGCTGCTGACATGGCGCGATCGGGATTCGCTCCTCGACGCATCCTTGTGCATATTGCCTTATCGGTTTCGAAACTTTAAAAGATCTTGAGTTTCGAAACCGAGAAGGAGAGTTTAAGCGAGAGACGATATGAGCTCCGAATCGACGCTCGAGAGGGAGCTTGCGCCGCTTCTGTCCATCAGGGATGCGTTTCCGAAGGTCCTCCTCGCCCGCACTAGGCATGAGCCCTATACCCGGGAGGGCGTTCTCGTGCTGGGCCTCGCGAGGTGGCTGCTTGGCGAGCAGAGATTCTGAGTGTAGCGTGGGGCTATCGCGGGACTCTGCCGAATAAGAAAATGCCGAGGGAAACGCCCCGGCACCCGGAAGCCCTCCTGGCGGAAAATCATCTGCTTCATATCATCGCCCGCGCAGGAGTTCGAACGCGCACAAATCGATCTGGACGCAAGCGAAGCCCCCAGCCAGCTCCGTGACTCATGGGCAAGTCACCTGAGACTACTCATTTCTCCTACTAGCAATGAAGGCCTGCGACCTGCAGTTTTGCAAACTGCTTGAAAGCCACCTGCGTTGATTCACTTTCTATTGCAGTTGATGGCTTGCGCGCGGAAAGGCATTTGAGTTTCAAAACGAGCGTTTTCGTCGATATCGAGCCTCTAAAGGCTGCCTGTCTTGCTCCATTGGGAGAAAAATGGCGTCGTATTGATTGGGTCGTGCGCCGGGCCGACGGGGGTCTCTTGCTTCGGGAGCAAAACGCCAAAAGAATGCACTCATAGTGGACTCATGCGGTTTCGGGGCGCTCACGAGCGGCTTCACAAGGACGTTTTGCAAGCTAGAGCTTCTGGAGATGATTACTTTCGGTTGGAGCTCTTCCCGCGGCTTGCGGGCAATATTCCTGAGCTCGCGGACCGTTGACAGGGTTGAAAACCACCCAGTGCCGTCCTCGTCGGATCTCTTTTGGCGTCTTCGGGCTTTCGAATCCTATGGTCGGGTCGAAAGGTGGACAGTACCCCGGATCTCGGGGTACGGCGCCGCGTTCAGGTCGCGTTGGCGCCTATGGGTTCCGCTCGGGACGGGCGGTCATCCGCGATCGCGCGCAGGGACCGGAGAATCTTCACGATGAGAGTTGACGTCTAATACCATGCATCGTATAGTATGTATAGCATAGTATACGACGAGAGGAGGTGTGCGGATGGAGGCCAAGATGAAGCGTGGCTTCCTGGAGGCCTGCGTGCTCGCGGCCGTTTCCGGCGAGGAGTCCTACGGCTACCAGATCGTGAAGGACGTGCCCGCGAGCATGGGGCTCACGGAGTCCACACTCTACCCGCTGCTCAAGCGCCTGGAGAAAACTGGATGCATCACGGCGCGCTCCGCCGAGCACAACGGTCGGCTGCGGCGCTACTACCGCATCACGGACGAAGGCCGCGAGCGCATCGAGGAGTTCCTGGCCGAGTGGCCGTCCGTGCAGGAGATCTACGCATACGTTGAGGAGGCGCACCATGACGCGCGATGAGTTCCTGGGCCGGCTGGGCGAGCTGCTCTCCTGCCTTCCGGCCGAGCAGGTGGAGGAGACCAAGGCTTTCTACGCGGAGGCCATCGCCGACCGCATGGAGGACGGTATGAGCGAGGAGGAGGCCGTGGCCGCCATGGGCACGCCCGGCGAGGTGGCGGAGGCCACGCTCGACGACCTGCCCGCCGTACCGCGCGCGATCGCGAGGACGCGCCGGCGCAGCACCGCGCTGCTGTGGGTGCTGACCATCGTGGGCTCCCCGGTGTGGGTGCCGCTGCTCGCCGCCTTCGCCGCCGTGGCCGTCACGGTCTATATCTGCATCTGGGTGCTGGCGCTCTGCGTGTGGATCGTCGCGGCGGCACTCGGGGGCGCGGGCGTAGTTGGGCTCC
Source organism: uncultured Collinsella sp. (assembly GCA_958405565.1). GTDB lineage: Bacteria > Actinomycetota > Coriobacteriia > Coriobacteriales > Coriobacteriaceae > Collinsella. The sequence goes on along the minus strand of CATYEN010000066.1, from coordinate 1,693 downwards.
TGTTTGCCGTAAGCGGCGTCACCATCGGCCACTTCCCGTACGCCCTCGCCTCGGCGGGCGTGGGGCTCGGCCTCGTCGGCGTGGCGCTCTTCGTTGGTGCTGGCGCTTGGGCCGCCTCAAAACAAATTGCGCGCCTCTCGGCGCTCTGGGCGAGGAAGGCTGCCTCGCCCTTCTGGAAGGGCAAGGGCGAAAAGGGCGGCACTGCCGCCCATCTCGAGGCGTAGAAAGGAGTGAGTACCATGACCAGTGCGAAGAAGATCTACCTCGCCGTGGCGGGAGGGCTCGTCGCCGCGGGCGTCGTCCTCGCGGGCATCGGCTTTATCGCCTCGGGCTTCGACCCGGCCGTGTTCACGACCCAGATAGACATGCGCGATGACACCATCGTGCTCGGCGGCGTCGAGGTGGACGATCCGACGGGTCTCCCCCTCATCGAGCAGCTTGCCGGAATCGGCGAGGTCGACACCTCCGGCATCACCGCGTCCGAGTCCCCTGCTGCCCCGGAGGCGCCCACCGCTCCCTAAGCATAGCGCGCTCGGACGCCCCGTCCGTCGGGCTGTGCAAGCCTGTGGAACCCGAACCTCAACCCCAGCCCAACCGGCCTCGAGCCTGCGTCGATTCGCTCCCCGCCCCGCCCGGGGGCCATGACGCATACCCAAAATCCATCCGAGGAGAAAGGAGCGCAATGACGACAGCCATGCCCCTCCGCCTTCACGGGGTCACGAAGGCGAACCGCGGGAGGACCGTCCTCGGCCCCATCGACCTCGCCCTCGAGGCGGGGCGCGTCTACGGGCTCATCGGCGAGAACGGCGCCGGGAAGTCAACGCTCATCCGTATCGTCACTGGCACCGCCAGCCCCAGCTCGGGCTCGGTCGAGCTGTTCGGCGAGAGCGGCGGGCGCGGGCTTGCCGCCGCTCGGAGGCGCATGGGCTACATGCCGACGCGAGCTCGGCCTACCCCGGGCTCTCCGCGCGGGAGAATGGATTTGCAACGGTTGCTTAAACAATTTTTACAGGGACAGCCCTGCGTTCCTGAACTCAACTGGGCTCATGTAGCCCAGTGTCGAAGGGGCAGTCGACCCAGTCCGCGTACCAGACCTGCGTGCCGCCGAGGGAGTTCTTCCTTCAGTAGGGTCAGTGCGGGACGCCCATCCTCTTCTCCTCCCTTCGGGGCGTCAGGCGCCGGGCCCAAGGCCGCACCTGCGCCCCAGCTCCGCCACGAGGGCGTCGTTGTCTCTGACCGAGACGATGGCGTCGCCGTCGTAGGGCGCCTCGATGTAGACGCGGTCGAGCGAGTTGGCCGTCCCCGCCCAGAGCGTCCTGGTGCGCCGGACGCCCCGCACGTGGGCGTAGGGTATCACCGAACGCGTCCCAGCGTACACGACGACGAGGCGGTCGCCGTAGAGCTCGAGGCGATTGCTGCGGACGGGAAGGGCAGCCAGGGCCACGAGGGCCGGGATGGGCAGCAGCGCGAGCCAGCCCCATAGGAGCGCGGGACTCGAGCTCAGAAAACACGCGATACACGCCGCGGATAAACAGCCCGCCACAATCACCATGGCCGCTATGAACCACGGGTCTGTCCTGCCGGGGAACACCCGCTCCGGCCGCTCGCCCTTCTCACCCATTACGGCCTCCCTCCCGACGCCCATTACAGTCTGAAATAGGCCATCGATAAATTTCGATGGCGAGCATTCGGC
>CATYEN010000065.1 GCA_958405565.1 uncultured Collinsella sp. | reverse complement strand
CGGGTTCCCACATTCATCCGCACATGTGCGGATGAATGTGGGAGGTGTTCGGATGAAGTTGATAATCAAGGCGCCAAAGAAATAAAAATTTCTCTAGCACGCGGCGAAAATCTTTGTTACTATAGTCGAGCTAACGGGTTGTGGCTCAGTTTGGTAGAGCACTGCGTTCGGGACGCAGGGGTCGCTGGTTCAAATCCAGTCAACCCGACCAGAGCATGAGGAGGGACCGCTTCTTGCGGTCCCTTTTTTTAGCTATTGTTGTGATACCGCGACACCCGCGGTATACTCATTCGAGCTTGTCTCGCTGTATTGTGGAGGTCTACATGTTTGGACTGAGGGCTCCTGAGCTCATCATTATTCTCGTTGTTGTTCTGATTATCTTCGGGCCCAAGAACCTGCCGAAGCTCGGCAAGTCCCTCGGCTCTACCGTCAAGAATATCCGCGAGGGTATGGAGGGCGACGATAAGGGCGAAACCAAGCAGGCCGAGGACGTTGTGGTCGAGGAGTCCAAGGAGGACAAGGAGATCGCAGAACTCGAGGCCAAGCTCGCTGCTGCCAAGCAAAAGAAGGCAGAGGACAGCGACGCGGACGCAGAGTAGTCCCATCCCTTTGGGGTGAGCACCTGACCGGCTTGCCCGCAGGCTAGCCGGTCTTTTTCGTTTTGTTGACAGTTGATCGTTACATCATAGTTGGGGAGATATCCGTATGGACGCAAGCCAGATCGTACTGACCGCTGAGGGCCGCCAGAAGCTCGTCGAGGAGCTCGCTTGGCGTGAGGGCGATTACGCCAAGGAGATCGTCGAGGACATCAAGGAAGCCCGCGCGTTCGGCGACCTTTCGGAGAACTCCGAGTACGATGCCGCCAAGGACAAGCAGGCCCAGAATGCTGCTCGCATTGCCGAGATTCAGGCCATCCTTGCCAACGCTCAGGTTGCTGCCACCACGGGTGATCTGACCGTCTCCATCGGTTCCACCGTTTCTCTGATCGATCCCAACGGTGAGGTCATGGAAGTCACGCTCGTCGGTACCACCGAGACCAACTCGCTCGAGCACAAGATTTCCAACGAGTCTCCGGTCGGCCACGCCATCATTGGTCACGGCGAGGGCGACTCCGTCGAGGTCGTTACGCCTTCCGGCAAGACCCGCATCTACACCATCGCCAAGATCGCACGCTAGACCACGGTCCCGCGTAAAGGTATGTTTTCGCTCCCTGGGACCGAATCCTGGGGAGCGTTTTAGTTTGAGGAGCTAACTATGGCAGAAAACCAGAACGCAGCCGATCAGGCATCGACGCTCAACGACGAGCGCGCAACCCGCCTGGCCAAGCGTGCCTCTCTGTTCGAGGCGGGCCAGAACCCGTACCCCGAGCACTCCGAGATTGAGGACTACGTCGTCGACATCGAGACTAAGTACGCCGAGCTCGCTGATGGCGAGGACACCGAGGACGTCGTGAAGATCGGCGGCCGTGTGGTCGCCAAGCGCGGTCAGGGTAAGATCATGTTCATCGTCGTGCGCGACGCGACCGGCGAGATCCAGCTGTTCTGCCGCATCAACGATATGGACGAGGCCGCCTGGAATACGCTCAAGGCCCTCGACCTTGGCGATATCCTGGGCGTGACCGGCGTAGTCGTGCGCACCAAGCGTGGCCAGCTTTCCGTTGCCCCCAAGAGCGCGACGCTGCTCTCCAAGGCCGTTCGCCCGTTGCCCGAGAAGTTCCACGGTCTCTCCGACAAGGAGACCCGCTATCGTCAGCGCTATGTCGACCTGATCGCCAACGACGACGTCCGCGAGACCTTCCGCAAGCGTTCGCAGATCCTCTCCACCTTCCGTCGCTTTATGGAGTCCGACGGCTACATGGAGGTCGAGACCCCCATTCTGCAGACCATCCAGGGCGGCGCCACGGCCAAGCCGTTCATCACGCACTTCAATGCGCTCGATCAGGAGTGCTACCTGCGTATTGCCACCGAGCTGCACCTCAAGCGCTGCATCGTCGGCGGCTTTGAGCGCGTGTTCGAGATCGGCCGCATCTTCCGTAACGAGGGCATGGACCTTACCCACAATCCCGAGTTCACCACGATGGAGGCCTACCGCGCCTTCTCCGACCTCGAGGGCATGAAGGCGCTTGCCCAGGGCGTCATCAAGGCGGCCAACAAGGCTATCGGCAACCCCGAGGTTATTGAGTACCAGGGCCAGACCATCGATCTTTCCGGTGAGTGGGCCAGCCGTCCCATGACCGATATCGTCTCTGACGTGCTCGGCAAGCAGGTCACCATCGACACGCCGGTCGAGGAACTTGCTGCCGCCGCACGCGAGAAGGGCCTGGAGATCAAGCCCGAGTGGACCGCCGGCAAGATCATCGCCGAGATCTATGACGAGCTGGGCGAGGACACCATCGTCAACCCCACCTTCGTGTGCGATTACCCCATCGAGGTTAGCCCGCTTGCCAAGCGCTTTGAGGATGACCCGCGCCTGACCCATCGCTTTGAGCTGGTCATCGCCGGCCACGAGTACGCGAACGCATTCTCCGAGCTCAACGACCCGGTCGACCAGGCCGAGCGCTTCGCTGCCCAGATGGCCGAGAAGGCCGGCGGCGACGACGAGGCCATGGAGTACGACGAGGATTACGTGCGCGCCCTTGAGTACGGTATGCCTCCCGCGGGCGGCATCGGCATCGGTATCGACCGCGTGGTCATGTTGCTCACCAACCAGGCTTCCATTCGCGACGTCCTGCTGTTCCCGCACATGAAGCCCGAGAAGGGTTTCCAGTCTGGTGCCGCTGCTGCCAAGGCTGCCGAGGCCGGCAACGCCGCAAGCCCGTTCGTCAAGCCGCTCAAGCCCACACTCGATTACTCCAAGATCGCCGTCGAGCCGCTGTTTGAGGAGTTCGTCGACTTTGATACCTTCTCCAAGAGCGACTTCCGCGCCGTGAAGGTCAAGGCATGCGAGGCCGTCAAGAAGTCCAAGAAGCTGCTGAACTTTACGCTCGACGACGGCACCGGTACCGACCGCACTATCCTCTCCGGTATTCACGATTATTATGAGCCCGAGGACCTGGTCGGTAAGACCCTGCTCGCCATCACCAACCTGCCTCCGCGCAAGATGATGGGCATCCCCAGCTGCGGCATGCTCATCAGCGCCATCCACGAGGAGGAGGGCGAGGAGCGTCTCAACCTGATTCAGCTCGACGCTTCCATCCCTGCCGGCGCAAAGATGTACTAACTAGTTACGCGGTTCTACGAACCGCGTAACGGCTCGACGCTGCGCGGGCCGCATTTGGACAATCTGACGTTCAACTTCAAGGGCGCGACCGAAAGGTCAGCGCCCTTTCGTTTCATGTCACCTTGTCTCAAATGCGGCCCGCTCGCTGGCATTGCCAAAACATCGGCGTTGCCTTGGCTGTCGTGCACTCATTGGGGACAGACTTAAATGAGTAGTCGTTGGGGACGTTCTTAAACGGCTAGTCATTTAAGAACGTCCCCAACGACTACATTGCATGAGCGTGGATAATCTCCCGCTTTTGGCTCGCATGCGGGCTCAAAACGGGAGACTATCCACTCTCGTGGAATGGGTGTCCGATAATCCACGCTCGCCTCGTCGGGAGTCTATCGGTGCATTGACGATTTTGCGTCTCCCGTGCCCGACAGTCGTCTCTTTTATGTTTCCTTTAGCCGTCGCTGCCTAGGATGGGGGTTAGTCGGCAGGAAGGGAGCGTCTATATGGACGACGCGAGCGATCGTGCAATCGAAGAGGACATGCTCGATCAGTTCAACTATTTTGATGGTGAGGACGAGGAATTGATCGATCGTCGCGAGCCGGCGGCGCTCGATGCTTTCGACCTTGTTGATGAAGGGCCCGACGAGGACGAATCGACGGAACCCCCGCAGTCTTCGCGCCATGATTCATTGCTCTCAAGAGTCCCCCTGCACCACGGTGTCCGTGCCGGCGCGCTCCATATGAAAACTGACTGGCGCCAGATCGTGACGGCGGGCGATGAGCTTGCCGTCGATGCACCGCTCACCGATAAATCATCCATCATCTGCCGCACCGGCATGCTTATGCTGGCAAGCGGAACAGGTGCCTGGCGCGTGCGCGATACCATGAATCGTGTTGCTGCCGTGCTCGGCGTCACGATTCACGTCGACCTGAGTCTCCTGTCGTTTGAGTGCACCTGCATCAAAGATGGCCACTGCTTCAACGAGGTTGTCAGCCTGCCGACAACTGGCGTCAATACTCATCGCATTTGGATGATGGAGAGCTTCTTAAAGGAAATCGAGATTTACGGGCGCCGGTTTACCGTGCACGAGTACCACGAGATGCTCAAGACCGTTGAGAGTTCACAGCCCGATTACTCTCCCTGGCAACAGGGCCTTGCGGCGGCCTGTGCTTGCGGCGCCTTCGTCTTTTTGCTCGGCGGCGGCCCTATCGAGATGGCTTGCGCGTTCGTGGGCGCTGGTGTCGGCAACTTTGCTCGCTCCCATATTCTCAAGCAGGGCCTTGGCCAGTTTAGCGCGCTGACGATCGGCGTTGCACTCGCTTGCGTCTCGTATCTGCTGGCATTGCTCGGCCTTGGCCAGGTCATACCGGGGGCAATGTCGCACCAAGAAGGCTATATCGGCGCCATGCTCTTTGTGATCCCCGGCTTTCCTCTCATTACGGCAGGTCTCGACATCGCTAAGCTCGACATGCGAAGCGGCATTGAGCGTCTTTCGTATGCTGTGTCGATTATTGTGATGGCGACCCTCGTAGGTTGGATGGTTGCCGAGTGTGTGGGACTGGCGCCGGATGACTTTGCCCCGCTCGGGCTCTCACCGTTGGCTCTTACACTCTTGCGTGTGGTGATGAGCTTTGTCGGAGTATTTGGCTTCTCGGTTATGTTCAACAGCCCGGTAAAGATGGCGGCGGCAGGGCTCATCGGCGCCGTGTCTAATACCTTGCGCCTTACGCTCGTCGATGCGCCGACGCTGTTTCCCTTCCTGGGTCTGAGCGCGGGCATGCCTCCTGAGGCGGCTGCGTTTACCGGCGCGTTGGTATCGGGGCTGCTCGCGAGCTTAGCCGAAATCAAGCTCACCTACCCACGCATCGCCCTCACGGTGCCATCGATTGTCATTATGGTGCCGGGCTTGTATCTATATCGCTCGATGTATTACATGTGCACCTTCGACACGATCAATATGCTCGGCTGGTTTGTGCGTGCAGTGCTCATCGTGGCGTTTCTGCCCGTTGGTTTGGGTGTGGCGCGTACGCTCACCGACCCTCGCTGGCGCCACACCAGCTAATTGGTGCAAGGGGGACAGGTTGCTTTGCACCAAATGAGTTGCGGTGAAATAGGGACTGAATTGCTGCTTAAAGGGTCAAAACAGTCCGTATTCCACCGCAACTTATGGGGTCGGGGGATTATTGGTGCCCTGCATCTTCATAAACTCAACGCTTACGAAGCGCGGGGTTTTCGTGCTAGGCTGGTTTCACCACATAAGTAGTCGCAGACGCACGTACCACGGGCGGGCGAGATGAAGTCCCAACAGCTCCATCTTGCCCGCCCGTTTTTGTTGCGTGGTGCCGCGGCACAACACAGAGAGGAATCTGCCCTTTATGCCTATCAACAAACGAGAGAGCCTGCTGTTCACCTTTATCATGTGCTTTTGCATGGTGCTCTGGATGAGCATCTACAACGTTGCCCTGCAGCATGGGGCCATCAACGGCGAGGTTGTTGCCGCCGCGTGGCTCGGCTTCCCCGTTGCCTACGTTTTTGCCATGTGCTGCGACTGGTTCGTCGCCAGCCCCCTTGCCAAGGGTTTCGCCTTTAAATTCCTGGTCACGCCGGGCAAGAGCTCGCCGCTTGCCATGACGCTCGCCGTCAGCTCCTGCATGGTCGTTCCCATGGTCATCATCATGTCGCTTTACGGCGCGTGCGAAGGCCTGTTCCATATGCCCGGCGGCCCGCTTGCCAATTTGCAGGCGCTGCCGATGATGTGGCTCGTCAACATTCCGCGCAACTTTATCATGGCCCTGCCCTGGAACCTGCTGGTGGCTGGTCCGGTTGCTCGCTTTGTCTTCCGCCGCGCCTTCCCCATGGGCACGGTTTTTGAGGAGCAGCATATGGAGCTCGTGCGCATGCCGGGGGCTCCCGCTGCCGATGCCGCCGGCGACGTTGCCGAGGGTATGGACATCGAGCCCGCCTGCTAGATAGCAACTCAACACCAAACCGCCAAGCGGACCCGAGCGATTCCTTTTTTGTAGACGTTGTCGCGCGGCTACGGGTGGGAAAGGTCCCAACGGTTAACATATACTCCATATGGGTAAAGAGACCAAAGCGCTGCCGCGGGGCGGCGCTTTGCGTTTGAAAAAACTAGCTCGTCTAAGAGGAACTAGCATGTTAGACCGTTTTACCGATCGTGCGCGTAAGGTCATGTCCATGGCCAAGCAAGAAGCGCTCGATCTTCACTCAAATAAGGTGGGCACCGAGCACCTGCTGCTCGCGCTCGCCAAGGAGGACGAGGGCATTGCCGCCGAGGCGCTGCGTTCGCTCGATATTTCCTACGATGACATCATGGATACTCTCAAAGAGGTCCAGACCACGGTTCCCGAGCCCAGTGAGGAGACCGAGGCGGCCAAGCTCGCCTTTACGCCGCTCGTCATTAGCGTGATGGAGCGTTCATTCCGCGTGGCGCGTGAGAACAACCAGACCTACGTGTCGACTGAGCACTTGCTGATCGGCATCGTCGAAGAGGGCAACGGCATGGCCATGGACATCCTCATGCGCCTGGGTGTGTCGTCCGCCTCCATCAAAAAGGCTATCGAGAAACTCACCGCCAAGGACCAGGACAAGAAGCGTCCGCTCGCCGGCGCCGGTGCCGGGCGTCCCGGCGCGGGCCTGCCGTTCTTTAGCGGCTCGGATGCCTCTCAGCAAAAGGGGAGTGGCACCGATACGCTTAAGCAGTTCGCCACCAATCTCACGCAGAAGGCGCGTGACGGTGAGCTCGACCCCGTGATCGGTCGCGAAAAGGAAGTCCAGCGCATGATGGAGATCCTTTCGCGCCGCACCAAGAACAACCCGCTCATTCTGGGCGACCCCGGCGTGGGCAAGACGGCCATCGTCGAGGGCCTGGCTCAGCAGATTGCAGCCGGCAACGTGCCCGAGAACCTCATGAACCAGAATATCTGGACGCTCGACCTGCCGGGCCTCGTTGCGGGCGCCAAGTATCGCGGTGAGTTTGAGGAGCGCCTCAAGAACGTAATCCAGGAGGCAACCGAAGCCGACGACGTCATCCTGTTTATCGACGAGATGCACACCATCATCGGTGCCGGTTCTGCCGAGGGCTCCATCGATGCGAGCTCCATGCTCAAGCCCGTGCTCGCGCGTGGTGCCTTCCAGATTATCGGCGCCACCACGGCCGAGGAATTCCGCAAGTACCTCACCAAGGACCCGGCTTTCGAGCGTCGCTTCCAGACCATCGATGTCGAGGAGCCGAGCGTCGAGGACACGGTCAAGATCCTGACCGCGCTCAAGCCGCGCTACGAGGAGCACCACCATGTGCGCTATACGCAGGGTGCTATCGAGGCCGCCGCGAACCTTTCCAACCGCTACATCCAGGATCGCTTCCTGCCCGATAAGGCCATCGACCTCATCGACGAGGCCGGTGCCCGCGCTCGCATCGCCGCGAATCGCGCGCCCGAGCCGGTGCGCGAGGCCGAGCATCGCATCGAGGAGCTCAAGGCCGCCGCGCAGGAGGCCACCGAGAGCGACGACATGAACAAGGCCGCCGAGATCACCGAGCAGCAGAAGGCTGCCGAGATTGAGCTCGCCGAGGCCAAGGCTGCCTGGACGGCCGAGCTCGACGCCAGCCCGCTCACCATCGATGTCTCCCAGATCGCCGATATCGTGTCCGTGACCTCGGGCGTGCCGGTGTCCTCGCTTACCGAGAGCGAGAGCCGTCGCCTGCTGCAGGCCGAAAGCGTGCTCAAGACGCGCATCATCGGTCAGGATGAGGCTGTCGAGGCGGTCGCCAAGGCCGTACGCCGCAGCCGCTCGCCGCTCAAGGATCCGCGTCGCCCCGGCGGCAGCTTTATCTTCCTGGGTCCCACCGGCACGGGCAAGACCGAGCTCGCCAAGACGCTTGCCGAGTACCTCTTTGGCAGCAAGGACGCGCTCATCAGCTTCGACATGTCCGAGTTTGGCAGTGAGTTCGAGGTCTCCAAGCTCATCGGTAGCCCTCCGGGTTACGTTGGTCACGACGAGGGCGGCCAGCTCACCAAGGCCGTTCGTCGCCACCCGTACTCGGTCGTGCTGTTCGACGAGATCGAGAAGGCACACCCCGATATCTTCAACATCCTGCTGCAGGTACTGGAGGAGGGTCGTCTGACCGATAGCCAGGGCAAGACGGTCGACTTCCGCAACACCGTGATCATCATGACATCCAACGTGGGCGCCCGCGAGATTGCGCAGGATGCAAGCGTTGGCTTTGGCACCACCGGCGAGCAGGGCCTCACCTCGAGTGAGATCCGCGGCCGCGCGATGGGCGAGCTCAAGCGCCTGTTCCGCCCCGAGCTGCTCAACCGCATCGACGACATCGTGGTGTTCCAGAAGCTCTCAGGCGAGAATCTCACCAAGATCGCGCACCTGCTGGTGGACGACCTGCGTCAGCGTCTGATTGCCAACGGCATGAACATCAAACTCACCGATGCGGCCTATGACAAGATCGTGGCCGAGGGCACCGACCTCACCAACGGTGCGCGTCCGCTGCGCCGTGCTATTCAAAAGCTCATCGAGGACCCGCTGTCCGAGGAGCTTCTGGCCGGCGAGTGGGGCGAGGGCGATACCGTCCTGTGCGATGTGGCCGACGGCAAGTTTGTCTTTAGCCATGGCACGGGTGAGATTCCGGCACCGCGTCCGGCGGGCACGCTCGGTGGTGATACCGCCCCGGCGGCACCGCACACTGGCAGCGCCGCGCCTGTGAGTGGCGGCGTGACCTCGGGCCCCGGCGGCATGATGCAAGCCGGCTCTGGCGCGCTGTAGGGCGTAACAAAACCTTGTGTCCACGAGGGCGTTCCAAAGGAGCGCCCTTTTTCTGTTGAAAAGGCCCCTTCGTTCAAAGTAAATCTCATTAAACATACTAATGGCGTATGCATAAACGTTGATCAAGCGTTGAGGTTGGTTGAAGGGTCAAACGTTCCTTCGGCGTGGCTCGTCTAACCTGCTTTATCTTAATAAAGTGGCGTTTCCCCGCCGTTAGCCGATGATGCAAGGGCGCTCGGCGTTTTCGACTGGTTTATGCACGCAAAGTCTGGGAATATACAAGTCGCATGTCTTACTGTCTAATCAGTTGCGCCAAGGAGGCACCATGGATTACAAGATCACCGGCTACGAGCCCGCCCAGCTGTTCCATTTCTTTGAGGAGGTCAGCGCGATCCCCCGTGGGTCTGGCAACGAGAAGGGCATCAGCGATTTCCTGGTTGCGTTTGCCAAGGAGCGCGGCCTCGATGTGTACCAGGACGAGGTCTACAACGTCATCATTCGCAAGCCCGCTTCTGCCGGCGCCGAGAATGCCCCGACCGTGATGCTGCAGGGCCACATCGATATGGTGTGCGACAAGTTGGGTTCCGTCGAGCACGACTTTACGACCGACGGTATCGACCTGGTCGTCAAGGACGGCGTCCTCACCGCTAACGGCACCACCCTGGGCGCCGACAACGGTATCGCCGTCGCTCTGATGCTCACTGTTCTCGATGACGATTCGATCGTTCACCCCGCCCTCGAGTGCGTATTCACCACCGACGAGGAGACTGGTCTGGTCGGCGCCGAGACGCTCGACAAGTCCCAGATTAGCGCCCGCACCATGATCAACCTCGACTCCGAGGAAGAGGGCGTGGCCACCGTCAGCTGCGCCGGCGGCGTCGTCGTTACCTACACCTGTCCGATCGTGCGCGAGCACAAGACCGGTAGCACCCTCACGCTCGACATCTCCGGCCTGCTGGGCGGTCACTCCGGCTCCGACATCAACTTGGAGCGCGGCAACGGCAACCTCATCATGGCCCGCATCATCGACCGCCTGATGGTCGCCGGCGAGCCCGCCATCGTCAGCTTTAACGGCGGCACTAAGGACAACGCCATCAACCGTGAGTGCAAGGCCGAGCTGGTTTACGCCGACCACGCTGCCGCCGAGGCCGCGGCCCAGATTGCAAAGGACATCATCGCCGACGTCACTGCCGAGCTCGAGGTCTTCGACCCCGGCTTTACCTGCACCGTCGAGATTGCCGACGACGCCGAGGTCGAGGCCATGGACCAGAAGTCCGCGCTTGCCCTCATCCGCGGCCTGCGTCTTGCCCCTAACGGCGTGATTCGCCGCAACGTCGCCACCGACGGCTCCGTCGAGGTTTCCTCCAACATCGGCGTGGTCGCCACTTCCGACGACCAGGTCAAGATCATGCTGTCCCCACGCTCCTCGATCACCTCGCTGCAGAACGAGTTCAAGGACCGCCTGCAGACGCTGGCTGATGTCTTGGGCTTCGACGCCAAGTTTGAATTCGAGTATCCCGGCTGGAGCTATGCCGAGCATTCGCCGGTCCGCGACATCTTTGTCGAGAGCTATCGCGAGCTCTTTGGCTCCGAGCTGCGCATCGAGTCCATTCATGCCGGCCTTGAGTGCGGTCTGTTTGCCGAGGCCCTGCACGGCCTGGACGCCATCGCCGTGGGCCCGACGCTCTCCGATGTCCACACCCCGGACGAGAGCATGGAGCTCGCTTCTGCCGAGCGCTTCTACGAGCTGCTCATCGACGTCCTCAAGCGCCTCGCTGCGTAAAGGTTGCGCTAGCAGCAGTCCGAGCCACGTGCTAACGGATTGCAAATGACATTACGAGAGGGGGGTGTTCCTATAGTTTTGTCAACCGGGAAATGCCGTCCGCGCGACTGAAT
>CATYEN010000064.1 GCA_958405565.1 uncultured Collinsella sp. | reverse complement strand
TCAAACGCGACGACGACCTTAAGGCGACCGTCGACATGATGGGCATCGAGCGCCCGGTGTCGCTGCGACTCGTGCCGACGGCGCAGGTAGGCGACTATGTTCTCGTTCATGCCGGCTTTGGCATCCAGATTGTCGACGAGCAGGAAGCTCAAGAGACGCTCGATCTCGTCAACACCATGACCGAGCTGGTCGAAGAGGATCAGCTCGCCACCAACCCGGCCGAGGCGTACTAGTGGCGGCGGCGCAGCCGGCTCGCTCCGGTATCGATTTTTCGGCATTCCGCGATCCCAAGCTCGCTCGCGAGCTCATCGACCGCATTCATGAGCTTGTCGGCGACCGCACCATCAACCTGATGGAAGTCTGCGGTACGCATACCGTGAGCATTGGTCGCTATGGCTTTCGCTCCATTATGCCGACGGGGCTCAAGCTGCTGAGCGGTCCGGGCTGCCCCGTCTGCGTCACCGCCAACCGTGACATCGACCACGCAATCGCACTCGCCAAGATGGATGGCGCCATCATCACCACCTTTGGCGACATGATGCGCGTGCCCGGGTCGTCTACCTCGCTCGCCGCACAAAAGGCGGCGGGGCGCGACATCCGCATCGTATACTCCCCGCTCGACGCGCTCGATATTGCCGAACACAACCCCGACCGCCCGGTCATCTTTATGGGTGTGGGTTTTGAGACCACGACGCCCACCATCGCCGCCGCCATTTTGGAGGCAGATGCGCGCGGGCTCCAGAACTTCTCGGTCTATTGCTCCCACAAGACCACGCCGCCGGCGCTGCGCGCGATTGCCAACGACCCCGAGACGACCATCGACGGCTTTATCCTGCCGGGCCATGTCGCCACCATCACAGGCCTGGCGCCCTTTGGCTTTTTGGTCGACGAGTTTAAGACCCCGGGCGTGGTTACCGGATTTGAGCCGGTCGATATTCTGCAGGGCATCTGCATGCTGGTGCAGATGGTTGTTGAGGGACGGCCCGCGATCGACAACGCGTACCGTCGCGGCGTCAATGCGGACGGCAATCCCGTGGCGCGCCAGCTGGTCGAGCAGGTATTTGAGCCGTGCGATACCACGTGGCGCGGGCTGGGACCGATTGCCGCCTCGGGCCTCTCCATCCGCCCCGAGTTCTCGCGTTTTGACGCCGGCGTCCGCTATGACGTGCCGATCGAACCGACGGTCGAGCCGCGCGGATGCCGTTGCGGCGACGTGCTGCGCGGGGCCATTGCACCGAGCGACTGCCCGTTGTTCGGCCACGCCTGCACGCCCGAGCATCCTGTTGGCCCGTGCATGGTGAGCTCGGAAGGCAGCTGTGCGGCGTACTACCGTTACCAAGGCTAGCCCGAACATCCCCGATTGGAGTTTTCGATATGTCCCATACTGTCACCGATAGCACTGTCCTGCTGGGCCATGGCTCCGGCGGGCAGATGATGAAACGCATCATCGACGAGGTCTTTCTGGATGCCTTTGGGTCGCCCGAGCTGCTCGAAGGCAACGACGCCGGCGTCGCCGCCCTGCCCGGCAGCGGGCGCATCGCCATGTCGACCGACAGCTTTGTGGTGACGCCGCAGTTCTTCCCCGGTGGCAATATCGGCAGGCTCGCCGTGTGCGGAACCGTCAACGACGTCGCGACCTCGGGCGCCAACGTGCGCTACCTTTCGTGCGGCTTTATCCTCGAAGAGGGCTATCCCATGGATAAGCTGCGCCAGATTGTACAGGCCATGGCCGAGACGGCGTGCGAGGCAGGCGTTAAAATCATCACCGGCGACACCAAGGTGGTCGAGCGCGGCGGGGCCGACGGCGTCTACATCAATACCGCTGGCGTGGGCGAGGTGCCTGCGGGCGTGGCGCTCAGCGGTGCAAACTGCCAGCCCGGCGATGTCATCCTGGTCTCGGGCACGCTGGGCGACCACGGCATCGCCATCATGAGCCAGCGCGAGGGCCTGGCGTTCTCGAGCAGCATCGAGAGCGACGCCGCGCCCCTCAACCACCTGATTGCCGACGTGCTGGCCGCCGCCCCCGACACACACTGCTTCCGCGACCCCACGCGCGGCGGCCTGGCGTCCACGCTCAACGAGTTTGCGCAGGCCAGCGACGTTGCCATGGAAATCGATGAGGACGCCGTGCCCGTGCGCCCCGACGTGCAGGCCGCCTGCGAGATGCTCGGCTACGACGTGCTGCAGGTGGCAAACGAGGGCAAGATGGTCGCCGTGGTACCAGCCGGGCAGGCCGACGCGGCGCTAGCAGCCATGCGCGCCGCCCGCTACGGCGAGAACGCCGCCATCATCGGTCGCGTGCTGCCGGTCGCCGAAGGCGCTCGTCCCGCCGTGCGCGTGCACACCGGCTGGGGCTCCACCCGCATCCTCGACATGCTCGTGGGAGAGCAGCTGCCGAGGATTTGCTAGCGGCAAAGGGCCACATCCGCCGCAGCGCAGCTCGAGGCTGCTACAGATATTCAGATTCCAGGCACGCCCGACACGCAAGCCCAGTATCATGGGGTGCGCTTTACAACTCAAACGGCAGGAGCACCCATGGCAGCAGCCTTTTCCCATGTGATCTTTGATCTGGACGGCACCATCCTCAATACGCTCGAGGACCTGGCGGCCGCCGGCAACCATACCTGTGAGATGCACGGCTGGCCCACGTTTGCCGTGGACGAATACCGCTACAAGGTGGGAAACGGCATGCTTAAGCTGGTCGAGCGCTTTATGCCCGCCGAGTACGCGGGCGACGGCCGCATGTTTGAGCAGACGCTTGCCGAGTTTAGGGCCTATTACGGCGAGCACAAGGAAGACCACACCGCTCCCTACGATGGCACGATCGAGATGCTCGACCGCCTGCGTGCCGCTGGCATTCAGCTTGCCGTGCTCACCAACAAGGACCATATTTCGGCCGCTCCGCTTATCGAAAAGTACTTTGGTCCCGATCGTTTTGCGCTGGTGCAGGGTCGCGTCGACGCGTATCCGCCCAAGCCCGAAGCCCCCGTCACGCTGCATGTGATGAATGAGCTGGGCGCCAACCCGTCGACCACGCTTTATGTTGGCGATTCGAATGTCGATGTTCTGACCGGCCACAACGCCGGCCTTACGAGCGCCGGCGTCACCTGGGGCTTCCGCGGCCGAGCAGAGCTGGAGGCCGCCGGTGCCGACTACGTGGTGGACACCCAGGACGAACTCACTGCGCTGATCTTGGGCGAGTAGCGAGCCGCCCACCAATAAGTTGCGGTGAAATAAGGATTGATTGCCGGCCTACTGCCCCCAAACAATCCCTATTTCACCGCAACTCAGATGGGCGCGGGGCGGCTAATTTGGGACATGTCTCTTTTAGCTGCCCCAACGGCAACGCTGCAGGCAGAACATGGTGCAAACAAACCTGACCCCTTTGCACCAATCCCAACAATGGCAACGCCGATGTACTGGCAAAGCCAGCGAGCGACGTCCAGGACGAACAAGTTGGCATGAAAAAGGCGAGGCATTGACCTTCTGGTCATGCCTCGCCTTTTGAATGACAAATTGTCGTCCTGGGCGGCGCGCAGCGTCAACTGGTTACGCGGTTCGTAGAACCGCGTAACTCCCCTAGCTCAGCATCGCATCCATCATCTCGGAGTTGACGGAGTCGTCAGCAGACCACTCGCCGTCGTCGTTGCAGGTGTACTTGAAGATAACCGTGGTCTTCCTGGGCTCGGTGGCCTTGGTCACATCGACCATCACCTGGCCGGCCATCTTGTACAGCTCATCATCGGAAGGCATCGTATCAAGCGCAGCGACCTTCTCCTGATACTGGGTGGAGAAGTCCTCGACGATCTTGTTCATGGACTTGCAGGTGATGGAGACCTCGGCGGTTGCAACGCCCTTGTCCTCGTCGACCGTCACGTCGCCGATCTCGTAATCAAAACCCTCGAGATAGGTCTTGGCATACTCCTTGGGATCGATGCCCAGCTGCTCGAATTCGTCGCCCGAAGCCTCTTCCAGACCAGAGAGGAAATCGTCGCCACCGTTTTTGACCTCATCGAACTGAGTCGTAAGGTCCTCGGTGATGAGTTCTTCGATCGAGGGGCCTCCGCAACCGGAAAGCACGACCACGCATGCAACCAAGACGGCCATGAGGGGCGCAAGCAGCAGCTTCTTTTTCATGTTGTCCTCCCAATAAGCGGCACCGTGCCTCCCAACACGGCGCACGTTGTAATAAGTAAGCTCATACTATCCACTTATGAACACCCCCGACAGCACGAAAGCGCGGTCGGTTCGTTTTAGCGTCCGAACGGTCTGCGAGTCCGCTCAGCGTGCAATAAAGCGCATCGGTACCGTGCAATAAAAAAGGGTGGCCGGACAATCCGACCACCCCAAAACATCCTGTGAATGCCGCGATTTACTTGCGGACAACCTTGACGATAGCATCGCCGGCGGCGACAGCAGAGTCGGCCTCGACGGCGAGCTCGACATCGGCGAACTCGGCGGTGTTGGACACGGCCACGACGACGCAGTCCTTGTAGCCGGCAGCGGCGATC
Source organism: uncultured Collinsella sp. (assembly GCA_958405565.1). Classification (GTDB taxonomy): domain Bacteria; phylum Actinomycetota; class Coriobacteriia; order Coriobacteriales; family Coriobacteriaceae; genus Collinsella. Next base: position 7,154 of record CATYEN010000064.1, on the reverse strand, counting down.
TTGGCGCGGTCGATCTTGAGCATGGGCTGGCCGGCCTTCACGACATCGTCAGCCTTGACGAAGCCCTCGAAGCCGTCGCCGTTCATGTTGACGGTATCGACGCCAACGTGCACCAGGACCTCGATGCCGCTATCGGACTGCAGGCCCACAGCGTGACCCATGGTGACGGTAACCTTGCCGTCGCAGGGGGCATAGACCAGATCGTCCTCGGGCCACACGGCGCAGCCCTTGCCCAGGACCTCGCCACCAAAGACGGGATCAGGCACATCGGCCATCTTGATGACCTTGCCCTTGACGGGCGAGCACAGCACGTCGGCGCCGGCAGAAGCAGAGATGGAGGCCGGAGCAGCGGCAGCCGCGGGCTCAGCCTTCTTCTTGAACATGTCAAACAGACCCATACGTTTTCTCCTCTTGATTAAGCGCAACGTAGTGCGCATGCCTACGGTAATTATAGTGCCAAATGGACCAAAAACTAAGGTGGGGAGTCGAATCGAAAACCCCGCCGATGTCTTTGTCCCATCGATAGCCGTTTTGTTGATTAGCCCTCGATGAGCCCCAAGTGCACAAAGGCGTTCCAGATGCCATCGTCGTCAACGCCGGTGGCCGCGTAGTCGGCGGCCGGTCCGGCGTTCGGTAGAACGCCGGAACCTAAATCCCCTATTCCAGGCCTTCCACGCCGTTGGACTTGATGATCTTCTGGTATGCGAAGAAGCTGTCCTTGCGGCGGCGCTCGTAGGTGCCGGTGCCGTCGTCGTACTTATCGACGTGGATGAAGCCGTAGCGCTTGCGCATCTCGCCGGTGCCGGCGGACACCAGGTCGATGGGGCCCCACCAGGTGTAGGCGATCAGGTCGACGCCATCGGCAACAGCCTCGCCCATGGCCTTGATGTGGCTCTGCAGATAGGCGATGCGGTACGAATCGTGGATGGAGCCGTCCTCCTCGACCTCGTCGTAGGCGCCCATGCCGTTTTCGACCACCATCAGCGGAATCTCGTAGCGAGCGTAAATCTCGTTGAGGGCGATGCGCAGACCCAGCGGGTCGATCTGCCAGCCCCAGTCGGTGGACTCCAGGTAGGGGTTCTTGCCGCCGAAGGTCATGTTGCCCTCGGTCATCTCGTGGTCCTTGTGGGTACCCACGGTGCCGGACATGTAGTAGCTAAAGGTGTAGAAATCGACCTTGCCGTCGGCGATATCCTGCAGGTCGCCGTCCTCCATCGCAAGCTCGACGCCGTTCTCGGCCCAGAAGCGCTTGGCGTAGAACGGGTACTTGCCGCGCACCTGCACGTCGGAGCAGTACCAGTTCATGGAGTTCATCTGCTGCTGCGTGGCGAACACGTCGACCGGATCACACGCGGCGGCGTAGGAGAGGATGAAGCAATCCATGTTGCCCATCTTGAACTGCGGGTAGTGCTCGTGGGCGTATCGCACAACGCGGCCGCTAGCGACAAACTGGTGATGCAGGGCCTGATAGCGCTGCTGAGCGGTGGTCTTGATGGCGCTTGCCGGGCCCTCGAAGCCCTGGATCAGGCCGGTCTCCATCATGGCGCCCATGTCCATGGTGCCGCAGTTAATCTCGTTGAAGGTGAGCCAGAACTTAACCTTGTCCTGGTAGCGGTCGAAGACGGTCTGGCAGTACTTCTCGAAGAAGCCGATGAGCTCGCGGCTCGCCCAGCCGTTGTACTTCTCGACCAGGTGATAGGGCATCTCGTAGTGCGAGAGGGTCACGAGCGGCTCGATGTTGTGAGCGCGCAGGCATTCGAAAACGCGGTCGTAGAAGGCGAGGCCGGCCTCGTTGGGCTCGGTGTCGTCGCCGTTGGGGAAGATACGGCTCCAGGAGATGGACATGCGGAACATGTTGAAGCCCATCTCGGCGAACAGCGCGATATCCTCCTCGTAGTGATGGTAGAAATCGATGCCGTCATGGTTGGGATAGAAGCGGTTGGGGTCGATATCGATCGTGATCTGGCGCGGCTCCTTATAGCTGCCGCCCAGGAAGTGGTCGTCGACGGAAGCACCGCGGCCGTCCACGTTCCAAGCGCCCTCAAACTGGTTGGCGGCGGTGGCGCCACCCCAATAGAAACCCTCGGGGAACTTGATGTTTGCCATGAGCATCTCCTTTGCATCGTGGGTCGATAAGCCGAGTATCGCCCACGCGGGAGACATGCGGGGGCGGGCGCGCCAAACCCGACACTTCTTTTCGCGCCCGCAACCCGCCGCCTCCCCGCCCCTGACACTTCCTGATACCTGCCAAAAAGGGACAGGTTTATTTTGGTCGGTTTTATCTGGGCAAACGCTGACGATAGGCAGCCGGCGTGCAGCCATAGCGCTCGGCAAACTTTTTGTAGAAGAAGCTCATGTTGGCATAGCCCGCCTCGCGCGCCGCGGCTTCTGCGGTAACACCGGCGTCGAGAAGTGTTGCCGCACAAGCCAAGCGGCTCTCCTGCACCAGCTGCATAAACGTGCGGCCTGTCTGCCGCTTGAGCAGCGCGCTTGCGTAGTTGGGGCTCAGGTGCAGATGGCGGGCCAGGTCCTCGAGGGTGCAGTCGCGAGCATGGCGCTCGATGTAACCCATGGCAGCCGCGACCTGCGCCGATGGCAGCGCGGGCGCGTCTGTTTGCAGCAGGCCGGCTTCGTAGCTTTGCATGAGCTCAACCAGCAGCAGCTCGAACAGCCTCGACACGATCTGGGGGCTCGCCGGTGTTGGCTCCAGGCGCTCGCAGAGCATCTCCTGCATATAGCGGCGCACGCGACGGCTGCCGCCCGTATGGAAATGCACGTGACCGCGATGGTCGGTTTCATCGTTAAGGGCGTTGAGCAGGAACCGCGAGACCGTGCTTGCGGGCGAAAGGCTTTGCTCCAGGCTGCGGCTGAGCATTGGCCGCGAAATGATGACGCTCAACATAATGTCGTGCTCGCCAAGCTCGCCTACGGCATGCGGGCAGGCGGCATCGAGCAGGAGCACCTCGTTTTGAGCAAGCGTGAGCGCCGCACCGTTAACGATTTGCGGCGCTCGTCCTCGATAGACATAGCTGATTTCGACATAATCATGCACATGTTCCGGCACAGGATTGAAGCGCGAGTTGCGTACAATCGATAGGCCCTCGGGCATGCCTTCTTGTCGTAGGGCGAGCGTTGGATTGCCGATTTTACGGATATGCCGACCATCGACATCTGCTTGATTACCTTGACCGAGTGCATCGTTCCAGTCGTAATGGGCACCCGCACGGTAGGCTCGCTCACTGTCGGTCAGCTCGAGCAGCAGGTTATCCAGATGCGCGATTTCCATTACATCACCATCGTTGATTCGGTCATATTCTGTCGTGATTTTGATATTAGCAGGACGGCACGCTCGGCGTACTCTGGCGTCAATGGGTTTGAAAGGTTGATTTTGGAGGAGCGTATATGGCGGCGTATTTTGAGCAGGTGCTTGGCGGCACTTATGACAACCATGTGCTTCCGTTCTTGTGGCTCAGGGGCGAGGCGCGCGAGACAATCACCGAGTATTTGGAGCAGATTGCCGGCGCGGACATCCGCGAGGTCTGCCTTGAGTCGCGCACGCATCCCGATTTTTGCCGCGACGGCTGGTGGTCCGACCTGCGGTTTATTATCGACGAGTGCAAGCGCCTGGGGCTAAAGATCTGGCTGCTCGACGACGCGCACTTCCCCACGGGCTACGCCAACGGCGCGCTTGCGGGCGATGACGTCGACCCCGCGCTCAAGAAGACCGTGCTTAAGCACCGCACGATAACGGTTGTCGGTCCTCAGCCGTCCACGACTATCAAGCTCGGCAATCTCATGGATCCCACGGAGCGCTTTGTGGGCGCAGCGGCTTTTGACGCCGCCGGTATGCCGCTCGATCTTGCGCTTGCTGTTGAGCATGCCGACGACGGCACCCCTACCCGCCTGCGTTTTGACGCTCCCGCCGGCGTTACCACGATTGAGCTCTACGTCACCAGCCAAAAGACCGGCTTTCGCGATGAGTACATCAACATGGTCGACGCCGCCTCGTGCCGCGTGCTGATCGATGCCGTCTACGAGCCCACATTTGAGCATCTGGGCGACGAGTTCGGCAAGACCATCCTGGGCTTCTTTACCGATGAGCCCGGCTTTATGAACGAGAAGGGCACCACGCTTGACGATGCTTCTACCAGTAGCTTTATCGGGCGAGACGACCTAGCGCTGCCGTGGTCGGACGAGCTTGCCCGCCGCCTGCACGATGCGCTTGGCGAGGGCTGGCCCACCAAACTGCACGGCCTTTGGACACGCGAGGCAGACGGCGCCCAGGTTCGCCACGCCTATATGGACCTTGACACGCAGCTCTACCGCGCGTGCTTTGACGAGCAGATCGGCGACTGGTGTCGCGCGCACGACGTCATGCACATTGGCCACGTGATCGAGGACAAGAGTTGCCACACGCGCCTGGGTCAGGGCGCCGGACATTACTTCCGCGCGATCGCGGGGCAGGACATGGCCGGCGTGGATGTGGTCATCAACCAGCTCGTCCCCGGCGTCGACCGTGGGCACTACAGCTATTTCCACGGCGCGTGGAACATGGAGTTCTTTACGTACGCGCTTGCCAAGCTGGGCTCTTCGGCCGCGCGCCTCGACCCCAAAAAGCAGGGGCGTTGCATGGCCGAGGTCTTTGGCGCCTTTGGCTGGCACGAGGGCCTGCGCGAGATGAAATGGATTGCCGACCATATGCTCGTCCGCGGTATTAACTGGTTTACGCCACACGCGTTTAGCATGGCGCCCTTCCCCGATTGGGACTGCCCACCGCATTTTTACGCGCACGGCAACAACCCGCAATGGCCGCACTTTGGCCAGCTCATGCGCTATATGAATCGCACGGCAACGCTGCTTTCGGGAGGTCATGCCGCGTGTCCCGTCGCCATCCTGTACCATGCCGATGCCGAATGGGCCGGCAACGCCATGCCCATCGAGCGCGTAGCGGCAGAGCTCACGCGTTCGCAGATCGACTTTGATTTTGTACCGGCAGAGGCTTTTGAGGATGAGGAGCGTTACGAGGTTTCGATTGCCGATGGAACGTTTGCCGTTAATGGCTGCCGCTATCAGGCATTTGTTCTGCCCGGGGCTTCGTTTATTGGCGCCCCGACGGCGCATGCCGTGGGTCGCATGATGGCCGCGGGCGTTATGGTGCTTGCCGTCGACGAGGTGCCGAGTGCGCTCTATGACGCGGATGGCGCGGCCGAGCTGGACGGGCTTACGGCGACGCCGCTTGCCGGCGTGGCGGCCATGCTGGCAGCCGCGGGACTGCAGGCCGTTGTGACCGGCACGCCTCAGCCCTGGCTGCGCGCACTACGCTATGAGCGCGCGGGCGAGACCTATGTGATGCTAGTCAACGAGCATCCGCGTGAGAGCATTCGCTGCACGGTTGCACTTGCTCGAGGCGAGCGCCTGCGCGGCACGCGTCTCGACCTGCTGAACGGTACCGATCCCGTTGCGTTTGACAGTGCGCTGGAGCTGGAGCCCTTCGAGAGCTGCATTGTTGTTCTGGAGGCAAACGGCGAAGTCGAGTCCAATAGCAGCGCGGACACGAGCGCAAGCGCGGATGGTGCGCCCGTCCTCGATATCGACGGTCCCTGGACCGTCGCCCTCTCCCCCGCCGGAGGCGACGGGGCCTTTGGCGAGCCGCAAAAGCTCGAGCACCTGTGCGACCTCACGGCCGAGCAGTTCGCCGGCACCTGCGGCACATACCGTTACCGCACGTCATTCGAGCTGGCCGATGACCTCGCCGACACCGCCATTGACCTGGATGATGTCTACGAAGTCGCGACGCTCACGCTCGACGGGCACTCGCTCGGCACGCGTATCTGCCCGCCCTACCGCTTTGCCGCCGGCCCGCTTGCCGCCGGCACGCACGAACTCACCATCGACGCCATCAACACACTCGACCATGCGATTCCCGACATTTTCGCCCTCACCGAGCCCATCGCCCCCAGCGGCGTCCTTGGCCCCGTTACCCTTTGTGGGCAAAACCTGCCAAAATAACCCTGTCCCTTTTTGGTCGGTTTAGTGAGTGCGGGAGTTCGCATGGATATCAAACGCAAGATTACCGAGGCGCAGGGACTAACCCCTACCGAGCAGCAGCTCGGCATCTCGGCCCTTGCCATGGGCGAGGAAATCCGTGGACTGTCCATTAAGGAGTTTGCTGCCCGCACCAACGTTTCGGTCGCGAGCGTGCACCGCTTTTGCAAAAAGCTCGGCCTCGAGGGCTTTAAGGACCTCAAGGTCGAGCTTATGCGCCTGGCAACCGAGGCTGGCAACCGCCGCGACGTGGACATCAACTTTCCCTTCGACGCCACGTCCACGCCCGCGCAGGTCATGGAGCGCATGGAGGGTCTCTACCAGACCACGCTAGCCGAGACACAGGAGATGCTCGACCCCGCGCAGCTCGACCACGCCGCCAAACTGATCGCGAAGGCGCGGCAGGTCGATATCTACACGGGCTCGCACAACCTCTATCCAGCGGGGATGTTCCGCGACCGCTTGCTTTCGGCCGGCAAGAGTGCCACATGCTACGGCAGCGGCGAGGCCCAGGTGCGCACAGCGCTCGCCTCAGATTCCGGCCATGCGGCCATCGTCATCTCCTACAGCGGCCTCGCACCCAACCTCAAGGAGATCTTGCCGATCCTCAACAGCCGACATGTTCCCGTCATTGTCATCGGCACGCCCTATTGCGCGCGCCTGCACCCCGGATTTTCCGCCTACCTTACGGTGAGCGACCACGAGAGCATGACGCACCGCATCACGCAGTTCGCCAGCCACATCGCCGTGCAATACGTGCTCGATTCACTCTACAGCAGCTACTTCGCCAAAGACTACACCCGCTGCGCCGAGTTCCTAGAGCGCTCATTCCCCTACACCCGCCTGCCGGGCCTGAAGTAAAACGAGCGTGGATTTTCGGACACTTATCTAACGAGAGTGGATAATCTCCCACTTTGAGCCCGCGCACAGGCCAAAAACGGGAGATTATCCACTCTCGTTCTAACTAGTCGTTGGGGACTAGTCGTTGGGGACGTTCTTAAACGACTAGTCATTCAAGAACGTCCCCAACGACTACCCCAAGGAGTGTCCCAAACTGCCGGCACAGACGATATGAGCAGGACATAAAAACATTGAGAGCCCCTGCTGCA
>CATYEN010000063.1 GCA_958405565.1 uncultured Collinsella sp. | reverse complement strand
CCTATGTGCGGCGTAGGCCGCTTATTAGCCCGTCCAAGAATTGGGGCGCAGTTCAGTGCGCAGCGGGGGTTCTTTCATGTCCGAGGACGCGCTGGGAAGTTACCCCATGCGGCCAGCGGACAACTATGTAGCCTTGGACTAGAACATGCCCAAGAAGCCATGCACAAACAGCGCGGCCAGAGCGGCACCGACAAACGGGGCGATGCCAGGAACGAGCAGGCCGTACTTCCAGTTGTTGTCAGCCTTGTTCTTGATCGGCAGCACCTGATAGGCCATGCGAGGACCAAGGTCACGAGCCTGGTTCATGGCGAAACCGGTGATGCCGCCCATGCCCATGCCAACGGCCCAAACAATCAGGCCGACGCAGATGGCAAGCATCAAAACGTTCTCGCCGGCGCGGCTAGCGGCAGCAAGGATGGCGCTGATGAACACGAAGGTGCAGATAGCCTCACAGAAGAAGTTACGGGCATAGTTCGTGCCCTCGGTGGTGGGGTTGGTCGAGAAGATGTTGCGCTGGGCAATGGGGTCGACGACACCATCGGAAGCCTTGAACTCATCGGCATACATAAACCAAGCGATTACGGCGCCCACAAAGCCGCCGAGCATATCGGCAATCATGAAGGGAATGCAGCTGCTCCACGGCACCAGGCCTACAATGCACTGGGCAAGCACCATAGCAGGGTTCATGCACACGGCGCCGCCAAAGACAAACAGGCAGACCGAGATGCCAAAAGACCAAGTGGTGATGGCAAACATATGGCCGGAGCCCTGATACTTGGTGCCCTTGAGCACGGTATCGCAGTGCACGCCCACACCAAAGATGATCATGAGGGCCGTTGCGCCGAATTCACAGAGGAGTTTGGTAAGCATAAAACCTTATCTTTCTTGTCGGTTATAAACGATTCGTTTAGGCCGCGCACTAGTGCTGCGCGACAACAACGCCCAGGCCATCGGGAATGACGGCAACCTTGGCATCGGCACCCTTCATCTCAAAGGCGAGCTTGAGCGCCTCCTCGATAGTGTTGACCGGCGTCATGTGCATATCCTTGAGCATCTGGTGATCGCACAGGTCGGTGACCATGATCACAGGGTGATGCGCCAGAATGCGGGCAAAGATCTGGCTCGTCCACTGGTCGGGCAGGGTCTCGTCCTTAGGACGGTCGATGCAGGCGCGCTCAAACTCTGCCGGATCATTGTCGGCGATGTTGTGATAGAAGCCCTCGCCACCGTGACCGTCGGCACAACCGGCGACGTCGATGATCACGCCGCCCTCAGGAAGCGTGGCCTCGGCAGCGCACATGCCCTTCACGGCCTGGTAGATGTTCTGATCGAGCGGGTAGCCGCCGTTGGTGGTGATGGCGATCTCGCACTCGACGGGCTCAACGCCGGCAAGGCTCTTCACGAACTCGCAGCCAGCCTCGTGCGCCTTGTGGATGTCGCCGGCAAAGGAGCCGATGACCTCATGCTTGCCGTTAAGCACCACGTTAAGCACAAAGGCGAGGTGAGCCATCTCGGCGGCGGCAAACATGTCCTCGCTCACGTGGTTGTGGCACAGGTTGCCGGCACGCGAGTGGGAATCGTTCACAAACTGACCGTTGTGGTTGTACATGATGGTCTTGTAGCTGGCGATGCCAGGCAGGACGGACTTGCGGCTACCAGAGAAACCGGCAAAGAAGTGCGGCTCAATAAAGCCCTCGGCAAGCAGCAGATCGCAATCGGCGGCAATCTTGTTGATGATGCACTCGCCACCAGAAGGCAGAGTACCGATCTTCTTCATCATGCTGTCGTCAGTCGCGACGTGCATGACGATCTCCTCGTTGGCAACGATCTCCTCGCCATACTTGTTGACGAGCTCCTCATGCGTCGAGGGACGGTGCATACCAGTCGCAACCAGAATACGAACGTGGGCCTCGGGCGCAGCAGTATGAATGTGATGCAGCAGAATAGGCATCGTCACACGCGAAGGAACCGGACGCGTATGGTCAGAACTGATGATAACGATATCCTTCTTGCCGGCACAAAGCTCCTCGAGCGAAGGCGAGCCATAAGGATTAGCCAGCGACTCTTCTACCAGCTCTTGCTGCGTTTTAGTAGTCTCAAACTCGTTTTGATGACCCTCCATCACACCTGCGAAGTTCTTGTCCTCAAGCTCCAGATGCAGCTTCTTGTGGTCAAACGGCAATTCACATTCAAACAATGACGAGCGCCCTCTTCCTTTCATCTAACACACTAGATAAACCGTAGGAAGGATACGCCGCTCACCGAAAAACACCACCGTCCACCGACTCATTAACACAACGTTCATATTTGACCCACAACAAAACGGCAGCGATCCCAAACGGGACCGCGGCCGCCTGTCAAAGACACTACAGACAGGATGACTTACGCAGCGCCGAGGCAAACATCTACCCCGAGACGTACGCACGTAAGCCATTTTGCATAAATGCGTTAATTAATTGCATAAAATGGCGCATAGATTTCTAGCCGTAACAGGGTAGCACCCTCCGGAGCGTGCATTTTTGCGAGTATTCAGCATCGCGAGATTAGATTTTGGTGTCAAAAGTCTTTCAAAAGGTAGATAGTCCTCATGACTCGTCCCATCTGGATAGCATGCGGCGAGAAACCAGCTATATATGGACATCGCCAAAGCCCAATCGTCGTGCAAAAGCATCAACAGGGGCCGCGAACGTCACCCATAGCCTTATGCACCAATCTTTGGCTGCTGAAAACTCCGTTTTTTGCACGTCGCTCCAAGCACCACCCTCACCCAGCGGCTGATCCGCCGTAAACCGAGGACGAAAGGACCCGATGGGTTTCCCTCTGAATGCACTCCGCAGCACGAAGCCCCTTCCAAACGCGCGAAGCGCGCCATTAATTCCCCCAGCCAGTAATCCGCCGAAGACCGGACATCGCAGGGCCCGCCATTAGTTTACTTTTAGGCACACTCCGCAGGACGCAAGAAGCCCTCGCCGCACTCCACGCTATGCGCGAAGCGCGCCTTATTCCCTTCAGCTTTAATCCCAGAAGACCGAGGACGAAGGGACCCGACGGGTTTCCCTCTGAATGCACTCCGCAGCACGAAGCCCCCTTATCCGCAGCTCCGAAGGAGCAGGATAAGGGGGCTTCAAGTGCGAGGACGCATTCAGAGGGAAACCCATCGGGCCCCGGTGAGGGCCACAGGGCTATCGATTACCCCGTATTCTGCAAACCTGCCGAGACGCCGGTCACAGTCGAAAGAATCAGGCTCATGTACTCGGCCTTCTTCTCCTCGGCCATCTCGTCCTGGTTCATACGCACCTCGCGAAGGGCGCGGACCTGGGCGATGGACAGGGCGTCGACGTAGGGGTTGCGCACGCGAACGGCGCAGCCGAGCACGCGACGACGCTGCAGCGGCCACTCGTCACCGACGATGGCAAGGACCCACTTACGCGTGAGCTGCATCTCGGTAAAGACCTTCTCGGACAGATCCTGGCGATCGCCCAGGTGCAGATACATCTTGGCGATACGCTGATCGGTCTTAGCAATCGACATCTCGATGTTGTCGATAAAGGTGCGGAAGAACGGCCACTCCTGGTAGGCAGCCTTGAGCTGGTCAAGATCGCCCAGCTGCTCGCAGGCGGTGCCCAGGCCATACCAAGCGGCCAGGTTAATGCGAGCCTGACTCCAGCTGAAAATCCACGGAATGGTACGCAGGTCATCGAGCGACTTGGCGCCCAGGCCGCGCTTGGCGGGACGCGAGCCGATCGGCAGCAGACCGACCTCGGTCAGCGGCGTAACGGTCGAGAACCACGGTGTAAAGTCCTCGGTGTTCAGCAGGTCCAGATAACGCTCGTGGCTTGCGGTGTTGAGCTTCTCGGCCATATCCCAGAACTTCTGAGTGGTCTCGGTGTTGGTCTTCTCGACACTCGGGGCCGACTGCAAAAGCGTTGCGGCGGCAACGGACTCAACATGGCGCTGAGCCAGCGTGCGGTTGCCGTAACGGGCAAAGATGACCTCGCCCTGCTCGGTGAGCTTAAAGAAGCAGTTGACCGAACCCTTGGGCTGCGCCAGCACGGCCTTGTTGGCCGGGCCGCCGCCACGGCCCACGGCACCGCCGCGACCGTGCATGAGCACCAGGTCGATATCGTTCTTCTCGGCCCACTTGGCAATGCGCTCCTGCGCGGAGTGCAGCGCGAGCATGGCCGTGGTAGGACCGGCATCCTTGGAGGAGTCGGAATAGCCCAGCATGACCTCCATGCGGCGGTTGGTCTGGGCAAGGCGCTTTTGCACCACGGGCAGCGTAAGCATCTGGTCGAGCACGTCGACGCAACCCTCGAGGTCCTCGAGCTGCTCAAACAGCGGGATCACGTCGAGCTCGGGGACATCCTCCTCGTGTGCGAAAGACAGGTGAGCAAGCTCGAAGACGTCGGCCACATGCTGGGCACTCTTGGTGAACGAGATGATGTAGCGGTGCGCCATCTTCTTGCCGTAGCGCTTTTGGATGGAGCCGATAGCGCGGAAGGTATCGATGACCTCGCGCGTCATGGGCTGCAGGTCGCCATGGATACCGTTCTCGTGGATATCCTTGAGGGCGCGAGCGTGCACCACGGAGTGCTGACGGAACTCCATCTCGACCATGTGGAAGCCGAAGGACTCGACCTGCCAGATGATGGTCTGGACCGGGCCGTAGGCAGCACGGACGGCACCGCAGGCGGCCAGCGAGCGCTGGACGACGCGCAGGTCCTCCAGGAACTCGTCGGCGCTGTGGTACATGGTATCGGTGATACGGCGCACGGTGGCGTTGAGTCGGTCTGCCATGACGAGCATGACGGCGCGATGCGGCTCGTGCTCGGAGATCAGCTCGGCACGTGCAGTGTACTGGGTGCTCATCTCGACCTGATGGTTCCACAGGTTGATGAGCTCGGCAGACGGCTTGCTGTAGGTGGCCTCAAGCGTGAGGTTGCGGCCGATGCGGCGGCATTTGTCCTCGAGCTTGAGCACCATGTGGGTGAAGTATTTGGCAGCGACCTCACGGCTCACCTTGGCGGTGACGTTGGGGTTACCGTCGCGGTCGGAACCGATCCAGCTGCCGGGATGGAAGAACGCCGGGCACAGCGGCGGCACGGTACCGGCCTTGTCGCCCAGCACCCAGTCGTCAAAGCGACGATAGATAACGGGGATGACGTCGAACAGCGTGTTATCGAAGATGTCGATGATGGTATCGGCTTCCTCGACCGGCGTGGGCTTCTTGAGCGCGATGGGGCTCGTACGCACCAGGGCGTCAATCTCCTGCAGCATATGGCGCTCGTTCTCCACCAGGTCGGAGCCGCCCAGACGCGGACGCTCCTCCAGCAGATTGGAGATACGGCGAATCTTGCCCTCGACGGCCTTGCGACGGGCCTCGGTGGGATGTGCGGTAAAGACAGGGTGGAACTCGAGCTTGCCGAGCAGCTCGTTGGCGCCCTCGACACCCATCTCGTTTACCAACTGGTGATAGGCGACGGTGAGTTCGTTGGCGGGATCGACCTCGGTATCGGTCGATGCGCCGGCCTCGCGCTCGCGCAGCTGCGCCACGCGGTAGTTCTCCTCCGACAGGTTTGCCAGATGGAAGAAGCTCGTAAAGGCGCGGACGATGACCTGCTGCTTATCGAGCGGCAGACTGTCGATCAGATCAACGACCTCGCGAAACGCCACGGCGGTGGGCTCGTCGGCAGTGGGCACGCCCTGCTCGTCGACGGACTCGTCGGCAGCACGGGTGCCGGGGTTTCCGGCGTTGGCCACAATCTCGGCTGTCAAAATCTTGTCGAACAGGTCCGCGATCTCGGGATCATACTCGCTAAGCACACGGCGCTCCAGGCGCAAGAACAGCGCCAGATTGTCGCGCAGCTCCTCGGGGATCTCGATCTCGGCGAGACGCTCCCTGGATTCGGCATTCGAGCCGATTCGGTTAACGAGGCGGTTGACCACGGCAGCGACGCGCGCCGCGGCTTCGGGTACAGACTGGTTGCTTAGGTTCTCAGCCACGTTTCCTCCCATTCCTCCTTCTATGCACGTAACATGCGGTATTCATTATAGGCGCTTGAGAAATACTTTCGACACTGATTGCGCTTTACCACACAAAAGTATTTTCTGCATTGCAAGGGTTTTTGCCCTAAATGGTCGTATTTCTCGGTGGACGGCATACACAAACGGGGGCATTCCGCATAAATGCGAAACACCCCCGTAACAATCGCTCGCAATGGACGAGACACTCAAGCGGGTCCGCAGCTCAAAAAGATGCGCTACAGGCGCTCGCGAACCGCCTCGACGACGTTGGTCAGATCGACCAGTACCTCGTCATGACTCTCCATGTCGCGCACCTTGACCTTGCCGGCGGCAAGCTCGTCGCCACCCAGGACCAAAATGAGCTTGGCGCCCACCTTATCGGCCTGCTTAAACTGGGCCTTGAGCGAACGACCCTGGTAGTCGGCCTCGGTCACGATGCCTGCGGCGCGAAGCTCCTGCGTGATGGCAAAGACGTTCTGGCGCAGCTCCATGCCGGCATTGGCGACATAGACGCACGGGGCCTCCTCGGCACCCAGATCGCTGCCAAAAGCTTGCAGGGCCAGCAGGGCGCGCTCAAAACCGACGGCGAAGCCGACGCCCGCCGTGGGCTTGCCACCCTCGAGCTCGACCAAGCCGTCGTAGCGGCCGCCGCCACCGATGGAGCCGACGCCGGCACCGGGAGCCTCGACCTCAAAGACAGTACGGGTGTAGTAGTCCAGGCCACGCACCAAGGTGGGGTCCTCGACATACTCGATACCCGCCGCATCCAGATAGCGCTTGACCTGCTCGTAGTGCTCGCGGCACTCATCGCACAGGTTGTCGCCCATCAGCGGTGCGTCGGCCATGATCTCGCGGCAGTGGTCATTCTTGCAGTCGAAGGCGCGCAGCGGATTGAGCTCGGCGCGCTCGCGGCACTCGTCGCACATCTCGTCGGCGTGCTCGAGGATAAACTGCTTGACCTGCTCGCGGTAAGCCGGACGGCACTGAGCGTCGCCCATCGAGTTAATGAGCAGACGGAGCTTGGAAAGATCGAAGCCCAGGCGCTTGTAGAACTCCATGAGCATGATGATGCACTCGGCGTCTGCCGCCGGATCGGGAGCGCCGAGCCACTCGATACCCACCTGGTGGAACTGACGCAGGCGGCCCTTCTGGGGACGCTCGCCGCGGAACATGGCCTCGGCGTAGTAAGCCTTAAACGGCGTGGAGCCCTGGGGCACCAGGTTGTTCTCCACGACTGCGCGCACCACACCGGCCGTGCCCTCGGGACGAAGCGCCAGGCGCTGCTTGGGCTTGAGTTTTGTGTCGGTGCCCTCGGTAAAGACGCGCTCCAGGTTGGCGCCGCTAAAGACGCGGAACATCTCCTTGCGCACGACGTCGGTCGACTGGCCGATGCCGTGGACAAAGACGTCCACCTGCTCGATCGCGGGCGTCTCGATGGGTTTAAAACCAAACGGCTCGAACACGCCGGCAGCGATCTGCTGCATCTTTTGCCAAGCGCGCATCTCGGCGCCGATAAGGTCGCGGGTTCCCTCCGCCTTCTGTGCCTGCATGGGCAAACACCTTTCTTTTGTATCGCGTCATAGGTAGTGGACATTATACGGCACAAAGCAGCAACGCGGCGGCGTGTCTGACCGAACGAGGGTATGGGGACTCGTTCGGCCAGACGCGCCGCCGCGGTTTGTGATCCCTTTTCCTCCGTCCCCTTCGGATCACGTGATCCCTTGGGGACGGAGGAAAAGGGATCATTTCGTAGGCCCGTGGCTGCCCTGGAAACCGAATGACAGTACGAGCATCCATTCGGCTTCCAGGGCAGCCACGGGCAGAACAGGCAAACAGGAATAGGCGGCGACCCGCTACTCCCCCGCCACGCTTGCGCGCAGCTTGGCGGCGATGGGCTCGGATGCCAGCAGGAACACGAGCATGACCACGGAGCACGCCAGGCACACAATCCAGGTGCTCGCAAAGGAGCCCGTAGCATCGAACAACACGCCCGAGACAATGGCGCCCACGGTGCCGCCGACCATCTCGAGCGAGGTAATGGTGCCCGTGACCTTACCCAGGTCGGCCATGCCAAACTGCTTGGACGCGGCGATGGTAGGCGTGATGGTGCCCATGCACGTTCCAACACCAAAGCTCACAGCGGCGACAATAGGACCGAGGTCCGTCGTCGGGAAGCACAGCGCCACGCAGGCGATAATGCACGCAACGGAGCCAAGGATATTGCCAAAGCGCAGGCCAAAGCGGTCATAGATCGCACCGAGCGAAATCTTGGCAATAACGACGGTGACCATGTAGACCGAAAGTACGGTACCCGCCCACATGGGATCGTGGCCGCCCGTGACAATCTTGGCACCGTTGACGGTAACACTCGTCATGTTGGTAACCTGGTTGGGCAGGATGGCGCCATTGACCAAGCCCATAAAGAGGAAGGCGACGACAAGCAGCCAAAATGCCGGGCTCTTCTTGATACGAGACCAGCCGACGCTAACCTCGGGGGCCGTATGCTCGTCCTTATCGCCCGCGGTGGAAACAGACGGATCGCCCGGGTTCTCGCCGAGCGGCTTCAGGCCAATCTCGGAAGGTTTGGTGCGGAAGGAGTAGGCCGTGATGGGCAGTGCCGCCACAATGCAGACGGCAGCGAGTACCAGGAACGCAGAGCGCCAGCCAACACTCACGATAAGCGAGCTCACGATGGGAGACAGAATAGCGCCGCCAAAGCCCGAGCCCGAAAGTGCGATGGAGATGGCAAGGCCTCGCTTGGCCGTAAACCAGTTGGCGGTCACCAGGCTGATGAGCAGGCGGGTCGAGGCGACGGCAAAGCAGCCCGAGACGGCAAAGAGCACGTAGACCTGCCACAGCTCACCGACAAAGCTCATACCGGCAAGAACGGCAGAGGTGGCGATTACAGTGAGGGAGCCCAAAACGCGGCCGCTTACTTTATCGGCGACATGGCCAATGACAAGCGAGCCGATAATGCTCACCACGGTGGAGATGGCGTTGGAGATGTTGTACTGCGCAAGCGTGATGCCCAGGTCGCTTACGATGAGCGGCTGAAACAGGCTCATGCAGTTAACGAAAATCGTGTAGCACGTGGCCATGATCACAAAGCCGGAGGCCACCACGAGCCAGCCGGGGAAAAATTTACGTTGCTGGGACATGGATTACTCCTTGTGGTCCGCAATGTATCCGAGAGCGACGGCGGCATAAGCCGCGGCGCCGAGGGGAAGCTCGGCATCGTTAAAGCGCGCCTTGGGATGATGCTGGGCAAAATGCTCGTCCGTATCGGTCACGGCCGCGCCCACCGTAAAGTATGCACTTGGGATCTCGCTCGAGATAAGTGCGAAATCCTCGCTCGCCATGGCGTGGAATAGCGGCAGGAAGGCAGCCTTGGGCAGCACCGCGCCCACGTAGCCAAGCGAGGCCTGGGTCATATCGCTGTCGAGCACGAGCGGCGGAACGTCCGAAAGCGTCTCGATGGTTGCCAGCGTACGATATGTTGCGGCAACGCCGTTGACGACCTCCGCGATGCGGGTCTTAAGGTGAGCCATGAGCTCGACATCGAAGCCGCGCAACGTTCCCTCGAGCACGCAGGTGTCGGGGATGACGTTGGCCGCCAAACCGCCAGCGAACTTACCCACGGTAAGCGCGACCTCCTTGGCCGCCGGCACCTCGCGAGAGATAAGCTCCTGAAGCGCCAGGTGCACATGCACGCCGGCCGTGATGGGGTCGATGCAGATCTCGGGGCTCGAGCCATGGCCACCCTTGCCCTGCAGCGTGATGCGGAAACCGTACACGCCCGAGAGCGCCGGACTCCCATAGAGCACCAGGCCAAGCGGCGACTGGCTATTGACATGCATGGCAAAGGCGGCCTGGGGACGCGGGTTCTGCAGCAGACCGTCGGCGATGGCGGCGCGGGCACCCTCAAAGGTTTCCTCGCCCGGCTGGAACAGCAACTTAACTGTGGCGTTAGCGTCGACAAGCTCGGACTCGCGGGCCTTGAGCAAACGGGCCGCGCCGAGCAGCGCCGTCGCATGCATATCGTGGCCACAAGCGTGCATGCAGCCGTTGGTGGAAGCGAAAGGCTCGCCCGATTCCTCGACAACGGGCAGGGCATCCATGTCGCCGCGAAGCATGATGACCGTACCGGCCTGTTCGTCCGTGCAGACGCCATTGCCCTGGGCCGCGGCGGCACCGGCGCCGACAAGGCCCACAACACAGGAACAATCGACGAGCGTGGCAAATGGGATTTCCATCTCGGTCAGGCGCGCTTGAATATACGCAGAGGTCTGCGGGAGGCTATTACCCAGCTCGGGCATCTGGTGTAAATCGTGTCGCCACACAGCGAGCTCGTCTGCAAAAGCCTGAGCTTCTGCAACGAGACCGTCACCGATAGCGGCCTGCGCCGCTGCGGTGGCCTTGGGCGCTGATTGCGGTTGAAGATCGGACAGAGCTGGTGCCATAAATGCCCTCCAGTAACGTTTTTGCAGCAAGCACTTTGATAGCGTAAAGTGCAAGGTACAACTTTAAGGGCGACGCATAAAAAATGCCGCCCCGAGAGGGCGGCGCAACAAGTTGTTTACAATTGCGGGCGCGGCTTTTTGCGCAAAAAATCGAAGTGAGTCTCGCTCAAGATAATCGACAGGAAGATAAGCACGAAGCCGGCGAGCAGGCGCGAGGTGAGCGCCTCCCCCATCAGCAGCACCGAAAACAACACGCCCGAAGGCGACTCCATCGAAAGAAGCAGTGAGCCCGTCGAGGCGGGGACATGCGCCAAACCGACGTTTTGGACGAGCAGCGCCGCGCATGTGCAGCCCACCGAGAGGAAAACAGCCACACCGATAAACTCCGGCGTCCATGCAGAGAGGGGCGCCTGAGTCTCGAATAGCAGCGACGTGATTAAACTCAAAACGCCATTGCCCACAAACATCCAAAACGTGATGACGTTGATGTCCATCTTGCGACCGTACTTGGCAGTCACCGCCATCTGGATGGCGAAGAAGATCGCGCCGCCCAAGGTAATAACATCGCCGGCATTGAACTCGACGCTATCGAGCGCTACCAGGCCAATACCCGCCAGGCACAACAACGCTGCACCCAGGTTATACCGGGTAAGCTTTTCACCGCTCAGGACATAGCTTGCAAACGGCACAAGGATGCAATACGTGCCGGTCAAAAAAGCGCTCTTGCCCGCCGTGGTCTGTGCCAGGCCGATCGTCTGCAAACCGTAGGCACCCCACATGAGCGCGCCCATGCCAAGCCCGACGATCAGGTTGCGGGCATTGAAATGAGCGATGATGCGCTTATGGAAAATTGCAAACATAACCAGTGATGCCGGGAGAAAGCGAACATAGACCAGCTCGAACACCGGAATGGTGTCGAGTGCGTCCTTCATAGTGGTAAAGGAGTAGCCCCAGATAATCGCCACCGAAAGCAGTAGAACTTTCCAGAACAACGGCGAGCGTGCGCCGGCACCCCGGGGAATACCACCCGCGCCCAAATCCTCACGGGCTACAGGGCTATCGGGCATGTTTTCGATTTCGTTGGCAGCGTATTGGGCCATGGAACATCCTCGCACTCAATCTGGGCGTGGTGTCCGCACGCGTATGGCTGCGTGCCGCCTCATGGTCAAATAAAAACGGGACGCGCCGGACCCCCGGCACGCCCCGCTACTGTAGCAACAACCAAGCAGCCCGTGCAATTCACCGCACTAAAGCGTTTTGTTCCGCCGTTCTACCGAACGGCGGACCGGCCGACGCTGCGCGAGCTGCATTCACGCCAATCTGACGTTCAATTTCAAGGGCGCGA
>CATYEN010000062.1 GCA_958405565.1 uncultured Collinsella sp. | reverse complement strand
GCAGTGGCTCCCGCTCATCGGGCTCACCTGCTGCGCGTTCGTGTTCAACACGTCGGAGTTCATGCCCATCGGCCTGCTGACCGACATCGCCGCGTCGTTCTCGCTCACCGAGGCCCAGGCAGGCATCATGATTTCGGTCTACGCCTGGGGCGTCATGCTGCTGTCGCTGCCGCTCATGGTGTTCGCATCGCGCTTTGAGTTCAAGCGGATGCTGCTGGGCGTGCTTGCCGTGTTCTCGCTGGGCCAGTTCCTGTCCGCTGTGGCACCGACATATCCCATCCTGGTCTGCGCGCGCCTGGTGGTCGCTTGCGCACATGCCGTGTTCTGGTCGGTCGCCTCGATTATGGCCTCGCGCCTGGTTGACACGCGCCACGGGGCGCTCGCCATCAGCATGATCGCCACGGGCTCGTCCATCGCGCAGATCTTCGGCCTGCCCCTCGGCCGCGCCATTGGCCTGGCCGTGGGCTGGCGTATGACGTTTGCCGTGGTTGGGGCCCTCTCTGCCGCTGCGGCGGTGTACCAGGCCGCCGTGTTCCCGGCCATGCCGGCGGGCGAGCGCTTTACGCTTAAGCAACTGCCCGAGCTGCTCAAGAACCCGTTCCTCATCGCGCTTTATGCGGTCACGGTGTTCATGGCAACCGGCTATTATGCGGGTTACAGCTATATCGAGCCGTTCCTGGCACAGGTTGCGCACGTCGACGCAAGCGCTATTACCATGACGCTGACGGCGTTCGGCTGCTCTGGTCTGCTCGGAAGCTGGCTGTTCGGTCGCCTGTTCGACGGGCACCGGTTCCCGTTCTTGGCTATCACGCTCTCCGGCGTGCCGGTGGCTCTGCTGCTCATGGGTCCGGTCGCATCGTCGCTCGTGGCAGTGCTTGCCGTCTGCGCACTATGGGGCTGCTGCGCCACGGCCTTTAACGTGGCATTTCAGGCCGAGCTCATCAAGTACACGCCGGCGGATTCGTCGGCCGTCGCCATGTCGATCTTCTCGGGCCTGTTCAATCTGGGCATTGGCACGGGTACCGCGATCGGCGGAGCCGTGGTTTCGGGCCCCGGTATCGCCTGGATCGGCTTCGCGGGCGGGTCGATTGCCGTCGTGGGCGTTATCCTCGCCATCACGGTGATGTTCCCGGCCATCCGCCGCGCAAAGCCTGTCGCCTAATCACGTTCCCTCATCAGTTGCGGTGGAATAGTTCCTGTTTAAGGCCTCTGAAGGCCCAAGCAGGAACTATTCCACCGCAACTTATTTTGGGGAAGAGGATGCAAGCCGGGCATACAATGGATGTCGTTGTGTTGAGCTTACCGGGAGGTTGCTATGTGGGCATACGAGACGACGTTCTATCAGATCTATCCGCTGGGCTTTTGCGGTGCCCCGCGTGAAAATGCCGCGCCCGTTGCCGAGGATGAGCTCGCCCAAGCCGCCGATGCCGCAGCCAACCCCGATGCTCCCATCATGAAGATCGCCCGCTGGGCAGAGTATCTGCAGAATCTCGGCATTGGCGCCGTGCTCATCAACCCGCCGCTCGAGTCCGATAGCCATGGCTACGACACGCGCAGCCTGCGCCATATTGACCGTCGCCTGGGTGGGGACGCCGACTTTGCCGCCGTGTGCGAGACGCTGCACGCCCATGGTATCCGTGTGGTGCTCGACGCCGTCTTCAACCATGTCGGCCGCGGCTTTTGGGCCTTCCGCGATGTGCAGGAGCGCAAGTGGGATTCGCCCTATAAGGACTGGTTCCACATTAGCTTTGACGGTGACTCGTGCTACGGCGATGGCTTTTGGTACGAGGGTTGGGAAGGTCATTTTGAGCTTGTGAAGCTCAACCTGCAAAATCCCGCCGTAGTCGATTATCTGCTCGAGTCCGTGCACCGCTGGGCCGAGGTCTTTGGCATCGACGGCCTGCGCCTGGACGTCGCTTATATGCTCGACCGCGACTTCATGCGCCGTCTGCACGCTTTTTCCCGCGAGCTCAAGCCCGACTTTGTGCTGATCGGCGAGACGCTCCACGGCGACTATAACCAGATCGTCAACGACGAGATGCTCGACTCCTGCACCAACTACGAGTGTTACAAGGGGCTGTACTCCAGCTTTAACTCGGTCAACATGTTCGAGATCGCCCACTCGCTGCATCGTCAGTTTGGCGGCGACCCGTGGTGCATCTACCGCGGCAAGCATCTGTTGTCGTTTGTCGACAACCACGATGTGCCGCGCCTGGCGAGCATCCTGACGGACAAGTCCTGCCTACGTCCCGCCTACGGCATGCTCTTTGGTATGCCGGGCATCCCGTGTGTCTACTACGGCAGCGAGTGGGGGATTGCCGGCGAAAAGGGCGGCCCCGATGGCGATTGGGCGCTGCGCCCTGCGCTTGACGAGCCGGCACCCAATGATCTGACGGAATGTGTCACGCAGCTCGCGCACCTGCGCTCGGCAAACGATGCAGCGGCCCGCGCCCTCAATTACGGCGCCTATCGCAACGTGGTGATTCAGAACAAACAGCTGCTGTTTGAGCGCGCCTGTGACGACGCAACGGTGCTCGTGGCGGTGAATGCCGTGGACGAGACTTACACCTTTGGAGCCGGCGAGCTCAACGGGTCCTTTGTCGATCTGCTGGCTGATAACGCGCCCACGGTCGAGCTTGCGGGCTCCCTTGAGCTTGCGCCCTACGAGGTGCGCTATCTGCTGAGGGTCTAGCTCATGACTGCGCCGGACGAGGGATATCAGCATATTGAGCATGGGTTTGAACCCGTGTTTGACGAACGCTCGCGCGTTTTGGCGCTCGGGTCGTTTCCCTCGGTGCTTTCGCGCGCCAAAGCCTTTTACTATGGAAACCCACAGAACCGCTTTTGGCGCGTAATGGCGGCGTGTCTCGGTGTGCCTGTACCGCCCAACGAGGGCGACCCTTAAAACGGAGTATTTGAGCATGAAAAAGAAAGCTTGGTCAGTCCAGATAGTGAGAAGTTAAAGCTGAAAACCATCGCAGAATTGACAAATCGAAATTTGTGGAGAGGAGAAATATCGATGGAGTGGACAAGTGAAAAGTATAAAAACAACCTAATGGAGTATGAAAAAAAGGATGGTATAAAAGCAATTATCATATATTGCCTCATAATGGGCAGTGCATTTTTTCATGGCTGGCTTTATACAACAAATACAAGCGTGCTCATATTAAATCTGTCACAAGTTTGGATTCCTCTTGTCTTGATTTTGCTTTTCGCATGCTTTTTCCATTGCAACAAACAGAAAATAGACAGTGTTGGAATTAACACCGATAAGCTAAAAAACAGCATTATTCTAGGCGTTATTGGTGGAATTTTTCTGCTTGTTATACAAACGGTGCTGTTTAAGGCACAAGGGAAATCCATATCGTTTACGGAACCCTTATTGATAAACTGGATTATTTTCTTCTTCGCTGCTCTCGAAGAAGAAATTATATTTAGGGGATACATTCAAACAAGATTGTCAGGATTGATAAGAAACCAGTGGATAGTTGGTATTATCAATTCGGTCTTTTTTCTCTCGATACATTACCCGGTAAGATGGGTAATTATTGGAAAGCTATATTTTGATGTGTTGCCGGTAGAGTATGTGATCTCCCTTCTGGCTTTGCACTTTTTTTGTGATGCAGTGTATAAAAGAACAAATTGTTTATGGGGCTCAGTGGTGCTCCATATTATCTATAACGCAGTAGGGGCGATGATTGCTGTTTAATAACTTCCTGCTTGTAGCGATGACATGAACAAGTGAAGTTTAAGGAACAGAGCTTTACCCTCTTTACCTATACAAATATACAGGGCAATTCAAGGTTTCACATGCTCGAAACCCTAGGTTTTAAGGGAAAAGGTGCGCTCCACTATTGCCTTGTGCAATAGGGATTGAGTATGTTTTTCCTTGACCAATCGAGTCATGGCACCTGGAGTGCCTTATTGAGCATGGGCGCCGAGGCGTTTGATGATGGCACGCCAGATTAGTGCGGGCACAGCAGGCCTAGCGCGCGCCATGCCGTCGGTGTCGACGCTACCGGCATTGCCGCCGCCAAGTCGCTGCGCATGCTCAACCGAACAGCCCATGCGAATGGCGCCCACCAGCTTGTCCATGGCTTCGGAAAGCGGCCGGCGCAAGAGGCCCATGCGCGGGGAGCGGCGAAGCGCCTCGATGCCGCTGCCACTACAGACGATAACGCCACCGCACCACGACAGATCGCGAAGGTCGCACGCCGCTCGCAGCCGCTCGACGAGCCCGCGTGCTCGCTCGGGGCCACTAACGTTAGCCTGGACGACGACATAGGTGCGCGTTCCTGCGCCACCAAAGCGATCAAATGCCTGTTCAATGGCTGCCATCGCTTCATCATCAAATGCATCATCAACGGCGAGCACGATGCCATCGACGGTGGCATCGGTATCATCCGCCTTTAAATCAACCGGGCAGGGGAACGCAGTGCCGGAAAGCCGGGCATACGCTGCGATGGCATCCTGCAGGTCCCAAAGCAAAAACTCAAGATCGGCGCTATTGGGAATGCTGATATACGCGATGGTTTGCAGCGTTTTGGGCTTATCGCCGCGCGCGGTCGCCTCCATGCCATCTCCTTTCCGGTTGGTTTCCGTTTAGGTTACACCGTCTGGTGGCGTCCCGCCGCGCTATCCTAGTGCAACCCTTACGAAAGGAATGCCATGCGTCTGCCCATGAACACCTCGCTTGCCACGCTCAAGCCTTCCGGCATCCGCCGAATCAATGCACTTGCCGCACAGCATCCGGGATGCATTGCGCTTGCGCTTGGTGAGCCCGATTTTCCCACGCCCGACGTGATCAGCGTCAAGGTGACCGCCTCGCTCGACCGCGGCGACACGCACTATCCGCCCAACAACGGCCGTCCCGCCCTGCGCGAGGCGCTGTCCACATATATGGGCGACGCAGGCCTTTCGTTTTCGGCTGACGAGGTCATCCTCACGGACGGCGCAACCGAGGCCCTGTCGGCTACGTTTATGGCAATGCTCAACCCTGGCGACGAGGTCATTATTCCCACGCCGGCTTTTGGCCTGTACGAGAGCATCGTCGTGGCCAACCACGCCAAGGCGGTCTTTTTGGATACGGAGCCCGCGCAATTCCAGATCGACGAGGAAGCGCTTCGTGCCTGTGTGACGCCGGCAACCAAGGCCATCGTCATCTGCTCGCCCAACAACCCCACGGGCTGCATCCTCAACGCGGTATCGCTCGACGCCGTGGCGCGCGTGGCAGAGCAGGCGGGCATCTACGTAGTCTGCGACGATGTCTACAACCGCCTGGTCTACGTTGACGGCTACGAGCGCTTCGCCCAGCGCCACCCAGAACTGTGCGAGCAGACGGTCGTCATCGAGAGCTTCTCCAAGCCCTGGGCCATGACGGGCTGGCGCCTAGGCTGGCTCGCAGCCGCGGCTCCCGTCATCGCCGAGATCGCAAAGGCCCACCAATACTTAGTGTCGAGCGCTGTTTCCTTCGAAATGGACGCCGCAGCCCGAGCCCTCACCGTCGACCCCACCCCCATGCTCGAAGTCTACCGAGCCCGCCGTGAGCGCGTACTCGCAGCCTTAGACGCCATGGGCCTCGACGTAGTAGAGCCCGCAGGAGCCTTCTACACTTTCCCGAGCATCAAACAATTCGGCCTAACAAGTGAAGCCTTCTGCATCAAGGCCATCAAAGAGGCCAACGTAGCCCTAGTTCCCGGAAACTGCTTCGGAACCGAAGGCCACATTCGCCTCAGCTATTGCGTTTCCGACCGAGATTTGGACGAAGGCCTAAATCGCCTGTCCACCTTCATTTCAACCTTATAGCCCAACGGGACGCAACACATCAGCCCACCGACCCAAGCATTATGAGTGGGGGCGGCAGCCAACGAAAACCCGGGCTGCCCAAAGTCAACGCAGGCCGCGCCGCCAAAGGCCAGGCGCAAGGTTTTCGTAGATTCCGCACGAGCCGAAGAGCACTTAATGTGCTCTTCGTGCGAGCCAGGACTTGACCGAGCGAAAACCTTGCGCCTGGCCTTTGGCGGCGCGGCCGGATGGTGGAATTGTGTGCAGCCCGGTTTTCCGTTGACCGACGCCGGGGTCCCCGCCATAATACTTTCGGTTCACGCACGAATCCGCTGCCAGAGACAGCCGGTGCAAACGGGCATCGCCCGCGAGCTTAATGGGATATCCCGCCAGCCGAGGTGGTCGAGTAGATATGTCTTCTCGCCCCCGTCGCTCATGCAGCGCGGGGGCTTTCTTTTTGGACATGCCCCCGTCACGTCCTTGTGGCGGACCGTGCCCGGAAAGAATTCGAGGAGGTGTAATTCATGCCCCAGCAGTACAAAATCGACAAGGTTGCAGAGATCGAGTCCCGTATCGCCGAGAACGCCGGTCTGTTCGTCGTCAACTACAACGGTCTGACGGTTAAGCAGGCTCAGGAGCTGCGTCATCAGCTTCGCGAGTGCGGCGCCGAGATGAAGGTCTACAAGAACAACCTGGTCAAGATCGCTCTCAAGAACCAGGAGCAGCCCGAGATCGACGAGATCCTCGCCGGCCCCGTTGCTTATGTGTTCTACGAGACCGAGCCGGTCGAGGCCGCTAAGGCCCTTAAGGACTTCTCCGCTAAGTCCAAGGGCGTCCTTGAGATCAAGGGCGGTATCTCCGACGGCAAGGCCGTTTCCGCTGATGATGTTAAGGCTATCGCCGAGCTGCCCACCAAGGATCAGCTTCTCGGCCAGATCGCCGGTCTCATCTCCGGTTTCGCTCGCGACATCGCTGTCTGCGTCAACGGCGTTTCCTCTGGTCTCGCTCGTTCGATCCAGCAGGTCTCCGAGCAGAAGGCAGCCTAGTCGCTGTTTTCACCCGCGGCGGCAACGCCGCACCCCTGGCGCATTCGCGCCGTGTTTTAACTGATCTCCGTGCATTCGCACGGAAACCGAAAGGACTTAGAAATGGCTAAGCTTACCACCGATGAGATCATCGATGCTCTTAAGGAAATGACCCTTCTCGAGGCTTCCGAGCTCGTCAAGGCTATCGAGGACACCTTCGGCGTTTCCGCCGCTGCTCCTGCCGCTGTTGTCGCCGCTCCCGCTGCTGGCGCTGCTGAGGCCGAGGAGAAGACCGAGTTTGACGTCGTGCTCGAGGGCTTCGGCGACAACAAGATCCAGGTCATCAAGGCCGTCCGCGAGCTCACCAACCTTGGCCTGAAGGAGGCCAAGGAGGTCGTCGAGGGCGCTCCCAAGGCTGTTCTCGAGGGTGCCAAGAAGGAGGACGCCGAGGCTGCCAAGGAGAAGCTCGAGGCTGCTGGCGCTGCTGTCACCCTCAAGTAATCAGGCTTTCTCGCCAGATTTCTTTGCAGACGGGGTTCGCATTGCGAGCCCCGTCTTTTTTGTTTTGGTCCCTCGGCATCGGTTGCTCAAACTGCCATGTTCTGTGATTTGCGTCGTATCGGGTGCCCTGCCGTTGGGCAATAAAATTGCACCATTCGAGCAATAATTTGCGTTGACCTGCTGAAGAATTGTCTCTGCCTTGTAGCGATATATAGTTCCAGCGGTAAGATGCTTGGGTATCGCAATTTGGTCTGCGGCTGTGTGCCGCACGCATGGGGCGCTTTTGCGCCTGCGAAAGGATCTTTGAATAACATGAAGGCAATCATCCCCGCCGCCGGTCTTGGCACGCGTTTTCTGCCTGGCACCAAGTGCACGCCCAAAGAGATGCTGCCGGTGCTCGACAAGCCGGTCATCCAGTATGTCGTCGAGGAGGCACTCGACCCCGAGGAGGTCGACGACGCCATCATCGTTACCTCGCCCGGCAAGCCCGAGCTGCTGAACTACTTCCAGCCCGACCGTTCGCTCGAGAACCTGCTGCGCGAGCGCGGCAAGAACGCCTATGCCGATGCCGTCGCCCACGCTGGCGGTATGCCGGTCGACTTCCGTTATCAGTACGAGCCCAAGGGCCTCGGCCATGCTATTCGCTCTGCTGCCGACGCCGTGGCAGGGGAGAACTTCCTGGTTCTTCTGGGCGACTACGTTGTACCTAACCGCGACATCTGCGACAAGATGCTCGCCGTTTCCAAGGAGCACGGTGGCGCTTCGGTTATCGCCGTCGCTGCTTGCTCGCCCGAGGAAGTCAGCCGCTACGGCGTTATCGCCGGTGAGCGCGTCGGTTCGCTCGAGGGTGCCGAGGACGTTGCCGATGCAGAGCCGGGCGCTGTCTGGCGTATCGGCGGTCTGGTCGAGAAGCCCGCTCCCGAGGCGGCTCCGTCCAACCTGTACATCGTCGGTCGCTACCTGCTGAGCCCGCTGGTCATGGACCTGCTGGCAGATCAGCAGGCCGGCAAGGGCGGCGAGATCCAGCTCACCGACGCCATGGCCCGTTCGCTCGACCGCGAAGCCATGTACGCCGTCGTCATCGACCCGCTGTCGGGCTACGACACCGGCACCCCCTCTGGCTGGATGGCCACCAACGCCCTCATGGCTGCAAGCGACCCCCGCTTTGCCGATGCCTTCTGGGACGCCATCGACGAGCGCGGCGGATTGATGCGCAAGTAAGCCTTCGGGCATCGACATTTACGGGCGCGGACCTCGGTTCGCGCCCGTTTTTTATAAGAGCTGCGATTGCCGCCTCTCTGTTCACAGAAAATATATGAACAGGTGTTCGATACGCATATATCTACCTGCATTTTTTCTGTCGAAAAACTTTGCTACTCCAAAAACTCAATCGCGTCAAGGCTTTTCTTGCCCAACGGTCGGTACCTGATAAACTATTAGGTTGCGATAACTGGCGAAGCTATGCCTCGCCAACCCACCGAGCATTTCCGTGAAGGAGGAAAAACCTGGTGACCTACGCATACACTGCCACTGAGCGCAAGCGCGTCAGCTTCGGGAAAATCCCGGAGGCCATGGAGCTCCCCAACCTTATCTCTGTTCAAAGGGAATCCTTTGAGCGTTTTAAGGACGAGGGCCTTCGTGAGGCGTTCAAGGAATCCAGCCCCATCCAGAGCCAGAACCATGTTCTCGAGGTTACCTTCGGCGAGCATCAGTTCGGCGACCCCGCGCACACCGTCGAGGAGTGCCGCGAGAAGGACATGACCTATCAGGCCCCGCTTCTGACCGACGTCCGTCTCACCAACAAGGAGACCGGCGAGATCAAGGAGCAGCTCGTCTTCATGGGCGACTTCCCCATGATGACCGATCAGGGCACCTTCATCATCAACGGTACCGAGCGTATCGTCGTCTCGCAGCTCGTCCGCTCCCCGGGCGTGTACTACAGCTCCGAGATGGATTCGGGCAAGCAGATCTACAAGGCCCAGATCATCCCGTCCCGCGGTGCCTGGCTTGAGTTTGAGGTCGACAAGCGCGACCAGCTCATGGTCTCCATCGACCGTAAGCGCAAGCAGAGCGCCACGATGTTCCTGCGCGCCCTTGGCATCGCCGTCACCAACGACGACATCATCGAGCTGCTCGGTAACTCCGATGTGATCAAGCGTACCCTGGAGCGCGACACCGCTCTCACTCGCGAGGACGCCCTCATCGAGATCTACCGTCGTCTGCGCCCGGGCGAGCCTCCCACCGTGGACGCTTCCCGCAGCCTGCTCGAGGGTCTGCTCTTTAACCCGCAGCGCTACGACCTGGCCCGCGTCGGTCGTTACAAGGTCAACAAGAAGCTCAACCTCACCACCGAGGAAGAGGTCACGGTGCTCACCGACGAGGATATCGTCGCGACGCTGCGCTACCTCCTGTCCCTCGCTGCCGGCGAGCAGGGTTTCAAGGTCGACGACATCGACCACTTCGGCAACCGCCGCATCCGTACCGTCGGCGAGCTCGTCGCCAACCAGTTCCGTATCGGTATGAGCCGTATGGAGCGCGTCGTCCGTGAGCGCATGAGCTCCCAGGACATCGACGAGATCACCCCGCAGTCGCTCATCAACATCCGCCCGATCGTGGCCTCCATCAAGGAGTTCTTCGGTTCCTCGCAGCTCTCGCAGTTCATGGACCAGGCGAACCCCCTGACCGGTCTGACCCACAAGCGCCGTCTGTCCGCACTCGGCCCTGGTGGTCTTGCCGGCCACAAGTCCGGCTCCAGCCGCCGCACCAACGTGCCGACGGCCGTCCGTGACGTCCACAACTCGCACTACAGCCGCATGTGCCCGATCGAGACCCCCGAAGGCCCCAACATCGGCCTGATCGGCTCGCTCGCCCTCTACGCCCGCGTCAACGAGTATGGCTTCATCGAGGCCCCGTTCCGTCGCGTCGAGAACGGCGTTGCCACCGACCAGATCGACTGGATGACCGCTGACGAGGAAGAGAAGCACGTCATCGCGCCGGCCAACACGCCGCTCGATCCCAAGACCAACGAGTTCATCACGACCGATGCCGAGGGCAAGATCGTCCGCCCGCACACCGTGATCGCCCGTACCCGCGACTTCGACGGCTCCTTCGGCGCTCCCGCCGACGTGCCCGTCGAGGACGTCGACTACATGGACGTCTCGCCGCGTCAGATGCTCTCCGTCGCAGCCACGCTGATCCCGTTCCTTGAGCACGACGACGCCAAGCGTACGCTGATGGGCGCTAACATGCAGCGTCAGGCTGTGCCGCTGGTTCACCCCGCCGCTCCCTATGTCGGTACCGGCATGGAGCGTCGCGCCGCCCTGGACTCCGGCGAGGTCACCCTGGCCAAGAACGCCGGCGAGGTCATCTTTGCCGACGCCGCCAAGATCATCGTCAAGCATGCCGGCGGCATGGACGAGTATCATCTGGCCAAGTACCAGCGCTCCAACCAGTCCACCTGCATCAACCACCGTCCGCTCGTGCGCGTCGGTGACACCGTTGAGCAGGGCGAGCCCTTGGCCGACGGTCCTTCGACCGATCATGGCGAGCTCGCACTGGGTCAGAACCTCACCGTGGCCTACATGCCGTGGGAAGGCTTTAACTACGAGGACGGTATCGTCGTGTCCGAGCGCCTGGTGGCCGAGGACCTGCTGACGACCATCAACATCACCCGTCACGAGATTGACGCCCGCGACACCAAGCTCGGTCCCGAGGAGATCACCCGCGAGATCCCGAACCTCTCCGAGGACATGCTTGCCAACCTCGACGAGGACGGCATCATCCGCATCGGCGCCGAGGTCGGCCCTGGCGACATCCTGGTCGGTAAGGTCACGCCTAAGGGCGAGAGCGCTCTGACCGCCGAGGAGCGCCTGCTGCGCGCCATCTTCGGTGCCAAGGCCCACGATGTCCGCGACACCTCCCTTAAGATGCCTCACGGCGCTTACGGCCGCGTCATCGACGTCGTCCGCTTTAGCCGCGAGAACGGCGACGACCTGGCCCCCGGCGTCAACGAGCAGGTGCGCGTCTACGTCGCCCAGCGTCGTAAGATCCAGCAGGGCGATAAGATCGCCGGCCGCCACGGCAACAAGGGTGTTATCTGTAACGTTCTGCCGGTCGAGGACATGCCCTACATGGCTGACGGTACCCCGATCGACGTTATCCTCAACCCGCTGGGCGTTCCTTCGCGTATGAACGTCGGCCAGCTGCTCGAGTGCCACCTTGGCTGGGCTGCTGCCTGCGGTTGGGATACCGAGCAGGCCGACTCCGACAAGTACGTCCCCGGTCCGTTCTTCACCGCGACGCCCGTCTTCGACGGCGCCAAGGAGGACGAGATCGCCGAGGTCATCCGTCGTGCCAACAAGAACATGCTCAACAAGGCCACCGCTGCCTTTGGCGATCACATGCGCCCCGAGTTTGTCACCCAGCTTGACGAGCGCGGCAAGACCCGCCTGTTCGATGGCCGCACCGGCGAGGAGTTCCGCGAGCCCATTACCGTGGGTACGTCCTACATCCTCAAGCTCGGCCACATGGTCGACGACAAGATCCACGCCCGTTCGACCGGCCCTTACAGCTTGGTTACCCAGCAGCCTCTGGGCGGCAAGGCCCAGTTCGGCGGCCAGCGCTTCGGCGAGATGGA
>CATYEN010000061.1 GCA_958405565.1 uncultured Collinsella sp. | reverse complement strand
AACTGCGGGAACGGCCTATATGCTCAATGTGTTCGGCTGAGATCGGAAATCAACCCCGGTCATTGGTCATTGGTATACGTCCCCAATGAACGGTCCCGATGGGTGGGGCGGCAACGACCCTCGTCTCTTTTAGCGTTCCCACCAAGGCCGCCGTCGAACCACCACAAAGGTGCCTGTCCCCATTGTGGTGGTTTTCGACAAAGATGCCGCCCCAATAAAAGAGGCGGCATCAAGCAAGTCTATTTTTAGCGTCCCTCAAGACCCAACGAGAACGCACAAACGTAGCCCGGGGCTTACCCTTTGCCGAACGCGACCCTCGCGAAGCGCGTGAGCGGGCGGGAAAGGGTAAGCCCCGGGCGGACAAGTATGTGCGTCACTCGGCAGCGGCCTTGAACTTGTTGTAGTTGATCAGGCAGCCGGCCTTGACGATGGCACGCTCCTCTGCCGTCATATCGGCAATGTAGAGCTCAATCTGCTCGACCGTGCCGTCGGTACGCACCACGTAGGCAGCGATGTCCTTGAGGTCACCGTCGAGCGCCGCACGGATACCCGGCACGAAGACGTAGTCGCCCACCTCAAAGTTGGGCTCGGCCTCCATCTGGAAGGGCACCATGCCCCAGTTCATCACGTTAGAGCGATAGCGCTTGGTGGCGTACTCGTGGACGATATTGGCCAGGCCGCCGATCACGCGCTGGCAGCTTGCGGCCTGTTCGCGGGCAGAGCCGTCGCCAGGCTTCTTGGCATAGAGCATGGAGCCGTACTCAGTCGCCTTGGCATCTGCCGCGACACCCGCGCCGGCCAGTGCCTCAAACACAGCGGCAAGCTCGGCATCGAGCGCAGCCAGGTCGCCCGCGGCCTCGCCGGCAACGCGGCGCTTCTCCACGGCGTCGACCTCCTTGGAGCGACCCACGTAGGCAGGATCGCGGCGGCTGAGCGTAAACTCGGCCAGGCCCAGCGGGTTGGAGCGGAAGGAGCTCGTCTCGCCCGAGGGAATGAGTTCGTCGGTCGTGGTGACTGGGTCCATGATTTTTGAGCACACCTTGAGCAGGATATCGTCGCCGAGCGGCTCCATCGCGGGCCACGGCTTGATGTTGGGTCCCTCGACCAGCTCGTCGGCAGGCTCAGCCTTGCCAAAACCCCAGTACACGCGCTTCTTGTACGGCGCGTCGTCAAAGGTGTACTCGCAGGCCTCGTCCCAGGTCTCTTCGGGCAGGTCGGTCGCCGGCGTCAGGATGCCACCGTTGGCCGCCGTCGCCGCAATGGAGCGGGCGTCCATCAGGGCCACGGCGCTCAGCTGGCCGTTACCCGGCTTGGAGCCCTCGCGGTTGGGGAAGTTGCGCGTGGTGTGGCGGATGGACAGGCCGTTGTTGGCAGGCGTGTCGCCGGCGCCAAAGCACGGGCCGCAGAACGCCGTGCGCACGATCGCGCCGGCCTCCATGAGGTCGTAAATGTAGCCGCGGCGCGTGAGCTCGAGCGCCACAGGCTGGCTCGTGGGATAGACCGACAGCGAGAACTCGCCGCAGCCGGTGTTGGCGCCCTTGAGTACGCGGGCCGCCTGCACCACGGAGTCGTAGTTGCCGCCCGAGCAGCCGGCGATGACGCCCTGCTGCACGTGCAGCTTGCCGTCGACGATCTTGTCGAGCAGGCTAAAGTGCGTCTTGCCCTCGCCGATCTTGGCGGCCTCGAGCTCAACCTCGTGCAGGATATCCTCGAGGTTCTCGTTGAGCTCGTCGATCTCAAAACCGTTGGAAGGATGGAACGGCAGGGCGATCATGGGTTTAATGCTCGACAGATCGACCTCGACACAGCCGTCGTAGTAGGCGACGTCGGCGGGCTTGAGCTCGCGATAGTCTTCGCCGCGGCCGTGCATGGTCAAAAACGCGTGCGTGTCCTCGTCGGTAGCCCAAATGGAGGAGAGGCAGGTGGTCTCGGTGGTCATGACGTCGACGCCGTTGCGGTAGTCGGTCGTCATGCTCGCGATGCCGGGACCCACGAACTCCATGACCTTGTTCTTGACGTAGCCCTTGGCAAAGACGGCGCGGATGATGGCGAGCGCCACGTCATGCGGGCCGACGCCGGGGCGCGGGGCACCCGTGAGGTAGATGGCCACGACGCCGGGATAGGCGACGTCGTAGGTGTCGCGCAGCAGCTGCTTGGCCAGCTCGCCGCCGCCCTCGCCCACGGCCATGGTGCCCAGGGCGCCGTAGCGGGTGTGCGAGTCGGAGCCCAAGATCATCTTGCCGCAACCGGCGAAGTTCTCGCGCATAAAGGAGTGGATAACGGCGATATGCGGCGGAACGAAGATGCCACCGTACTTCTTGGCAGCCGAGAGGCCAAAGACGTGGTCGTCCTCGTTGATGGTGCCGCCCACGGCGCACAGCGAGTTATGGCAGTTGGTGAGCACGTAGGGCAGCGGGAACTGCTCCATGCCCGAGGCACGCGCCGTTTGGATGATGCCGACAAAGGTGATGTCGTGGCTCGCCATGGCGTCGAAGCGAATCTTGAGTGCCTCGGGGTCGCCGGACGTATTGTGTGCTTGGAGGATCGAATACGCGATGGTTCCGCGCTTGGCATCCTCGGGCGTCTTCGTAATGCCGCGCTCAGCAGCCTCGGCCGCAGGCACGACCTCGCTGCCGCCGCGCAGGTAGATGCCGTCCTCGTACAGCTTGACCATACTGTCTCCCACTCTGCCCAAAAGATTTGGGCGCATAGCATACATTCGTTCAATATCGTGCCATAGAACGATTGCGAGCGGGTTACGAATCTCGGCGTTCACTTTATCTCAGTAGAGTAAAGGACGAGTTGGGTCCCGGGGAGGCAGACTTAGACGCTCAAATGACGAGAGTGGATAATCTCCCACTTTGAGCCTGCAAACAGGCAAAAAACGGGAGATTATCCACTCTCATTCTGCGGGCACTCATTTAAGTCTGTCCCCAATGACTACCCCAGGTCGCCGCCCGCTCCCAAAAGCTTGCGCATGACTTGCTCGGGGTTGACTGAGCCGTCGCGCGGGGCCAGGGCGGTGATCTTCTTCTGCATCTTGTACTCGTGCAGCTCGTCCTCGAGCTGGCGCACGCGAGCGCGGAGCTTCTCGTTCTCGCGCTCGCGCTCCTCAGCACGCTCCTTCATATCGAGAATGCGCACCACGCCGGCGAGATTGATACCCTCGTCGGTCAGCTGGTTGATGAGTTCCAGACGCTCGATATCGGCACGCGAATACAGGCGCGTGTTACCGCCCGAGCGCTGAGGATTCACCAGGCCCTTGGACTCGTAGACGCGCAGAGTCTGCGGATGCATGCCGGTCAGCTCGGCCGCCACGCTGATCATGTACAGCGGTTTGTTCCTATTGTCCTCGGCCATACTCACAGACCCCTTTAATCAACCTCATCCCAAAGCGGCTTTCCCAGGCACCCGACCTTGGCCTTCAAACCGTCGCTCGCGTACCCGAGTACGCGTCGCTCCTCTTTCAGGCCAATCTCGAGCACCTGGAAAACCCACCTCGGGCTCCATTTTTAATACGTCGCCTTGTAACGGTTGACCTTCTCGCGATAGTCGCGCGTATCGGCCTCGCGCAGTTTGGTCATAGCATCGCGCTCATCATCGGACAGATTCGTGGGAACCTGCACTTTGATCTCGACGAGCAGCGCACCGGTACGGCCGCGATGCTTAACGTCGGGCGCTCCCATCTCCTTAAAGCGGAACTTCTTGCCCGTCTGAGTACCCGCGGGCACCTTCAGACGAACCGTCGCGCCACCGGGCGTGGGCACATCCACCGTGCATCCGAGCGCTGCCTCGTAGACCGAGACCGGTACCTCCATGGTCACGTCGGCGCCTTTGCGCTTAAACAGCGGGTGCTCCTCCACATGCGTGGTCACGACCAGGTCGCCGCGCTCGCCACCCGCAACGCCATACTCGCCGCGACGCTTGTAGCGCAGCTTGCCGCCGTCGACCGCGCCCGCGGGCACCGAGACCGTAATGGTCTGCTGCTCGCCTGTCGAGGGAATGCGATAGGTGACCTTGTGCGTCACGCCGCGAAACGCATCCTCGGCAGTTACGTCGACAGTCAGCGACAGGTCGCCGCCCTTGCGCGCGCGGTTGCGGCCCGCGCCCGCACCGGCAGCGCCCGCGGCCCCGGCAAAGCCCGAGCCCCAATCGCTGCCCCAGGCGCCGTTGCCGCTAAAGATGCTGTCGAAGATGTCGCCCCAGCCGCTGGCGCCCGCGCCGGCACCGTAGCCGCCGCCATACGCGCCGCCTGCGCCCGGCATGCCGCCAAACATGAGCATCTGGTCGTACTCTTTGCGCTTCTTCTCGTCCGAAAGCGTCTCGTAGGCCTCGCTGATCTCCTTGAACTTGGCCTCGTCGCCGCCGGCATCGGGGTGATATTTTTGCGCGAGCTTGCGAAACGCGCTCTTGATCTCTTTGTCGGAGGCGCTCTTGGATACGCCCAGGATGTCATAGAAGGTTTTGCCTGCAGCCATCGTAGCTCCTCTCCTGTTACGTCCGCCGTCCATGCAGACGACGGCCCATGTTTTCATATGGCACTAGGCCAGAAAGGGCCCCGGGTGTTGCCCCGGGGCCCTTCTCAATTACTCCTCGGTGCTCTCGGCCGTATCGGCCGTAGCATCCTCGGGCGCCGCTTCGGGCTCCGGTGCGGGGCGCTTCTCGCCACCGTAGGTCACCGTCACCATCGCGGAACGCAGGATGCGATCCGCCATGCGGTAGCCCTTCTGGTACACATCGTTGACGGTCTCGTCGTACTGCGATGCGTCCTCGACGCGACCCACAGCCTGGTGCTCGAGCGGATCGAACGCCTCGCCCTTGGGGTCGATAGGCTCAACGCCCTCGTGCGCAAACACATCGAGCAGCTTGGCATGTACCGCGTCAACGCCATCGACGAACTGCTTAAAGTCGTCGGAAAGCTCTTGGCTGCGGGCATGGTCGATCGCGCGCTCGATATCGTCGATCACCGGCAACAGCGCGGTGACAAGCTTCTCGGTCGCGCGCTCGCGCTCGGCGATGCGCTCGTTGGCGGTGCGGCGACGGAAGTTCTCCCAGTCGGCCTGCAGACGGGCGGTGCGCTCGGTAGCGTCCTTTGCCTTGTCCTCGGCGGCCTTCTGAGCCTCTGCCGCAGCATCGAGCTCATTGCGCACGTCGGCAAGCTCCTTTTGGGCCTGCTCGAACTTGAGCTTAAAGTCGTTGTCGGCGGCTTCCTCACCGGCGCGGATAGCGGCTTCCACCATCTCGTCCTCGGTCATCGTCGCCTCCTTGTTGGAATCCTCTACCTGGTTCTCGACAGCCTCGGCGGCCGGGGCCTCGTTGGCCTCGGTATCGTCGACGGCCTCTACGGGAATCTTCACGTCCTTCTCCTCAGAGTCAACGGGGGCGGCGCCAGCGGCGGCCGCCTCCGTGCGAGCTTTACGGGCGGACATGATTACTTGTCCTCGTCGTCCACAACCTCGTAGTCGGCGTCGACAACGTCATCGTCGGCAGGCTGGGCGCCGGCGGCACCGTCGGTCTGCTGCTGAGCGTCGGCGTAGACAACCTGGGCCAGCTCGTAGGCCACGGACTGCAGGGACTCGCCGGCGGCCTTGATAGCCTCGACGTCAGAGCCCTCGAGCGCCTTCTTGGCGTCGGCGATAGCGGCCTCGGCCTTGGACTTCACATCGGCGGAAACCTTGTCGCCCAGCTCGTTGAGGGTCTGCTCGGTGGAGTAGCACAGGCTGTCGGTCTGGTTGCGGACCTCGACCTCTTCCTTCTGCTTCTTGTCCTCCTCGGCATGAGCCTCGGCGTCCTTGACCATACGATCGACTTCGTCGTCGGACAGAGCGGTGGAGCCAGAAATGGTGATCTGCTGCTCCTTGCCGGTGCCCTTGTCCTTAGCGGAGACCTTGACGATGCCGTTGGCGTCGATGTCGAAGGTGACCTCGATCTGCGGCACGCCGCGGCGGGCAGCCGGGATACCGGTCAGCTGGAACTTACCGAGCGACTTGTTGTCGCGGGCAAGCTCGCGCTCGCCCTGGAGCACGTTGATCTCGACGCTGGTCTGGTTGTCGGCAGCGGTGGAGTAGACCTCGGTCTTGGAGGTCGGGATCGTGGTGTTGCGGTCGATCATCTTGGTCATGATGCCGCCCATGGTCTCGACGCCCAGCGACAGCGGGGTAACGTCGAGCAGCAGGATGCCCTCGACGTCGCCGGTGAGCACGCCGCCCTGGACGGCAGCGCCGTCAGCAACGACCTCGTCGGGGTTCACGGACATGTTGGGCTGCTTGCCGGTCATGGTCTTGACGAGCTCCTGGACGGCGGGCATACGGGTGGAGCCGCCGACGAGGATGACCTCGGTCAGATCGGAAAGCTTGAGCTTAGCGTCGCGCAGGGCGTTGGTGACAGGCTGCTTGCAGCGCTCGAGCAGGTCGCGGGTGATCTTCTCGAACTCGGCGCGAGTCAGCGTGTAGTTGAGGTGCAGCGGGCCGGACTGGTTCATGGTGATGAACGGCAGGTTGATGGTGGTCTGCTGGGCGGCGGAGAGCTCCTTCTTGGCGTTCTCGGCAGCCTCCTTCAGACGCTGCAGGGCCATGGGATCCTGACGCAGGTCGACACCGTTCTCCTGCTGGAACTTATCGGCCATCCAGTCGATGACGCGCTGATCCCAGTCGTCGCCGCCCAGGTGGTTGTCACCCGAGGTGGACAGGACCTCAAACACGCCGTCGGCAAGGTCGAGGATGGAAACGTCGAAGGTGCCGCCGCCCAGGTCGAAGACCAGGATGCGCTGGTCGGTGCCCTGCTTGTCCAGGCCATAGGCCAGAGCAGCAGCGGTCGGCTCGTTGACGATACGCTTGACGTTGAGGCCGGCGATCTTACCGGCATCCTTGGTGGCCTGACGCTGGGCGTCGTTGAAGTAGGCCGGGACGGTGATGACAGCGTCGGTGACGGTCTCGCCCAGATACTTCTCGGCGTCGGCCTTCATCTTGGCGAGCGTCATGGCGCTCACCTGCTCGGCGGTGTAATCCTTGCCCTCGATATCGACGACGGCACGGCCACCCTGGCCCTCCTTGACCTCATACGGCACGGTCTTGATCTCGGAGGTGCACTCGGAGTACTTACGGCCCATGAAGCGCTTGATGGAGAACACGGTGTTCTTGGGGTTGGTGACCGCCTGGTTCTTAGCGGCCTTACCCACGACGCGGTCGCCGTCTGCACGGAAGCCAACAACAGACGGGGTGGTGCGGTCGCCCTCGGCGTTCACGATGATGGTCGGAGAGCCGCCCTCGAGAACGGCCATTGCGGAGTTAGTAGTACCAAGGTCGATACCAAGAATCTTACTCATTAGAAATTCCCTCTCTCTTGTGCGTTCGCGCCGCCTCGACGGTCTGTCGCACGGCGCTTCGGCTTGTCTTTCAGGATGTAGTGTATCCCCTTATGGGCCGGAATATACAAAATCTAAGTCAATTCATATAAGATTTCTTATCTCTGAGAGTTTAGGTTCTCAAATGCGCAGGTATATGCACTGTTTGAATTCTCGGCAGATCTATTGAGATCTATGTAGAGTTGACTGAGGCTTGGATCTGGAGCCGCGCAGGGCGGCCTTGGGGCAGCCCCGGGGAAAGCGCGTCCCGTTTTGAGCGCCGATTCTAGGCCGCAGTTTCCTCTTGAAGGCTCAACCGGAAAATGCATCCCGTTTTGAGCGCCGATTCCGGGATGCGCTTTCCGCGCCCGTGCTCAATCGCTCTTAATTTCAAGTCACCTTTAGCTAACATTTGCGCAGCTCAACGGCCCAACCTGCGTGTTTTTTAGTAAGCCGTGGCATACTCGGCGAACGGTATGAAGATGCCGGTCAGAGGGTATTGCAAACGGTCGCTGCCGTGGTATGTTTTTGCCCGAATCAAACCGACGCACATCGCCTGTAGCGTCGGTCAACAGAGAGGAAACTACCATGGCTCATCCCGTAATTGATGCCGACGAGTGCATCGCTTGTGGCGTCTGCGTCGACTCCTGCCCCGCTGGCGTTCTGGAGCTCCAGGACGTCGCTACCGTCGCTGACGAGGACTCCTGCGTCGCCTGTGGCGCTTGCCAGGACGCTTGCCCCGCTGGCGCGATCACCGAGATCGTCGAGGAGTAACAACTCCCCCACTTGCACACTCAAAAGTACACCGTGCACAAAAAGGAGGCCTCCGCATCGCCGCGGAGGCCTCCTTTTGTTTACACGGGCAGCCACTATAGCAACGCCGCAGCTTGAGCATAAGTCAGCGAAAACGCCCATAAGCGAGCAAGGTGACGTGAAAGAGGAGGGAAGCGTACTCTGGTACGCGACCGACGATTGAACGTCAGATTGCCGCTTAGGGGCGTTTGCAGCGTCGGCTAAGACAAATCATCCTCGTAGGGCATGATCTCGGCTAGATAGCCCTTCTCCTTGAGCAGTGCCTCGATCTCGTCGAGGGTCTGCTCGTCTTCTGCCGCGATGCGGTGGAAGTGATAGCCGCTGGTCACCGTCAGCAACGGAAAGCTCTTGCCGCTGGCGATGTCGTGCAGGTAGCGCTCGATATCGCGGCGGTTGCGAATGTCCAGGTCGGCCGTGATCTTGCCGTACACGCGATGGTTGACGATCACGTTGAGCACGGCGCCGCCCGCATCGACGATGCTCGTGAGCTCGTCGCCCGCCTGCTCCACGCTGTGGCGCACCTTGACCAAGCGCGTGGGCACAGCCGGGCTGCTCTCGGCTTCCTGCAGCACGTAGCCGCGGTTGGTAGCGACGATATCGTGCCCGTCGGCGCGCAGCAAGGCAATGTCTTGCACCACGACCTGACGGCTCACGCCCACCTCGCGGGCAAGTGCGCTGCCCGAAACGGGATCTTTAGCCCCCTCGAGCACGGCCATGATGGCACGGCGACGCTCGCGGGCGTTCATTATTTACCGTCCAGCAGACGCAGGTGCTTAAGCGAGAGGTCGAGAATCGGCGCGGAGTGCGTCAGGGCGCCCGAGCTAATAAAATCGACGCCCAGGTCGGCCAGGGCGCGAATGTTGCCGGCGTCCACGTTGCCCGAGCACTCGGTCTTGGCGCGACCGTCGATAAGCTCGATGGCGGCGGCCATATCGTCGTGGGTCATGTTGTCGAACATGATGATGTCGGCGCCGGCCTCAACAGCCTCGCGTACCATGTCCAAGTTCTCGCACTCGATCTCGACCGTCGTGGTAAACGACGCATGGGCGCGCGCCATCTCGATCGCACGTGCCACGCCGCCGGCGGCGTCGATATGGTTGTCCTTGAGCATGACAGCGGTCGACAGGTTGTAGCGGTGGTTGCCGCCGCCGCCGATCTCGACTGCGGCCTTCTCGAAGACACGCATGCCTGGCGTGGTCTTGCGCGTGTCGACGAGCACGGTCTTGGTGTCTTCGAGCGCCGCGGCCATCTGATGCGTATAGGTGGCGATACCGCTCATGCGCTGCAGGTAGTTGAGCGCCACGCGCTCGCCCGAAAGCAGCACGCGCGCGTCGCCGCGCACCTGGCCCACATGGTCGCCGGCGTGCACCTCGTCGCCGTCCGCGACATCAAACAGCACCGAGCTCTGCGAATCCAGTAGCTCGAAGGTGCGGGCGAACACATCCAGACCGGCGATGATGCCGTCGGCTTTGGCGATGAGCTCAACGGTGGCGGGACGCGCCGTGGGGCACACGCTCGCCGTGCTCACGTCCTCAAACGTGATGTCCTCGCGCAGGGCCTGCAAAATCAGATCATCGACGACGAGCTTCATGGTAATGGGATTCATGGTCTACTCCTCCACGGCCTGCGTGCCGGCGGCACGGGCCAAATCATCGATTGCAAGGGTATCGGCGCTCAGGGCGCGGTGACGTCCGTCGAGCGCGGGCTCGCCGGCCTGCTCCACGGCCAGCGACTCGCCGGTACGCATATACCAGGCAGCGCGGCGACCCCAGACCAGCGCCTCGAGCAGGCTGTTGGAAGCCAGGCGGTTCTTACCGTGTACGCCGTTGCAAGCCGTCTCGCCCGCGGCGTAGAGCTCGGGCATCGAAGTGCGGCCGTCCTTGTCGACCCACACGCCGCCCATAAAGTAGTGCTGCGTGGGCGTGACGGGGATGGGCTCGTCCAAGATGTCACGGCCGTCCTCCAGGCAGCGTGCGCGGATGTTGGCAAAGTGTCCGGTCACCACGTCGCGCTCGACGGGAGCAAAGCTCAGCCACTCGTGCTCGGTGCCGTCCTGCTTCATTTGCTCGCGGATGGCGGCGGCGACCACGTCGCGCGG
The DNA here is from genome assembly GCA_958405565.1 of uncultured Collinsella sp. Taxonomy (GTDB): domain Bacteria; phylum Actinomycetota; class Coriobacteriia; order Coriobacteriales; family Coriobacteriaceae; genus Collinsella. The sequence continues at coordinate 2,496 of CATYEN010000061.1, read as the reverse complement.
CTGCAGCTCGTCGGTAAAGCGCTCGCCGGCGGCGTTGAGCAGAATCGCGCCCTCGCCGCGACAGCTCTCGCTGATCAGGAACGTGCGGCCCGGCTGCGGTGAGAACAGGCCCGTGGGGTGAATCTGCACGTAGTCCAGATGCTCCATCGTAATGCCATGCTCCTGGGCAATATAGCAGGCGTCGCCGGTGAGCTGCGGGTAGTTGGTCGAGTGGTCGTACACACCACCGATGCCGCCCGTCGCCCACAGCGTATGGCGGGCATGGATCTTAAACGGCTCGCCGGCGTGCACGCCCTCGGCGGCATTTGCCAGCTCGTCGGCGGGACGGACCGAGTCGTCCTCGTCCACGGGCACGGCGACGACACCGGTGCAAACCGTGGCGCCGTCGCGCTCGTCGGTCAGGATATCGGTCATGGCCACGTGCTCAAGAATCTGCACGTTGTCCAGCTTGCGGACGGCCTGGAGCAGCTTGGTCGTGATCTCCTTGCCCGTAATATCGGCATGGAAGGCGATGCGCGGGCGGCTGTGCGCGCCCTCGCGGGTAAAGTCGAGGCTGCCGTCGGCCTTGCGCTCAAAGTCCACGCCCATCGCCAGCAGGTCGTTGATGACCGAGCGGCTCGAGCGAATCATGATGTCGACGCTCTCGCGGCGGTTCTCGTAGTGGCCGGCGTGCATGGTGTCCTCAAAGAAGGCGTCGTAGTCCGACCCTTCGGGCAGCACGCAGATGCCGCCCTGCGCGAGCATGGAATCGCACTCGTCGACGGCGCCCTTGGAGAGCATGATCACGCGCGTGCTCGTCGGCAGATTGAGGGCCGCGTACAGGCCCGCCACGCCGCAGCCGGCAATGACGACGTCGCACTCCATGTCGGGGTATTGCTTGGTTTCCACAGGAATCCTCTCCCTTGTAATGTGGCATAAGGGGTGGTCCCTCATGTCACATTGTTTTAGCGCGCTGCGTACTCGAGCATGCGGTCGAGCGTGAGCTTGGCCTGGTCGGCGGCCTCGTCCGACACGCCGATCTGCACCTCGCCCTCGCCCGTCTCTAGGCAGCGCACGAGCTTTTCGAGCGTGATGAGATCCATGTTGACGCAGGTGGGCTGCACCGCGGGGAAGTAGAACTTCTTGCCGGTGCCTTGGCAGCGGCGCTCAAGCTCGTAGAGCACGCCGCGGACCGTCACGATAATGAACTCGCTCGCGTCCGATTCCTCGGCGTACTTGATGATGCCGGCGGTAGAGCCGATGTAGTCGGCCTCGGCAAGAACATCGGCCTTGCACTCGGGGTGCGCCAGCACGAGCGCATTGGGGTGCGCCTCCTGCGCGTCAACGATCTGCTCGACGGTGATGATGTGGTGACGCGGGCAGTAGCCGTTGTTGAGGATGACGTGCTTTTGCGGCACCTGCTCGGCAACAAAGCGGCCCAGGTTTTGGTCGGGAATGAACAGGATATGCTGCTGCGGCAGCTCGGACACGATCTTGACGGCGTTGGAGCTGGTGACGCACACGTCACTCCAGCTTTTGATCTCGACCGTCGAGTTGACGTAGCACACCACGGCAAGGTCATCGCCGTACTCGGCGCGTGCGGCGTCGACCGTCTCGCGCTTGACCATGTGCGCCATGGGGCAATCCGCGCCCGGCTCGGGCAGCAGCACGGTCTTGGTGGGATTGAGCAGCTTGGCGCTCTCGCCCATAAACTCCACGCCGCACAACACGATGGTCTGCTGCGGCAGGCTCTTGGCGAGCTTTGCCAGGTAGAAGCTGTCGCCGACATAATCGGCCACTGCCTGGACCTCGGGCGCCACGTAGTAATGTGCCAGGATCACCGCGTCGCGTTGGGTCTTTAGTTGCTGAATGGCCTCGACGAGCTCTGCGGGCACTAATGCCGCGCGCTCCGTTGCCGTCGTTGCCGATGCCAGGCCGGCCGCAATATCGCGTGCAAGCTCCGATGCATCCATGTTCGCGCTCTGTGCCATCAAGGCCCCTCTCTTTTGGCGAATCTTGGGGCTTTAGTATGACACCTAGGTTTACAGCTGACAAGACAGCTGTAAACCTAGGTGTAAAGTTGTAATAAAGATTCAATTTCGGGGCGACCCATTTTAGGCTTGGCAAGCTGAAAAGAGCCGAAATGGCCTCTTTCTAATAATTTGACCCCCTGTTTGATGCCCCAGTTTGAGGGCCGTGGGCAAAAAAGGGCAAATATGAGTACTGTTACCAGATTAGTAGCAGCGGTTTTCGATCCGTCAGCCCCATAAATCGCATTTTTGGACTCCGAATCCAGCGGCAGACATCCCAAAATCACGCTCGCAACGCTCCCCAGACCCGTTTTGAGCCTCATTTCGCTGTTACTAAAATAGTGACAGTACTCATTTTTGGCATTTTTGCCCACCAGGTCCCGCGGCGACACAAAAAAGGGGCCCGGATGGCGAGATCCGGGGCCCCAAGGGAGGTAGCGCGCAGAGATGTGGTGTAAGAGGCGGGGCATGCCCCGCCTCTTCCCTT
>CATYEN010000060.1 GCA_958405565.1 uncultured Collinsella sp. | reverse complement strand
CTCGCACGGAGAGCACATTAAGTGCTCTCCGGCTCGTGCGGAACTCGCGATAAACTTTACCCGCGGACCCCGCCGGGGATAGCAAAAGGGCTGGTTAACGCTGTTGGGCGCTTGCTGCGTTCCTGTTCTTAGTTGCTATACTTTGTTTCGCATCTGACGCATAGCTGATGGGGGTTGGCATGATCAATAAGGTTGAATGGGATCGCATGATTGCTGGGGAGCTTTATAACCCCTATAGAGCTGGCGACGATTCGTTTAGTAGGGTGCATGCGGCTCAGAAGTTGTTTAACGAGTCGGAGTATTGGGCTGATTCGAGTGCTCTTGAGGAACTTAAGAAGTGTTTTCGCGCCGCTCCGGACGATATGGTCTTAACGGCTCCTGTCTATTTTGATCACGGCGATAGGATTTCGTTTGGCAATCATTTCTATGCGAATACTGGCCTGACGATTCTGGACGAAAACTACGTGACCTTTGGCGACAACGTTTTTCTGGGACCCCATGTGAGCATTTTCACCGCTGGGCATCCTATTGATGCAGATGTGCGCAATCTGGACCTTGAGTATGCAAAGCCTGTCACAATTGGCGACAACGTCTGGATGGGCGGCGGTGTGATTATCAATCCGGGCGTAACAATCGGAAGCAACGTTGTCATCGCCTCAGGATCAGTCGTTGTCAAAGACGTCCCCAGCCACGTCATCATCGGCGGTAATCCGGCTCATATCATTCGAGAGATTACCGACAGCGATCGCAAGCTCTGGCAAGATCAACTGAATGCCTACAACAAGGCAACTAGGTCATAGCTGAAGCATTTTCCCAGATAAAACCAACCAAAATGAACCTGTCTCTTATTGGCAGGTTTCCCGTGGGGCGGGCACTGATGAAGTTTATCGCGAGTTCCGCACGAACAGGAGGCCACTTAATGTGGCCTCCGTCGTGAGCAGGACTGTAGAGCAGGAAACCTAAGCCGGTGTCCCCCGCTCTACCGGGGCCGGCGGAATTTAATTGTTCAGCATGCGGTCGAAGCTTCCCGAGTCGCCATCCCGATAGTCGGCGGTCATCAGGATCTCCTGCGGAATTCGCCCGCCCTCGCGCAGCACATTGCGGAACTGCACGCGCGTAACCATGGGCAGGTCCTTGATCGTCGCCGCCAGGTTCTGCGGCACACCCTGGTTGGCCGCCGCGGGCTCACACTCTCCGCCGGCCTTCACGCGGCGCTTATGCTCGGCGAGCATGGCGCGATACATGCCGGCATGCAGGCGAATCTCAACGACGTTGGCATTGCGGGCCTGCTCGACGATGCGTGCGCCCTCTCGATCGATGTCGCCCACGTAGTAGACGTAGTTAAAGCGATAGCCGATCTCGGCCAGATAATCATCCAGTGCGTGCGAGACACTCGCCTTGCAGCCGCCGCCAAAGATCACGCCGCCCACCTTGGTGCCAAAGAGCCTGGCGTGCTTGCGGCCGCGCAGAAGCTTGACGATCTCGTCGTAGGTATCCAAGTTCTCGACCATAATGAACGGCTTGTCGGCACCCAGCGTAAAAAAGCCCGTAAAGTGCACGGGGCGGTTGGGGGCGACCTTAATCGCCTGCATGCTGATGCCCTTTTCGGTCATACGCCTGATCAAGCGCTCGCCGTGCTTGCCGTCAAAGGCTTTCTCGTCATTAAAGATCTGATAGGCGCGCTGGCGACGCGAGGCAACCGGCGTGTCGGCGCCGCGGTTCTGCTCAATCCAAGCCTGGATAATTGCGATTTCCTCGGCAATCTTGCGATTGGACATCTCGTTGTGCTGAGCGCGCTGCGGAGCCTTTTTGCCGTCCTTGCCCTCGACCTTAACGATCTGAGTCTGCTGCTCCTTAATCTTGGAGAGCGCCGTGGGCGTGGGGACGACCTTGAGCAGCTGCCTGCCCAAAACGCGGACCAGGGCAAATGCCGAAACCTCGCCGTTGACGGTCGTCTCGGCCTGCCGGGCAGCAGCATCTGCCGCGGCAGATTCCGGCTTCTTCTGAGACTTGTGCTTAGAATCGCCCTGGGCGCTGCACTCGCCCTTCGGCGTAGACGCCTGCTTTTGCGAGCGCTCGGACTTGCCCTCCTTCGCCGACCGACGCTTGGGCTGCTCCACCGGAGTGTCTGACTTCACATCTTCGTCGCGCGTCGTTCCCTGTTCGGCAGCAGTCTGGGCATTTGAGCCGCGACCGCCGCGATGACGACGGCGGCGAGGCTTGTTCGAAGTGCCCTCCCCCGTCTGCTCGTTCGCAGGCTGTTGGCCCTGAACCTCAACATCGGACGCAACCTTTTGCTCAACAGGCTTCTGTTCACGAACTTCCGGCTCGGCAGGCTTCTCGGCCTTCTCGGCGCGTGTCTCCGGAACCTGATCGACCTTTTCCTGACGCTTTACGGGATACGCGCAACCCGCAAAGCCACGACCGGGACGACACGAGCCCGGGGCCTTCTTGGCCGGCTCGTCAGCCGCATCCACGGTCTCGACAGGCTTTTCGACTTCGCGCGCGGCATCCTGCTGCTCGGCCTTAAAGTGCGCACCGCGACGACGCTTGGGCTCCCGAGGCTCAGCGGACTTCTGTTCTTTCACAGGCTCCTGCGGCTCGGCGACAGGCTCGTTCTCGACAGTCTCGATATCGGCCCCGTCCTTTTGAGCCACGGCACGACGGAAACGCTCCTGCTGGGCACGGCGCTGCGCATCGCGCTTGCCGCCTCCGCCAAAGCCGCCTCGCCCCGCCTTGGCGGTGAAGGCGCGCACGACATGCTCATCGAGCAGCTCGTCAGTATCGACATGCTCACGCGGGGCAACTTCTTCCACAGCGGGCATCTCAACGGAATCATCGACGGAAGCCTTTTCTGCGACATCGGCAGGCCGCTCCTGAGCGTCGTGAACCTCGGCATTGATGGTATAGAACGCGGGGCGCCCGTTAATGCCGCTGCCCTCGATCTTGGTCACAATCTTTGCCGCGATAAACTCGTCGCGCATCGCCTTGGTATCGCACTCCTTATCCACGGAGCGGAAAATTTGCGCCAGAGCGCTCGACTTGATCTTAAGCGCCTTACGGCAGAGCAGGTCGTAGGCAACGAGCTTAGCCCGCTCGGCAGAAAGCGATGTCTGACTGCTCAGGCGCTCGGCCAGGGCATCGACATTGTTCTGGTTATCGGAATATACCGTCTTGGCCACGGGGCCCCTTTCATATGCACACATATACGTCCATATGGTACAACGCGCGTGCCCGTCCACGCAAAACATCTGCGAGAACACCCCTGGCATCGCCCGTCTTCACAAGAAAAAAGACCGGGCCCGCGTTCTGCGGACCCGGTCTTTCCGAGTCATAGAGATGGAGGATTCAATCCGTCCGATCGGCTAAGCCTGGGCGGCCTCGGCGTCGGCAGGAGCCTCAGCGGCAGCAGCGCGACCATACTCGGCCTTGCCCATCTCGGACCACTCGGGCTCCTCGTCAGGCATGGAGCCGGCCTCCTTGCCGAAGAACTCCTTGAGGCAGTTGACGGCGACGATGAGGCCCAGGACCATCAGCAGGACAGCGAAGACGAGCTGCAGGCCCTTAGTGGCGGCGACGGAGACGGCAGCCGTGGTGGCGGTAGCCGGGATGGTGCCAAAGAAGCCATAAGCCTGGACGGCGGTCATGCAGCCCATGGCGCTCTGGACCAGCGAGGTGAACGTGCAGCAGAGCAGGAAGGCGACGGGCACGTAGAGCATCCAACCCTTGCGGCCGGTGCACTTGCAGAACACGGCGAGGGTGATCATGGTCATACCGCCGAGCAGCTGGTTGGAGGCACCAAAGAGCGGCCAGATGTTGGCATAGCCGCCAAAGGCGAGGGCGAGGCCGGGAAGCAGGGTGACGACCGTGGCGAACCAGGGGTTGCCGAGGACCTTCATGTAGCCGGCCTTGGACTCGATGGCCAGGGCGTCGTTGGTCTGGGCAAAGAACTCGGAGAACGAGGTGCGGGCGATGCGGGCGACAGCGTCGAGCGAGGTCAGGGCCAGAGCGGAAACGTTCATGGTCATAAAGACGGTAGCGAGCGTGCCGTCAACACCAAAGGCCTGCATACCGCGGGAGATGCCAGCGGCGAAGATCTGGAACGGGGTGGAAGCGACGCCGGCGTTGAGGGCGCCGGTACCGGCGGTGTTCATGTCGGAGAACATGATGCCGGCGACGATGATGGCAAGGATGCCGACGAAGGACTCGACGATCATGGCGCCATAACCGACCTTGACGGCGTCCTGCTCCTTCTCGACCTGCTTAGAAGAGGTGCCGGAAGAAACGAGGCTGTGGAAACCGGAGAGAGCACCGCAAGCGACGGAAACGAACAGGACCGGGAACATCATGCCGGAGGCAGTGGAGAAGCCGGTGAAGACCGGAGCGGTGATGGTGGCCTGGCCGTTGACGCCCAGGACGACGATGCCGAGGACAGCGCAAACGATCATGACGATCATCATGATGGAAGTGAGGTAGTCACGCGGGGTCTTGAGCATCTGGATGGGCATGGCGCCAGCGAAGACCAGGTAGACCATGACGACGGCGAACCACTGGAACTTATCCAGGTAGACCGGGAACTGCATACCGACGGCGAACATGAGGACCATGAGGACCACGCCGGTGACGAACTCGGCGGCACCGGTGAGGTTGAACTTCTTCTGGGCCCAACCAAAGGCGATAGCGACGAAGGTGAACAGGATGGAGATGGTGCCAGCACAGCCAGCGGCATAGGACTTGGTGAAGTCGATGGCACCGGTAGCGGCGCCAGAAGCGTCAACGGCCGGGGTGAACATGAACGTCTTGCAGACCATGTCAGTGAAGGCGGCGATGACGATGATGCAGAACAGCCAGCAGAACAGCAGGAACAGGCGACGGCCGGTCTTGCCGATGTACTTCTCGATGAGCTGAGCGAGCGACTTGCCGTTGTTCTTCATCGAGGCGTACAGAGCACCAAAGTCGTGGACGGCGCCAAAGAAGATGCCGCCGACGAGGACCCAGAGCACGACGGGCAGCCAGCCAAAGGCCATGGCGACGATCGTACCCGTGACAGGGCCAGCACCGCAGATCGAGCTGAACTGGTGCGAGAACGCGGTAAAGGCGGAGACGGGCGAGAAGCTCTTGCCGTCCTTCATGCGCTTGGCCGGCGTGAGGGCCTCTTTGTCAACGCCCCACTTGTTGGCCAGCCAGCGGCCGTAGCCCAGATAGCCGCAGGCGAGCACCGCCGCGGCCACAACCATGAGCAAAACTCCGTTCATTACATTTCCTCCTCTAAAAAGAACTTCCTAGACATAAAAAATGAGGGCCGTCGGTTGCGCTCGACGGCCCTCATCTTCATCAGCCGCCCGTTATCGTACGGGCTAGCTGTATGTGCTAACCCGCATCAGATAATTACTACGCTGATAATGTTTAGCTGATGCGTGAACATGTCTAAGAAATCCTCTTCAATCATGATGTGAACGATCCGTGCGTGTTCACATCCCCCAGTGGTTGAAAAGGAGTATGAAACTTTAGTTACCTAAAGTCAACGCAAATTTGTAATGAATTTTCAACTTTTTTGAAATTCTCGGTATAAAACGCCACTGACCTCGAACTTTACCCAACAAAAGTTTTTGCATGAGAGATGCCCCTCGGGAGCGAGCGGGCGTATACAAGGTTTCCTGCTCTACAGTCCTGCTCGCACGGAGAGCACATTAAGTGCTCTCCGGCTCGTGCGGAACTCGCGATAAACCTTGTATACGCCCGCTCGCTCCCGAGGGGCTTCCATCCCAAATGCGGAGCAAAGCTCCGCATGCCATCTTTTCTTTCAGCTAAAGCACGCCGGAAATTCGACGCTGGCTTGTTAAGCTTGCTGGACGTTGTCGACGCCGATCCAGCTCAGAAGCTATATCGATACAGAAAGGTCCCCGGCGCTGCCCGGGCGCCAGCGGCCGCATATGAACTTTATCGCGAGTTCCGCACGAACAGGAGGCCACTTAATGTGGCCTCCGTCGTGAGCAGGACTGTAGAGCAGGAAAGTTCATATGCGGCCGCTGGCGCCCGGGCAGCGTCGGGGACCGCACCCGTACGACTACAGCGTCATGTTTGGATCGGCGTCGACGTCGAACGGCGAGATTTCACCTCGGTCGAATTTACGGCGAGCGACCTCCGCGATCATGGCTGCGTTATCGGTACAGGCAGACAAGGGCGGCACCGTTACGCGAATCCCCTGACGTCCAAGCTTCTTGATCATCATCTCGCGCAGATGCGGGTTGGCCGAGACGCCGCCACCGATGCAGTATTCCTTGCATCCGGTAGCGTGCAGTGCGTTTTTGGCCTTCTTGTACTGCACGTCAAAGACAGCTGCCTCAAACGAAGCCGCCAGATCGGGCAGGTGAATCGTGCGCCCGGCCTTGGTCTCCTGCTCGATGTAGAGCGTCACCGCCGTCTTGAGGCCCGAAAGCGAGAAGCGATAGTCCCCCCTGCTGTTAAGCGCGCGAGGAAAATCGATTGCCTTGGGGTTGCCCGTCTCGGCCAGCTTGGAGATGATGGGGCCACCGGGATAGCCCAGACCCAACGCCTTGGCCACCTTGTCGAAGGCCTCGCCCACAGCATCGTCGAGTGTCTCACCAAGTACCTCGTAGTCGCCCCATGCCTTGACGTGAACAAGCATGGTATGACCGCCCGAGACGAGCGTGAAGATAAACGGCGGCTTGAGGTCGGGCTGCGCCAGCAGGTTGGCAAACAGGTGCCCCTCCAGATGGTTGACGCATACGAGCGGCTTACCGGCAGCGTAGGCAAAGCCTTTGGCAAAGGCAACGCCCACCACGAGCGCGCCCACCAGGCCCGGACCCTGCGTCACACCCACGGCGGCAAGCTCGCTGGGAGCAATGGCTCCACCCTCAAGACCAAGCGATGCTGCGGCATCCTCGAGCGCCGCATCCACGACACTCACAATCACCTCAACGTGTTTGCGCGAGGCGATCTCGGGCACCACGCCGCCAAAGCGGGCATGAAAATCAATTTGCGTCGACACCTGGTTGGCCAGCATATTGCCATCCGCATCGATAATCGCCACGGCCGTCTCGTCGCAGGAACTCTCGATGGCAAGCACTAGGCGGCGGCGCTCAATTTCGGCACGCTCCCCCTCGGAGCGCCTAGGCGCAGGCAGCGGCCATACGCGCTGCTCGGCTGCCGTCGGCTCGGGCGAGGCGTTATCGACCGGAAGCACCAGGGGCAGCGGAGCCGTCATGACGATGGCATCCTTGCCGGCACCATAGTAGCCGCGGCGCCGTCCTGCCTCGGTAAAGCCCAGAGCGTTATAAAGCGCGATCGCTCCCTCGTTGCCATCCTCGACCTCGAGCGAAGCCGTGGTGCAGCCGAGCATCTGGGCATCATAGCTCACATGCGACAGCAGCTTGCGGGCAATGCCCTCACGGCGATGTGCCGGGTCGACGGCGACATCCAGAATCTGCACATCGCCGTCCACGACCATACCGCCGGCAAGGCCCAGCAGCTTGCCGTCGTCGTGTGCTACCCACCAACTACGCGGCGCAGCGACGTCCTCGCCCAGTTCGGACAGGAACATGCCCGGCGTCCACGCCTCGTGTCCGGCACCTTCAAAGCAGGCAGCCTCCAGCGCGCTCGCGCCCTCGGCATCCGCCGCGCCCATGGGACGGAACTGCAGATGACGACCGGCGAGCTCATCGGCAACGCCCGTAATTTCGCTCTGCGCACTCTCGGCAAGACCAAGACGCTTGCGCTCGTTTTCCTCGGCATCCGAAAGGCGCGTGTAAATCGGCAGGACGCGGGCCGGATCACCGTCACCCGCAGCGTGCGCGAGCAGCAAGCCCTCGCCCGAAGGCCACCACAGGTCGTGCTCCACGCAGCGGGCGGCCTCGTCCTCACCCAGCAGCTTGCCATAGCGCACGAGACCGTCACCGGTCAGCTGAACCTGGTCCCAGTCCGCTGCTTGGCGCCACTCATCGAGCGCCACGGCGGCCTTGACCACGTGCTCGCGCTCAAATTGACGCTCGGGACCATCATCGACCAGCATATACAGCGCCGGATATACCTCACCGCGCATAGCATCGGCCAAGATACCAAGCTTGCCGCGCACGCCAGCCTTCCACGCCGTCCAAGCGCAAGCATCGAGCGTCGACACGCCCAGCAGCGGAACATTGGCACCACGCGCGAGGCCCTTGGCAGTGGAGATGCCGATGCGCACACCCGTAAACGACCCCGGGCCGCGGCCGACCACGTAGCAACCAACATCGCTGCGATCCAGACCGGCTTGGGCCAACACGCCATCAACGGTATTCACGAGCTCAACGTTGGCGTGACGGCGACACATGTGGTCGCCACTCACGAGCTTCGTCTCGCCCGTCTGCCCATCAATCCAGCTTGCCGCGCAGGCAAGCATGTCGGTCGAGGTATCGAGCGCCACCACCAGCGCGTTGTCGTTATGCAAACTCATCTTGTACAGCCTTATCAATCAAATGGAAAAGCTCCATTGCGCGGTCACCGTGCGCCTCGAGCGTTATCGTTCGCACATCGCTGTCGCCCTCATCACGCTTGAGCGTCACCGAAAGATACTCATCCGTCAGCTCGTCCTGGAATTGTTCGCCCCATTCCAGCAGGCAAGCACCCTCATAGCCCAGCACATCGAAAATGCCCGTATCCTCGAGCTCATAGGCATGCTCCAGGCGGTATAGATCAAAGTGAAACAGCGGAATACGACCTTGATCGTGAACGGCCATGAGCGCGAACGTAGGGCTCGTAACCATATGCCCATCGCCCAGCCCGCGCGAGACGCCCTTGGTAAAGTGAGTTTTGCCCACTCCCAGGCCACCAGTCAGGATGAGCACATCGCCGTCCTCAAGGCACGGTGCAATTAGCTCGCCAAAGTACTCCGTATCGGCAGCGCAAGTCGTTTTGTAAGTACCTACCCCCAGGCGCTCCAGGGACATATATGCTCCTTATTATTCCGAGGCGTCCTCTGGTGCGGGATGTCGCTCCAGATAGTCGCCCAGCATCTTAAAGTCTTCCTCCAGCAGCTCCTGCCACGCCGGATTGCGTAGCGCTGCTGCCGGATGGAACGTGGGCATTACTACAAAATGCCCCATCTGGTGGAACCTGCCGCGCAGCTTAGTAATGCCGATCTCGGTCTTAAGCACAAAGTGCGTCGCGGGATTGCCGAGCGTCACGATGATATCGGGCCAGATGCTTCGAATCTGCTCACGCAAAAACGGCGAGCAAGCCAGCACTTCCTCGGGACGCGGATTGCGGTTTCCCGGCGGGCGGCACTTAAGCACGTTGGCAATGTAGACGTCTTCGCGTTTGAGCCCCGCCAGCGACAAAATGCCGTTGAGGTCCTCGCCTGCCGCCCCCACAAAGGGCTCGCCCTGCAAATCCTCATTGCGGCCCGGCGCCTCGCCAATAAACATCACGCGAGCGTGGGGGTTTCCCACGCCAAATACGATGTTATGGCGCGACTGGTAAAGCTGGCAAAGGTGACAATCGCCCAGAACGGCCTCGATCTCCTCGAGTGCGACCTCACGCGGCGCCTGATGGCTATGGCCGGGGATGTGCATGACGCCCATAGCGACTCCTACACGTAGACCTTGTCGAGACGCATACCAAAGCCGCAAGCGACCTCGTAGTTAATCGTGCCGCGTAGGCTCGCCATCTCGTCCATGGTAATCTCGGCATCTCCATCGCGGCCGACAATGATCATCTCGTCACCATACTCGGCCTCGGGAATCTCATGCGCCGGGTTGGACTGAATGGCGACCATAAACTGGTCCATGCAGATATTGCCCACCTGACGCACACGCTCGCCGCGATACAGCACGTCCATACGATTGGAAAGCGTACGCGAAAGGCCATCGGCATAACCGATCGGAAGGGTGCAGATCTGAACGCGCGTGCGCGGTACGCGGTAGGTAAAGCCGTAGCCCACGCCCTCGCCCATCGCAGGATGCGCCACGCGCGTCACACGCGCGTGGACGCTCATGACGGGATCAAGCTGCATCACGCGGCCACTCAGCTCGCACGGCTGCATGCCATACAAGCCAACGCCGGCGCGGATCATATCAAAATGCATCGAGGGGTCGAGCATCGAGGACGGCGTGTTGGCGCAGTGCACGATACCGCACTCAAAACCCGCATCCTTAATGGCCTGAACGGCCTCGGTAAAGCGCTGACACTGCAGCTTGTAGTCCCAGCCCGAAGGTTCATCGGCCGTGGCGAAGTGCGTAAATACGCCGTCGCACTGAATACCGCGATGGAAACTGATGCCGCGTACAAAGTCGAGCACCTGCGTGTAGTGAACGCCGATACGATTCATGCCCGTCTCGATGGCGAGATGATACTTGCCCACTTTGCCCGCCGCGACGGCACATTCGCCATACGCAAGAGCAAAGTCAGACGTATAGACCGAGGGCATGATATCAAACTCGAGCAACGTCGGAATGGCCTCGATAGGCGGCTCGCTTAGGATGAGGATGGGTTTCGTAATCCCGCCCTGTCGGAGCTCAACGCCCTCGTTAACCGTCGCCACGGCAAACATGTCGGCACCGGCCGAATACATGATCTTGGCGCACTCAACAGCTCCATGACCATAAGCATCGGCCTTGACCACGCAGCACAGGCGCTGACGTGGATTCAGCAAGTTCTTATAGGCCCTCGTGTTGCGACGGAGCGCCCCGCGGTCGATCTCGACCCAGGACCAGCGCGTCAAATCGGCTTTATTCATGATTAGTCATCCGACCCTTCGTCCATGATTCCCAGATCTTCGAGCGCATCCTTTGCCGCCAGTTCCATGGCAGGACCGATCAAGTCGATAAGATCGGTCGCGATGACGCTCTTCTCACCATACTCCGTCGCCGCGGCAAAACCAGCATAGCTGTGAAGTGCAACGGCGTACGAATACAGTAACTCCCAACGATCCATCTCGTCGCGCATGGTGGCAAGCGTGCCGGCCAAAATACCCGCGAGAACATCACCCGAACCGGCAGTTGCCAGAGAAGCCGGACCCGAGAGTGGCAGCAGCACGCGCTCAACGCCACAGATAGCCGTCGTCGGCCCCTTGGCTATGACCACCAGATTGTCGGAGCCTGCAGCCCAGACAACCTTCTGCGCAGCTGCAATCGCGGTACCAAGGTCGTTCACCTCGTCACCGGCAACCAGACGCGAAAGCTCACGATAGTGCGGCGTCATAACCAACGGCTGCTCGCGACGATACATCTCGGGGTTACTATCAATACCGTCAATGGCAATCTTAGCAAGGCAGTTGAGTGCATCGGCGTCCAAAATTAGCGGTACATCAAGCTCGAGCAAGCCCGAAACCACCTGCATAGCGCCAGCAGACGTCGTCATACCGGGACCGCACAGCACGCAGCTGTACTTCTTTGCGATCTCGCACACCGTCATGCGCGCAGCGGCGCCAAAGGAGCCGCGGGAATCAGACGGAATAGCAAAGACGGGAATCGAAGGGAGTGCCATGCGAATGAGATTAGCGCAGGCGCCAGGAGCCGCGACTGCCACGTAACCAGCACCCGCGCGAGCTGCAGACTTGGCCGCCATAATGGCAGCACCAGGATATTGCGCAGATCCGGCGACAATAAGCACGGAGCCACGGGAATACTTATCGATATTCGATGGTAGCGGAGCAAAGTAATCAACTAAGTCACCGGGCTCGACAATCTCGGCGGCGTGGTCGACATCATCGATGACTTCGTCAAGACGGTCGTAAAGATTGCCGCAGATCAAATCGCCAGCATACTCAGGGCCATCAGCGCTATACAGACCAATCTTGGGCGCAATCATCGTCACCGTGCGCTCGGCACGAATGCAGTCGTCATCAACAACGCCCGTCTCGGCATTCAGGCCCGAGGGGACATCAATGGATACGACACAATCGGCGCATTCATTGACCGTAGGAATCCAAATGGAGAACGGCGCACGCAGATTCCCGTGGAAACCGGTACCAAAAATGGCATCGACAACAACATCCGCCTTATCGATCAAAACCTCGAGTTCGTCACGCGAGGGACCGACGCAAACATGCACATCGCGACCGGCAGTTCGACGAGCAACATGACGTGCCAGAGCAGCAGGAATCTCATCCGGCTCAACCGGAGAAACGATATCCACGTCCACACCCTTGTGACTCAGGATATCGGCGGCAACCCAACCGTCGCCGCCATTATTACCAAAACCGACCAGAACGAGAACCCGATCGGGATTGAGCTTCAAGACCTCGTTGGCGGCAAACTCACCCGCTAGCTCCATAAGCTCGGCCTTCGAAGTCCCTTCGCGTTCGATGATATCCTCGAGACGAACGACTTCTTCGGTACTCAAAACCGGTTTCATCTATGCTCCTAGCGTATCTTGCGAAGCATCGCCCAGGTGCTCCGTCAATGCTGAATTCTGCAGCTGCTCAAGCTCATCTAAAACAGAGCGAGCCTCTTTAAATGTCTGCGCAACGCGTTTCTTGTTGCTCACTATTTCTTCCTTAGGCTTAGGTCGAGCATCCTCGGTGATTGCAATGGCATTAGCGACAGCCAAGTCACCCGTAAGAGTAATAGAAAGAGCGACCTCGACAACACCCAAATCCTGGGCGATTTCGAGAGCACGACCAGAAAGCAGAGCCTTCGGTTTGCCGAGTTTATCACGCGTTACCGAAACATCCTTGCGACCCACGCCTTGACTAAAACCCGTGCCGAGAGCTTTAAGCACCGCCTCGCGCGAAGCAAAGCGGCTCGCATAGTGAGCAGCGGGACGCGATGATGCATCGCAATACGCACGCTCTTCTTCGGTAAACACACGCCGAGCAAACGACGGCGTCTTTTCAAGAATTGATTTCATGCGGGAAATCTCGACGATATCAACGCCGATACCAGCTTCAGCCATGTTCACCTCCATATCGCACAGACTAGGTTATTGTAGCCCGTTCACAGAAGATGCGACAAACGAGGGTTATAAAACACAGCTACTATGTGAGACAAAAAAACCGTTAACGCAAAAAAGGGGGAGGCCGCGAGGCCTCCCCCTTCTTCAGTTTCGATGACGGCTCGGTGCCGTCCACCGGTCAGCGGCGCCCTGGCCTCCCA
>CATYEN010000059.1 GCA_958405565.1 uncultured Collinsella sp. | reverse complement strand
GGCCCGATTTTGCCTCTTGACAATGTCCTGCTCATATTAAAAGGAACGTCCCTAACTGCCGGTTGTGGGACAATACCGAGCGAACGTGATTGGTTGTCCGTGGAAGGGGTCGCAATGAACAGGTTGAGGACGCTTGCCGATGTGCTGCGACAGGCTGGCTTTGCACGCATCACGGGCCTGTTTCTTATCTTTTACCTGCTGTGCTCGACGGCTGTCTGGCTGTCCGAGCCTACGACCCTCACGTTTGGCGATGGCCTGTGGTTTAGCTTTGAGACGGTCTCGACCATCGGCTTTGGCGATATTCCGGCCGAGACGCCGGTTGCCCGCGCGATTACCGTCGTCCTGAGCGTCATCAGTATCTTTTACGTCGCTATGCTCACGGGTGTGGCGGTGAACTACTGCAATACGCTCATCAAGATGCGTCAAAAGGACACCATGGCGCGCTTTATGGACGATCTTGAGCATTTGGAAGAGCTCGATCGCGACGAGCTCGCCGATCTTTCGCGTCGCGTGCGCGAGTATCGTCGACGCCAGCGCTAGAACGGGCGCCGTGCGTCACGATGAGGGGGACTGAATATGAATATCACCGTGTATCTGGGTGCCAGCGTCGGTAATGACCCGGCGTTTCTGCCCGCGGTGCAGGAGCTGGGCAACTGGATTGGCGCCAACGGACACGCGCTGGTATACGGCGGGTCCAAGTCAGGCCTGATGGGTGCGCTCGCCGATAGCGTACTCGAGGCGGGTGGACACGTGACGGGTGTTGAACCGAGCTTTTTTATCGAGGCCGAGTTTCAACATGACGGTATCGACGACCTCATCGTGACGAGTGATATGGCGGAGCGCAAGGCCAAGATGATTGAGCTCGGCGATGCGTTCATCGCCTTTCCCGGTGGGACGGGCACGCTCGAGGAGATTGCCGAGGTCATGTCCGCCGTGTCGTTGGGGCATCTGAGTGCGCCGTGCATCCTGTATAACCTGGACGGTTACTACAACGACCTCAAGGCGCTGCTCGGGCACATGATTGATAAGGGGCTTTCGAGCCCGAGGCGCCAGCACGGCATCTACTTCGCCGACGATTTGCGCGAGATTGCCTCGATTATTAACGGATAAGTCTTGAGCCTGCCCCACTATGACTCCCAATGGTGCCGTTTGCGGCGCAGACGGTTGGCTCGTTCGGGCAACGCTCGCCCTACAATAAAACGTATCCTTGTCGATTTTGACCGCGGGAGGACCCGATGAATAGTCTTGCAAAACCCAAAAACCGTGCGCTGTTTTTAGTGAGCGTTGCCGTGACCGGTGCGTTCGCAGGTGCCGCGGTCTGGCTGTTCTTCTTTGCGATGGAGCACGGCATCGACTATCTGTGGACCGAGATTCCACACGCGCTGGGCGTCGCTTCGCCCGAGCTCGCGAGCGGTCCGTTCGGTTTTTTGCCGTACCCGTTTTTCGTCTGCCTGCTGGGCGGCCTGCTGATCGGTCTGTACGAAAAGATGACGGGCACCAAGACCGATGACCTCAACCAGGTGATGGCCAAGGTTAAACAAGACGGTCGCTACCCGTACGACAACCTGGGCAAGCTTTCGCTTGCGGCATTGCTGCCGCTGCTGTTTGGCGGCAGCATTGGACCGGAGGCCGGCCTGACCGGCGTTATCGCGGGTCTGTGCAGCTGGGTCGGCGACCGCATGCGTCGCTTTGGCACCGAGTTTAGACAGCTCACGCTGCTGGGTACCCAGGCTGCCCTGACGGCACTCTTTACCGCGCCCGTCTTTGGCTTTGTGGCGCCGCTCGCCGGTAGCGCCGACGGCGACGAGGACCCCGCATCCGATGAGATCACCATCAAGCTCCCCAAGGCGCAAAAGACTGTGGTCTACGGCATTGCGATTGCCGGCGGTCTGGGTACCTACCTGCTGCTCGGACAGCTTATGGGCGGCGGCATGGGCATGCCGAGGTTCGAAGCTGCCCAGGTGGGTAACCTCGAGCTTGCCTGGCTTATTCCCCTGTCGCTCGTCGGTACGGTCTGCGGCTGGCTGTACTTTGTCTCTGAGCATGCAAGCGAGGCCCTGGCGCACGCGATGGGGGAGCACCCCGTCGCCAAGGCCATGCTGGCCGGTCTGGTACTTGCCGCTTGCGGTACGGTCCTGCCCTTCACCATGTTTGCCGGCGAGACACAGGCCGGCGTGCTCATGGAGACCTATCTGACCATCCCCGCCGGCGTGCTTATCGCGACCGGTCTGGTCAAGGCCATGCTGACGCCCGCCCTCATCAACCTTGGTTGGCGTGGCGGCCACTTCTTCCCGGTTATCTTCTCGGGCGTAAGCCTGGGCTATGGCCTTGCCATCCTCACCGGCGCCGATCCGGTCTTTTGCGTCGCCGTCTGCACGGCCTCGACGATGGGCGCCGTTATGCGTCGGCCCGTCATGGTCGTGGGCCTGCTGCTTATGTGCTTCCCGCTCAAGGGCATTGTCTGCATGATCATCGCGGCCGTCATCGCCGCCGGCATTCCGCTGCCCAAGCCGCTGCGCAAGTAGCGTATTGCGCTTTACGGTTGTTCAGAACTTGTTTTAAAGAAGCCGCGCGAGGCCGTTTGTTTACGGCCTCGCGCGGCTATCGTTTAGAGCTTCCTCAGCACAATGGCGATGGTGTTGAGGTATTCGAGCGCGCCGGCTTCGACGGCAGCGCGGTCGCCTGCTGCGTACTCGTTGTCGCAGGCGAGCCAGTCTTCCCATGCTTTGTCCGTGCAGAGCATAGGCTGCATCGAGACAATCTCGACGCCGGGGGGTCGGCTCGATCATGGCGCGCCACCAGGCTAAGTCGTGCATATAGTCGAGCTGCTCGGGTGTCCAGGATTTGAGCGGGCAAACGGGCAGGTTGTCGTGGCAGTCGCGAACCATGCCGGGGATGCTTAAGTAGAGCATCCCGCCTTGCTTTACGTAGGGGAGTAGGCGCTCGCCCAGATAGTGCGGGTCCCGACCGTAGTAGTTGTACGAGTCGATGCTCACGACCGCATCAAAATAGCCGTGCTCAAATGGTAGGCCCTGTGAGGCGTCCGCCTGAAAGGGATGAATCGTGTCGCGCGAGATACCGAGCGAATCGAAGAATGTGCGGTTCTCGACGGGGTCGCTCCACAGATCGACGGCGTAGGTGTCAAACCCGTATGCGCGGGCGAGCAGGGCGCTGGTAATGCCGGTGCCCGACCCAAGGTCGCAGACACGGGCGCCGCGGGGAATGCTCGCATCGTAAAGGAGCTCTTCGCAGAGTTTGAGGGGGTTCGGCCCCATAATCTTAGAGCGTACGAGTGCCGCGTCGAAGCTGGTGGCTTTTGGGAAGGATTGAGATTTCGCAGAGTTCATTGTTCTTTCCTATCAGGTGCATATGTGGCAGATGACGGAGGCGGAACGGCGCAACAAACCACGGCCGCAAGACGGCCGTTTTCAATTTGTATGCGATTGACCGTTCCCTAAAGAACAATGACCAAAAAGACATCCCCTTGGATGATCGAAATTGGGCCGAGGCCCGTGACGCTTTGATTATAGAACGTTGCGCATGGGCTGGGGATATGCCATTTGTCACGGACTTGAGGGGCGCGATTGTGGCCGATTACGACCTGCGTGGGTCGAGATTCGCCCGCCTACAGGTCGCGTGCCCGGTAGACCTTGGTGCTGACGATGCAGCTAAGTGCACATAGCACGAGGGCCAATACCGCGATTCCTGCACACAGACAGCCAAGAACGGCGGGATCGGGATTCGCTCCGGCAATCGACATGAGCCAGTTGCTGATGGGGTTGGAGGAACTCAGCATTGCCATGGTGCCGCAGCCAAACAGGGCAAACAGGCCAAGGGATAGGCGCAGCGCCTCCATGTGTCCAAATCGGAAGAACAGCGGCTGTGTCAAGAATACCATCATGAGGGAGATGAGCATCGATGCCGCCGAGGCGGTTGCGATTTCAAAGATCGTCTGGCATGTCGAAGGGATGCCCATGGGGTCGAAGAGCGGAAGGGCGAGGATGTTCAGAAGCGTAGCCGCGCACGCCATGACGACCGAGAAGATAACGATGCACAGGTAGCGTGCACAGATGATGTCTTTGCGCGAGAGGGGCAGCGTTGCCCGATAGCGCTCCCATCCGTTTTGATTGTCGTAGCCGGCCAGCGAGTTCATGACCACGATGGGCGACATGGCGCTGACCGCGCAGGCGCCGGCACTCATGCCAGAGTCACCGTCCGATGCGTTGGCGAGGGTTAGTACGACGAAGATGAACAGGCCGACGCCCGCGATGCTCGGGACAAGCGTGCGGTCGATGGCGAGCTCAGACATAAAGGCGCGTTTCATTTCGAAGCCCCTTTCAGCGTGAGGCGAAGATAGTCATCAATGGTTGCCCGGTCGCAGGGAATCTCGGGGAAGGCCTCGAGCACATCGCGACGGTTGGGCACGAGCACGTCCACGCTATAGGCGTGGTGGGCGGCACGGGCGCCTTCGACGCAAGCCATGAGCTCGGACGCCTGCGCTTGAGTGCAGTGGGCGACGCCGGCGCGGTCGGTAATGTCTTCGCGCGGCAGGTCAAACACAATCGAACCGTTATCGATGCAGATGACGCGGTCGGCGGCGCGATCGAGGTCGGACGTAATGTGGCTCGAGAGCAGCACGCTGTGCTGGCCGTCGGCGACAAAGGCAAGCAACTCGTCGAGCAGTTCCTCGCGCGCCATGGGATCAAGGCCTGCGGTGGCTTCGTCCAAAACGAGCAGCTTGGCATTGTGGCTGAGCGCACAGGCGAGCTGCAGCTTCATGCCCATGCCGCGGGAGAGGTCCTTGACCTTTGTCTTGGGATCGAGGCCAAATCGGTCGATGAATCCGGCGAACGTTTCGCAGCTCCACGTGGGATATGCCGGGCCTACGAGCCTCTCGACCTGGCCCACCTTGAGCGTGGAGGGGAAGGGACACGTGTCCAGGACAAGCCCGGTGCGGGAGCGCAGGTGGCGCTGCGTCTCGTCGGGCGCGTTGGAGTCGCAGCGCTGTCCAAGCAGATGCACCTCGCCGGCATCGAGCTTTATAAGCCCAAGCGCGGCGCGAATGGTCGTCGTCTTGCCGGCGCCATTTGCGCCCACAAAGCCAACGATCTGGCCGGGCTCCACGGCAAGCGTGACGTCTCGCAGTGAAAAGCGGTCGCTCACACGGCGTGAGATGCCTTTGAGTTCTAGAAGGTTTTGCATGGTATAGCCTTTCTTGCAGATGGCTACTGCATGGTTTCGGGGACTACCAGGTCGAGCATCTCGTGCAGCTTGTCGCGCGTAACGCCCAGGGCTTCGGCTTGGCTCGCCGCTTTCGCAAGCAGTTCTTCGATATGGCAGAGCTGGTTTTCGCGCAAGAGCTCCTGGTTGCCCTCGGCGACAAAGCAGCCTTTGCCCTGCACGGTGCAGATAAAGCCGAGTTGCTCCAGGTCGGCGTAAGCGCGCTTGGTGGTGATGACGCTCACGCCAAGATCGCTCGCGAGTGCACGGATGCTGGGGAGTTTGGCCCCCGCCGCGAGCGTGCCCGAAAGGATCTGAGCTTTGACTTGCGAGGCTATTTGCTCGTAGATGGGCTTGTCGCTCGAATTGGATAGGATGATGTCCACAGCGGCTCCTTAGCTGATGGGCTACACGTGTATATAACCGGTAAGCACAGTATAGATACACTATGCACAGTTACGCAAGAGACAAATTCGGATTGGGCCGGCTGCCCGGCCCTGACTGATGAATTTGTCCTGATAGGTGCCCTAGATCGGGATTTCGCGGCTACAATAGTGCGGTTACAACGACGTAATGCACTCAATGCAAGAAAGGATCCGCATGGCAAGCCTGTCGGATGAAATCTCGTCGCGTCGCACATTCGCGATCATCAGCCACCCGGACGCCGGTAAGACCACGCTTACCGAGAAGCTGCTGCTCTATACCGGCAGCATCCAGACTGCCGGCTCGGTTAAGGGCAAGAGCTCGGCCAAGCATGCCGTCTCGGACTGGATGGACATCGAGAAGGAGCGCGGCATTTCCGTCACCTCCTCGGTGCTGCAGTTCACCTACAACGGCGCCTGCGTCAACATCCTCGATACCCCCGGCCACCAGGACTTCTCGGAGGATACCTACCGTACGCTTATGGCCGCCGACGCCGCAGTCATGGTCATCGACGGCGCCAAGGGCGTCGAGGCCCAGACCAAAAAGCTCTTTAAGGTCTGCACGCTGCGCCACATTCCCATCTTCACCTTTGTGAACAAGCTCGACCACGAGGCTCGCGATCCGTTTGAGCTCATGGAAGAGATCGAGAATGTCTTGGGCATCAATACGTATCCTATGAACTGGCCGATCGGCAGCGGCCGCAACTTCCGCGGCGTGTTCGACCGCCAGACCCGTCGCGTTATCGCCTTTGAGGGCGACGGCCACGCCAACGCCACCAAAAAGGTCGCCGAGGTCGAGGCCGAGCTGGGCGATCCTTCCATGGATGAGCTCATCGGCGAGGAGAACCACAAGAACCTGATGGACGACATCGAGCTGCTCGATGGTGCCGGCGACGAGCTCGACTTGGATGCCGTGGCCTGCGGCAAGCTGAGCCCGGCGTTCTTTGGCTCGGCGCTCACCAACTTTGGCGTGGAGCCCTTCCTTAAAGAGTTCCTGCGTCTGGCCCCGACGCCGCGCGCCTATACCGATACGCTCACCAGCGAGCCGGTCGATCCCTGCCGCGATGACTTTAGCGGCTTTGTGTTTAAGATCCAGGCCAATATGGACAAGAACCACCGCGACCGCATCGCCTTTGTGCGCATTTGCTCGGGCAAGTTCGAGCGTGGCATGGACGCCTTCCACGTGCAGGGCAACCGCAAGCTCAAGCTTGCTACGGGCACGTCGATGATGGCCGATGACCGCGCCATCGTGGACGAGGCGTACGCGGGCGATATCGTGGGCCTGTTCGATCCGGGTATCTTTAGCATCGGTGACACCGTGTGCTCGGGCAAGCGCCATGTGCAGTATCCGCAGATCCCGACGTTTGCCCCCGAGATGTTCGCCCGCATTACGCAGGTCGACACGCTCAAGCGCAAGCAGTTTGTGAAGGGCATGGAGGAGCTTGCCCAGGAGGGTGCCATCCAGATCTTCCGCGAGCTGGGTGCCGGCATGGAGAGCGTCATCGTGGGCGTGGTCGGTGTGCTGCAGTTTGAGGTACTCGAGCGCCGCCTCAAGGCCGAGTATCGTGTTGAGGTTCGTCGCCAGCCGCTGCCCTATACGGACATCCGCTGGATTCAGAACGACCCCGATACCATCGATATCCCGGGCCTTTCGCTCACGCGTGACACGCTGCGCGTCGAGGACATGCGCGGTGGTAAGCTGCTACTGTTCACGAGCCCGTGGAACGTGGATTGGGCAACCGATCACAACCCCGATCTTATCCTGTCGGAGTTTGGCAACGTAGCCTTCTAACGCATCGGCGCGGTGGCCCTGCGGGGCTGCCGCGCCGTTTACTTGCCTGATGCCGTGTGAGCGGCTATCATACCCACCGTCGTCTCAAGACCGGGGCGTCCGAGCAGTTCGGGTCCGATATCCTGCTCGTTAAACCTAAAACCAAAGGAGTACATAATGATCAAGAAGGTCATGGAGGACTACAAGGTCCTGTTGCGGAGCATTCCCGCGGCAACGGTTTCGCTGTTTTTCGTGAGCGTCATCATGATGAACCTGCTGGCCAACAAAGAGCTTATCAGCCTGCCGTATCTGGCACTCGATTGCGGCTTTGTGGTGAGCTGGGTTTCGTTTTTGTGCCAGGACATGATCTGCAAGCGCTTTGGCGCCAAGGCATCCATCAAAATCTCTATCCTCGCGCTGCTGGTCAACCTGGCCGTGAGCCTGTGTTTTTGGGCATGCTCGCTCACGCCCGGCATGTGGGGCGCCTACTACGACACGGGCATGATCGAGGTCAACAGCGCCCTTAACGCCACCATTGGCGGCACCTGGTACGTGGTGCTGGGCTCTTCGCTGGCAATGCTCGTTTCTGCCGTGGTTAATTCCACGCTCAACCAGTCGCTCGGCCGTATGCTCAAAAAGAATAACTTTGCGAGCTTCGCCTTCCGTTCCTATGTGTCCACGGGTGTTGGCCAGTTTATCGACAACCTGGTCTTTGCCATTGTGGTGAGCCATACGTTCTTTGGTTGGACCTGGGTGCAGGTCCTTATGTGCTCGCTGACCGGCGCTGTTGCCGAGCTGCTGTGCGAGGTCTTCCTGAGCCCCGTGGGCTACAAGGTCGTGCGTGGCTGGGAGCGTGAGAATGTGGGCGCCGAGTACCTCGAGCGCCACGCAACCGCCTAAGGAGCAAGTATGCGGGTTTTGATCACGGGCGCTTCGGGCGGTATCGGAGCCGCGTGCGTGCAGCGCTTTTTGGACGAGGGCCACGAGGTCGTGGGCTTTGACCTGCTGCCGGCGGCGGTCGAACACGAGCGCTACCGCCATCTGATCGTTGATATACGCGAGCCTAACTCGTTTCCAGGCGACCTTGAGCCTCAGGTAATCGTGAATGTTGCCGGTGTGCAGGATTCGGCCGACGACATTGCCGCCAACCTGCGTGGCACCATCAACGTGACCGAGCGCTATGCCTTTGTGGGGGAGGGGCTTGCCGCCAAGCCGACGCCGGCTATCAAATCCGTGGTCAATGTGGGGTCGGCGAGCGGACATACGGGATCGGAGTTTCCCACCTATGCTGCCAGCAAGGGCGGCGTTATCGCCTACACCAAGAACCTTGCAAACCGCCTGGCGCCGCAGGCCATCGTCAACAGTGTGGACCCGGGCGGCGTTATCACGCCGCTCAACCGTTGCGTGATGGAAGACGAACACCTGTGGAACCAGATTATGGAGCTCACGCCGCTTAAACGCTGGGCCACCGCCCAAGAGATCGCTGAGTGGATCTACTTTGTGGGCGTGACCAACCGGTTTATGACCGGGCAGAGCCTGCTGATCGATGGTGGCGAGGCCGGCCGCACCCAGTTTATCTGGCCCGAGTAGAAAACGCGCCCGATGGCAAGATTGCCGTCGGGCGCGTTTTTGATGTATTGATTTTTAGCCGAGGCAAGTCCAGTTGACGGGGGTCGAGCCGTGCTGTTCGAGTAGCCGATTGGCAGCTGAGAAGGGGCGCGACCCCATAAAAGCGGGGAGTTCTGCCGTGTCGCGGTTGGCCGAAAGCGGCGAGGGGTGCGTGGAAGCCAGGCAAAACTTGCCGGTCGCCTCGCCCGTGCCGGTTGCGGCGAGCTTGCCTTCGACCATCTGCTGAGCAAAGCGTCCCCACGCCAAAAAGACTACCGGTTGGGGCAGCTGGCAGCAGCACTCGATGATGTAGTCGGTTAAGGTGCTCCAGCCTAGCTTGGCGTGTGAGTTGGCAGCATGCTCACGTACGGTGAGCGTGGTGTTAAGGAGTAAGACGCCCTGCTGCGCCCATGGCGTTAGGTCGCCCGTGGCGGGGATGGGACAGCCCAGGTCCGCTTTGAGTTCCTTATAGATGTTGCACAGGCTGGGCGGCAGCTTGGTTTGCGTCGCGGGAACCGAGAACGATAGTCCCATGGCCTGGTTGGGTCCGTGATACGGGTCCTGACCCAAGATGACAACCTTGACCTGGTCGGCCGGCGTGTAGGCAAGCGCGTTGAGGATGTCGTCCTGCGCCGGGTAGATCGTCTGCTCGGCACGTAAAAGGGCGATGCGCTCGAGCAACTGGTTCGTGGTGGCACGTACCGGCTGCGGCGCATCGCCCAACCAAGTTGCTATGTTACGGTCGCGAGTTGCGGTGTCCATGGGGCTCCTTTGTGGCAGATGCTTTGCTGGCATCTATTGTAAGGGCGTCCGATGGCCTTTACGCTGCGACTGCGCGAAGAACGGGGATTAGGAGACGTGCTCGGGCGCTCCTGCCATGTGAGCCTGTCCATGCGCGCGAAGGCGCGGGAGCTCAACGGTTGCCACCATGACGCCGGTGAGGATGAGGGCGGCGCCAAAGAAGGCGATGGGGCTTAGGACCTCGCCGACCAGGAAAAACGAGAAAACGGCGGAGCAGACCGGCTCGAGCGAGAAGGCAAAGCCGGTGGTCTCGGCGGGCACGTGGGGCTGCACGAGCGTCTGGGTGATAAAGCCGTAGGCAGAGCAGATGAGTGCGAGCGCGACGACAACGACGATCTCGTTGGGCGTGCTGGGAAGCGTGAAGCCGCCAAAGGTGCACGCGGCGATGCCCGAGAACAGACCGCCAAAGCCCAGCTGCCAAACACCCAGGGCCAGTGGGTCGACTTCTTCGACAAAGCGCTTGGCTACGATAATGTGGCTGGCATAGATAAAGGCCGAGAGCAACATGATAATCGCGCCGGGATTCAGGCTGGTAAAGTCGGCACCCGAGAGCAGCAGCATACCGCAGGTGACAATGGCGGTGCCGACGAGCACCTTGCGCTCGGGGGCACGACGCAGCAGGGTCGCATTGGCAAACGGCACGATCACGACCGTC
The DNA here is from genome assembly GCA_958405565.1 of uncultured Collinsella sp. GTDB lineage: Bacteria > Actinomycetota > Coriobacteriia > Coriobacteriales > Coriobacteriaceae > Collinsella. The sequence goes on along the minus strand of CATYEN010000059.1, from coordinate 2,862 downwards.
AGGCTCTGCAAAAAGCCGGCGGTGGAGGCGGAGGTAAGGCTAGAGCCCAGGCACATGCAGGTGAGCTCGGTTGCCATGATGGCGCCGATGATGGCGGCGCGAACCATAAGGTCGCGATTGATGCGGAAAGCGCGCTTGTGGAAGAGCAGCAGACAGGCCGCAAAGGCGATGATGCAGCGCAGCGCAACGATGCTCGTGGCGTTCATGCTGTCCATGCCGATCTTCATGAGGGGGTACGAAAAGCCCCATGCGACGGGAACGGAAAACGAGAGCGCGATTGCTTTTTTGCGATCCATGGGACTCCTTTTGTTACAGAACGGTTTCGCAAAAAGGATTCTGCTCCCAGATGTTGATGTAGTAAAGCGAATGTATCTTCAGTATGATTAAGAAATGCTAATGTTGAAAGAAAAAGCGCTGGCAAAACGTTTTACGGCTGCATTGATGTGGAGGCACGATGGCATCGCGGTATCAGATTGTTTGTATGGTGGTCGATCGTGGCAGTCTTAAGGGCGCAGCCGATGAGCTGGGCTATACACAAAGTGCGGTGAGCCAGGCCGTCAAGGCGCTCGAGCGCGAGCTGGGTACCACGCTTATCGAGCGCGGTAAGCAAGGTGTCTCGCTTACGCGCGACGGCAAGCAGTACCTGCCGTATCTGCGCCAAATCGTAACTGCCGAGGCCGAGCTTGAGGGTAAGCGTCAGGAGTTGCTGGGACTTTCCTCGACTGATATTCGCATTGCGACGTTTACTAACGTGAGCCGTACCGTATTGCCGCGCGTGATTCGCGACTTTGGGGCTCTGCATCCTGGCGTACGCTTTACCCTCAAGCAGGGCGATTACACGCGCAACGCTCAATGGGTGCACGACGGCGTGGTGGATTTTTGCTTTACGGCGCGCGGGTTTACCGCTGGGCTCGAGAAGCGCGTGGTCTATCACGACGAGTTGGTGGCATTGTTGCCGACCGCGCATCCGCTAACGGCAAAGGAAAAGGTGACGCTTGCCGACCTGGCGTCCGAGCCGTTTGTACTGTTGGATGAGGGCGAGCAGAGCCTAGTGCTCGATGCATTTACGGCGCATGGGCTGTCGCCACACGTGACGAGTGAGGTAACCGACGACTACACCATCATGGCGATGGTGGAAGAGGGTCTGGGCGTGAGTATGCTCTATCGCCGTACCGTCGAGGGCATGCGGGCCGATATTCGCGTACGTCCCATCGTGCATGCTCCCTCGCGCGACGTGGTGGCAGCTTGGCGCAGCTGGGACACCATGCCTATCGCCACGAGGCGTTTTATCGACTATATGAGCTCGCATATTGTCAATTAATGACTGGCGTGACGTTGAGTGCGGTGTTTAGTGGGCCGTCGCTTTGGCTTGGGCGGCGCGATAGGTGCGTGCCGGGTGGCAGAGTAGTACCGCCACGACCATAAAGAACGCCGTGGTGCCCAGGCTGATGGGGTAGACCATCATGATGTTCGCAAAGGTGCGGAAGTGCGGGAACACGCAGAATACCCAATAGAAGCGAATGCCGCAGACGCAGATCATGGTGATGAGGGCGGGCATAAGCGAGATGCCAAAGCCGCGCAGGTAGCCGGACATGTTTTCGTAGAACATGCTAAAGGCGTAGGCAGGGAAGATCGAGCACACGCGGATATAGCCGATCGAGACGATGTTGGGGTCGCTGTTAAAGAGCGATAGGATCTCGCGCCCCAGACCGACGATGATGACGATGGTGGTGAGCGCGACGATGCCGCCTTCGACCAGGCAGACCTTGAGCGTCTTGGTGCAGCGGTCGATCTGGCGAGCGCCGTGGTTTTGCCCCACAAAGGTGGTGCAGGCCTGGCTAAAGCTGTTGAGCAGGTTGTAGCACACGTACTCTAGGCTCATGGCGGCGCTCGATGCCGCCATGACCTCGGTGCCCAGGCTGTTGATAGCAGACTGGATGATGATGTTGGCGACGGCAAAGACGGCGCTTTGGATACCGGCGGGCAGGCCGATCTTGACGATGCGCCTGAGGGCGACGGGGTCTAAGCCTAAGTCGCGTGGGGTGACGCGGACGACGGAGTCGGTCTTGAGCAGACGGATAAAGAGCGTAGCGGCGCTGACGGTGTAGGCGATGGCGGTGGCGATGGCGACGCCCGCGACGCCCCAGTGGAGTACGGGGACAAAGATGAGGTCCAGGCCAATGTTGAGGACGGTGGACACGGCAAGCGCCTGCAGCGGCATGCGGGTGATGCCGACGGAGCGGAAGATCGCGGCCTCAAAGTTGTAGAGCAAGATCGAGGGCATGCTGAGCAAAAAGACGCGCAGGTAGAGCGAGGCGAGCGGCATGGTTTCGGCGGGAACGTTGAGCGCGGCGAGCATGGGCTCGGCAAAGATCTCGCCCAGCGCGATGACGACAAAGCCCACAAGCGCCATGAGAATCGAGGTGTGGACGGCGCGGTTGACCATGTTCTGATCGTTGCGGCCGATAGCGTTGGCGATGACCACGTTGGAGCCAAGCGACATGCCGATAAACAGGTTGAGCATAAGACTGGTAAGCGGAACATTGGAGCCGACCGCCGCCATGGCGAGGGTTCCCTGGTCGCCCGAGAAGTTACCGATGATGACCGTGGCGATGAGGTTCGACAGCTGCTCTAAGATGCTCGTGGCGGCCACGGGGAAGGCGAACAGGGGAATATTGCGCCACAGCGAGCCGGTGGTCATGTCAATGTGCTTAGATGCGGTGTCTGCCATACGCTCTCAATCTCTAATATGCTCTTTCGTGCTTATTTGCGCAGACGATGATACTCCTAATGCAGTCAGCCGGCACTTAGGGACGTTCCTTTTAATATGAGCAGGACATTGTCAAGAGGCAAAATCGGGCC
>CATYEN010000058.1 GCA_958405565.1 uncultured Collinsella sp. | reverse complement strand
TGCGCGACGCGGTGACCGAGGACGGCGTTGACCTGCTGGGCTACACCACCTGGGGCCCGATCGACCTGGTCTCGGCCGGTACGGGCGAGATGTCCAAGCGCTACGGCTTTATCTATGTGGACCGCGACGACGCTGGCAACGGCACCCTCAAGCGCTCCAAGAAGAAGAGCTTCGACTGGTACAAGAAGGTTATTGCTTCTAACGGCGAAGATTTGGCCTAGGCTTTCCCAACAATCATGGCCTGCTAACCAAAACGCCCGGCGAGCAGTTTGCGCTCGCCGGGCGTTTTGTTAAAAGAAGTGAAAGAAAGCAAAAGAAGTTAAAACTTGCAAAAGAAGTGAAAGGGAACAGGACTCAGCGGTCGTTGGGGACGTTCTTAAACGACTAGTCCTTAAACGACGAGTCGCCACGCCAGTCATTTTGGGACGGGGCTTTTTTGACTACTTTTGCCTGGCTGGTTGCTAGGGTAGTCAAAAAAGCCCCGTCCCAAATTAGCTACCCCGACCGCTACGCGACGGTGATGGCGACCTGGGCGTAGCGGGTGCAGGGGCGCTCGGCTTGGGTTTTAACGCTGAGCGTGAGCACGAAGCGGTCGCCGGGTTGCGCATCGGCGGGCACGGTGAAGGCAGCGATCGCGGCGCATTCCTGCCACAGTGACAGGTCCTGAGCGCCCGCATAGCTCGATGGTCCCATGGCGACATCCCAATGTGCGTCAAAGCCCTTGCCGTCGGGGTCGACGATGGTCGCCGCAAGGGCGACGCGCTCGCCGGCTGCGGCGCTGCGGTCGGCCGTGACCTCGACAACATGTGCCGGATGCGAGCAAGCCGCCGGATCATGGGCGCACCATTGCGCACGGGCGGCAAAGTCTTCCTGATAGGCGCGCAGATAGGGATTGGGGTTGTCGCCTGCGGGCGTGCCGATGGCGGCAAAACCGGCGGGTGCGTCCGCATCGGGATGCCCATCAAGAAACATGCGGCCGAGCAGCGTGTCGAAGTCGCGGTCATCGATGCCGCGTAGGCCAAACGGCAGCAGCGGAATATAGGTCATGCTGTCGCCTTCGGCCATAAAGTCGCCGCGCTCAAACTGCATCGCGGGTATGCCTTCTAGACCCCAATCCAGACGGGCATGCTTGCCAAACTGAAAGCGCTCGGGCTCGTTTTCGTAGACCTTGCCGTCGCCATAGAGCATGTAGCGCGCCATGAGGGGGCCGTTGCCTTGGGTGAGGTTCTGTGCAGGCCAGGGAGCCTTAAACAGCGGCAGCGTATCGGGCTGAGCTGTCTTGGCATCGACATAGCCGCCATACATATAGGGCACGCACCAAAAGATGAGCTCGGGAAAGAGCTCGCGTCCATGGTCGAGCCAAGAATTGTCCTGCCCCACGCCATCGGCAACGCCCATCACACGCACCTTCTGATAGACACGCTGCTGCACAGAAGGCCACTCAGGCGTATCGCGATATCGCTCAGCAATACTCATCAGGGCGCGAACGATCGTGTTCATGCCGCCCCAACTGAGCAACCAAAGCGTGCGCGGATCATCATCCAAAATAGCCTGAGCAATCACGCGAGAACCGTCAGTCTCCTCACGCACATCACCTTCAAAGGCAACATTGCCTACAAACGTACGCTCAATCATCTGAGCAGGCGAGGGAAACGGCGGCTCACCGGCAGCGGCCGCATTCGCCTGCAGCTGCGGCCAAGCTTGAGCATACTCGTTGCTCCAAAGACTCTCAATCCAATGCTCAGGAAACGGCCGATACTCAAGAAGCTCCCCAGCCAGCGGATCAGGCTCATGAGGCACAACATCCCACTCATAGGAACGACGCCCCTTGGTCCGCCAATGCGGATTCACCTCGCCCAGCGTATGCACGCCATCCCCAAGAAAGTGATACTGCGAAGCCGTATACACCACAGCCTGCACGTCAAGCAAGTTAAGATACAGAGCCAAATGAACGAGCGAGTTCATATCATCGACTTCCATATCAGTAGTAACAATCACCCGAGTCAAATTCTGGGACATAAGAACAGCTCCAACCAAAATCATTTCAGCCAGTTACGCGCAAGGCAAGACGGGACCCACGCCCTCATCGCCACCGACCCGGCGTGCCGCCGGAAGCGGCCGGCCAGGGTCTCAGCAACGTCAACGCAGCGGGGACCGGGGTTTAGTTTTGCAAACATTCCGCAGGGGGCATGGGCAGGCGCAGCGCGAAGCGCAAAGCGCCAGCCCATGCATGCCCGAGGACGTTTGCAAAACTAAACCCCGGCCCCCGCGATGGGATGGTTTACCTGTCGACCCTGGCCGACCACTCCCAGCAGCCCACCGGCTCGCCGTCGATGAGTACGTTGCCCCCGTCGAAGTCTTGATAACACAGGTCGTTGAATTGGTGGATCCACACGCCGTGGTTGAACGTCTTCTTGGGCGAGCCGTCGGCCTCGCGGTAGCGCCCGGTCAGGTCCTCGACATGGCTAAAGTACGTGAGGTGCACGTTGGCGCCGGCAGCGCGCAGACGAGCCGTGAGCGGCAGCACGGTCTCCTGCGGAGACACGAGCTCATCGCCCTTGGAGTGCGTAAACCACAGCGGCGTCTTGACCAGGGCGGCGACGTCCTCGTCCGTGGCGTTGTACCACGGCGCGCAGCAGGGAAGGCCCGCGGCGAAGAAATCGGGGTAGTCGGCGCACAGGCGCAGCGTCATAAAGCCGCCGTTGGACAGGCCGGCGACCACGATGCGGTCGGTGTCGATGCGGTCGGCGTGCTCGGCGACAAACTCGTCAATGAGCGCCTTGAGCACGGGGGAGTAGATGCTCTGGTTGGAGTGGCCGAGCTGCTCGACGCCGTTGTCCATCCAAAATGTGGGCGACTGCGGCACGAGCACCCAAGCAAAGCCGCCAAAATAGCGCTGAATCTGCGCCTGGCTGATGGCCGTCACGCGGTTGCCGATATAGGCGCGCGTGGCGCCCTCGCCCTGCGTGGAGCCCTTGCCCTCGCCGGCGCCGTGCAGATACACCACGAGCGGGGCCTTTTGGGGCACGACTGTGGCCTCGGGCGCGAAGGGATTGAAGCATGCCGAGTCCTCGGCCTTAAAGCTCGGCTCAAAGAAGCCGTACTCGAGTGCGATGCCGTTGACAGCGGTCTTTTGCGTGGCATTGCTCCAGCCCTTGAGCGCAGGGCAGATGTCGCCGCGGCAGGCGTCGAAGATCAGGCCGCAGGTGGGGTCGTCGCCGTCGTTGCCGGGAAGGGCTGCGAGCTGCGTGATGCGCAGCTGGTCATCGAGCATGCGCGAGCCCATCACGCCGCCCTCGATGGTCTTGGTCAGGCGCTGCTCGGCGACCTCGAGCGCCACGTGGGTGCCAAAGGCGAGCTTGCGGCCGTTTTCGTCGCACGGGTAGGCGGCGAGCACGTCGACGTAGCCCACGGAAGGCGCGGCGTGGTCGGCGCCGCGCTCCTTGCGCATCAGGACCTCGCCCGAGCGCTCGTGGCGCTCTACATATATATGGAAGGAGTTCGCGTCGACGTCATTGGTGCGCACGGTGCACGGCAAATCGAGCACGACCTTGCTGATCCAGGGGCCAAAGTCACCCAAGCTGGTGACGGTTGCGTAGGTGCACGATTTGAGTTCCATAAGCTGCCTCCCTTGCGCCGCGTGCGGCAGGCACTTGCGGCAATACAATCTAAACATGTTTAGTGTAATGCAGAATTAGAGAACAGGCTGATAAACTCGGTAAACGGTCTAAATGAACACTCAACAAACTACTAAACAGTCGTTTAGCACTATCTATCAGGTCTTTTGTTGACGAGTAAGCAAAATGCTGAGGCGTCAGTCAAAGTAAAAGACCACGTAAACAGCCATATAGCGATAATGCAGCAAATAGGCAATCCCCTGCCATTCAAATACGTTCACCCCTGATTTCCTACCGTTCACCGGACGGCAAACGGCAAAATTGCCACAAATTAGACGTTCCGTGTAAACTAAAGCCCGTAAACGTTCAGTAAACACATTGTTTACGACAGCGTATCCAAGGGTTCGGCAGCCGTAAGGGGTTATAGTCGCCGAGCCAAAGGCGTGCCTACGCCCAAACGAGTAGGCACACGAAGATATGGGGAGGGGTCCCATGGCAGTAGATAACAAGCAGATTGCCACCGATGTCCTCGAGCTCGTGGGCGGTGCGGAGAACGTCACCGTCGCCACCAACTGCATGACGCGCCTGCGTCTGACGCTCAAGGACAACAGCAAGGCCGACGTGGAGAAGATCAAGAAGGTCAAGGGTGTTCTGGGTTGCCAGTTCGCCGGCAGCCAGCTCCAGGTCATCATCGGCCAGAACGTGCCCAAGGTGCTCGCCGAGTTCGTCGCCATCTCCGGCGTCAAGCAGGGTGCCGCGGTCGACGAGAACCTCGATGTTCCCAAGGAGAAGTTCGAGCTCAAGAACCTGCCCAACATCATCCTCGACTATCTGTCGGGCTCCATGACCCAGCTGATCCCGCTGCTCATGGCCGGCGGTCTGTTCCGCACCATCGCTGCGGTCCTCGGCCCCACTATGCTCGGCGTCCTTTCCGACACCGACCCGACCTACACGTTCCTCTACACCACCCTGTACGAGGCCACGTTTACCTTTATCCCCATCTACCTGGGCTATGCCGCTGCTAAGAAGCTCGGCGCCTCCCCGGTTCTGGGCATGCTCCTCGGTGGCGCCCTCATGGCCCCGTCCGTCGTGAGCGTCGCGACCCAGGATGGCGGCGGAATCATCTCCGTCTACGGCATCCAGATCGCCGCTGCAAACTATCAGCAGTCCGTCCTGCCGATCATCCTTTCGGTGCCGGTCCTCTACTTCGTCGAGAAGTTCTTTAAGAAGGTCATGCCCGACGTGCTCTCCACGGTCTTCACGCCGTTCTGCACCATGATCGTCACCATCCCCATCGCCTTCATCGTCCTCGCCCCGCTCGGCAACGAGATCGGTAGCCTCATCGCTAACGCCCTCTTCGGTCTCGCTGACATGGGTGGCATCGGCATCCTGCTCGTCATGGCCGTCCTCGGCGCCTTCTGGCAGCTCTTCGTGGTCTGCGGCATGCACATGCCCGTCATCCTGCTCGCTCAGGTTCAGATCATCGCCGCCGGCTACGATCCCTTCGTCTTCGTCTCCACCAACTGCGCTATGGCCGCTGTCTGGGGCTGCGCCTTCGGTGCCTTCCTCAAGATGAAGAACCCCGACGAGAAGGGTCTCGCTCTGGGCTACGTCATCTCCGCCATCGCCGGCGGCGTCACCGAGCCCGCACTCTTCGGTATCCTCATGCGCTTCCGTCGCACCATGTTCGGTATGTTCATCGGTGGTGCTATCGGCGCTGTGTTCTCCGGCCTCATGGGTGTTACCTACTACCTCGCCGGCGGTGCCTCCAACTTCCTGGTCTTCACCAACTACCTGCAGGGTGGCCAGATGAACACCGTCTGGGCTATCGTCGGTATGGCAATCTCCTTTGTCATCGCCGCTGCCGTCGTCTTCGTCGCCGGCTTCTCCAAGGAGGAGCTCGCCGAGATGGAGGCCTAAGGCCAAGCCATTCGGTCGACTACGACCTTACCTACACGACAGGGCCCCGTCAGGCGCAAGTCCGGCGGGGCCCTTTTGCAAGGTAGACTGATTGGGACGGGAGATGCCCGCCCACAAGGGCTTGCTAAGCGACAGGGGCTTTTGCACCAGGGGTTACCGCGAAAGCTTCTGCCGGTTCGCAATTCCTTTGTCGAGCGAAAGGACATGCAGATGAGTTTGGGAAAGCTGACCGTTAACGGTCGTCAGGATGGCTTTTTGTGCGACGGCAAGCCGTTCTTTTGGTTTGCCGACACGTGCTGGAGCGCGTTTACGAGTATTGCCGAGGCCGACTGGGACTACTATCTGACCCGTCGCGCCGAGCAGGGCATGAACGTGTTGCAGATCAACACGCTGCCACAGTGGGACCGCTGCTGCCCCGATCTGGGCATTTGGCCCTACGCCAGTGAGGATGGCGTGCACTTTGATTGGTCCCAGCCCAACCAGGCCTATTGGGACCGCGCCGCTGCCATGTGCCGCACTGCCATCGAGCACGGCATCCGTCCGGCGCTCGTACTCATGTGGTGCAACTACGTGCCCGGTACCTGGGGTGCCAAGATTGCCGAGCGTTGCGGTGCCGAGGTTATGCCGCGCGAGGAGGTCCGTGCCCATGTTGCCCGCGTCGTCGAGAACCTGGGCGAGTTCGATCCCATCTATGTGGTGACGGGCGACACGGACTTTGCCGGTGACGAGGCGATTGCCTATTACGAGGATGCGCTTGACGAGGTTGCAAAGCGCGCGCCCGAGGCTCTGCGTACCATGCACATCAACCGCGGCAACCGCACGATTCCCGCGCAGTATCTGGACCGCCTGGACTTCTACATGTTCCAGCCCGGCCACAATTACGAGGGCCAGCCCGAGGCTTGGCGCCTGCCGCAGGACTTTATCGCCAACTATCCCAAAAAGCCGATGGTCAATTCCGAGCCCTGCTACGAGCAGATGGGTGCATCGCGCAATGTGTACTGGCGTTTTACCGCGCAGGACTGCCGTGCGAGCGTGTGGTCGTCGATCCTTGCCGGCGCCAGCGCCGGCGTGACCTACGGCGCGCATGGCGTGTGGAACTGGCAGACCAGCAAGAGCCAGGGCTCGGTGCTGGGCGAGGGCTTCGACATGCCGTTCCGCTGGCAGGAGTGCCTGCAGTTTGCGGGCGTGTGGGACTTTGCCGCCATCGAGCATGTGCTTGCCGGCCTGGGTGCCACGGCGTGCGATGACGCCCTCGCCGTTATCCCGGCACAGGAGTTGCTCGACGACGCGCGCGAGGCAATCCGCGTGGCACGCATCGGCGAGCGTGTCGTCACCTATCTGCCGCGCACCACGGCGCTTACGTTTAAGCTCGATAGTGCGCGCGGCTGGTCGGCGATGGCCCTCGACATGGAGGCCAAGCGCATTGCCAAGCTGCCCGTTCGCGATAACGGCGACGGCACCGTGCGCGTAGCTCAGCATCCCTTTGAGCACGATGCCCTGGTGATCCTGACTCCCGAGCACTAACACCCGAGCTCCAACACTTCCGATCCCTCCATCCCCTTCTCCATCGCATGCAACCCAGTCCCTCAATAAGTTGCGGTGGAATAGTTCCTAAAAAGTGCCCCAGGCCGGCCAAACAGGAACTATTCCACCGCAACTGAGCGTGCGATCGGAGAAGGGAATCCTTCAGTTGCGGTGAAATACGGTCTAAATTCAGCCATTTGGTTGCAAAACAGTCCGTATTCCACCGCAACTTGTGTTGAGGGTGGCTGAGGGCAATTGCGTAACACTTTGGCTATTGCGTGTGTAGTAAGACCCGTTCTCTACTAAAATGGTTCTCCGGACATCTAAGCGGGTGGGGGTTACCATGAGGGACCTGGGAGACACAACCGCATATTTGCGCCGGGGCATACGGGAGATTCTGTGCCTGGCGCTTTTCTTTTTCACGTTTTTGGCCGGCGAGTACTTCTTTGACGTACGCGTGGCCGAGTTTGTGCCAGCGAACGAGGTTGTTATCTACGAGAGCATCGTCGTCGGCGCGAGCGTGATTGGCTATTTTGTGCGTCCTCTCCTGTACTATCGTCGTCCCCAGGCAATCGATGCAACGAGCGATATGACGGGCGTGCTGCTGGTGTCGGCATTGCTGCTGCTGATTATGGCGGCGCAGTTTCAGGTCGTGATTGCGGGCGGTCTGGTGGCGTGCTGCGCTCTGGGCTACTGCGGATCGACCGCCCATGCCAATCTGGCGCGGCGTTTTGCGCAGACGCCTTGTCTGGCACGTGCCGTGGCGGTTTCTTATGCTGCGGGCATTTTGGTACAGGTGCTCAACCATATGGTGATGCCTGCGGGCATTCCTCAACAGTTTGTTCTGGTCGCCTGTGCGATTGCGCTGGTTGGGCTGCTTCACGGTACCCGCCGAGCTAAATTGCGTGATGAGTCTGCGCCCGAGTTCGAAGCCGAGATTGCCGAGCTATCGGTCGATGCGTCGGAGCATGGCGCCAAGTGGCGCGATAATCCCGAGGCAAAGGCGGCCTTCCAAGGTGCCGTAGTGCGCTTGACGGTGGCGACCGCCTGTCTTACCGGCGTATTCGCGGCTCTCAACGCCGGTCTTACGACCTCGCATGCCGCCGGCGCCATCGATTTGGGCGACTGGCCGCGCTTGCTGTTGGTTGTGAGCGCGCTTGCCGCCGGCGCCCTGTATGACCTGCGAGGACGCTCGTATATGAATATCATCATGACGTGCGCCGCCATGCTGTCCACGCTCTCGTTCTTCGTGCTTATCACCGATGGTAACGGTGGCAATGCGCTCGCCGCCACGATTATCTTTTACCTGGGTACGGGCTTTTTCGTGGTGTTCTTCACCGCGAAGTTCGCCGCGATTTCGATGTATGCGCGCTGGTCGTATTTGTGGCCGTGCATGGGCCGCGCCATCAACAACATTTGCTCAATGCTTGTGACGGCTCCGGCGGTGGCGATCATCTCGAGTCAAAACGTGCTGATGGCGGTGGGCGTCGTGCTCGTGCTGTTCGTTGGCATTGCGATTTCGCTGCTGGGGCAGTTTGGACAAGGTGTTGAGGACGAGGCGGATCACAGAGGCCTGGCGTTTGCCACCGACGATCTTGGCGTGGGCCGTGCGCCCGATCAGGCCGACGCGGTGCCCTTGGAGGCGCCGGAGCTTTCGTTTGACGATCGACTCGACGGCTTTGTAGCCGCCTTTGGGCTTACGAAGCGCGAGCGCGATGTGCTGGAGGCGTTGGTCGTTTCGGACGACAGCGTGCAGGACGTGGCGGCGGCGCTCTTCCTCTCGCGTTCTACGCTCTACCGCCACATCGCCTCGATCAACAAAAAGACCGGTGCCGCCTCGCGCGTAGCCCTCATCAACTTCTTCTGGTCCTGGACGCCCCAAGACTAGTCAACCACCACAAAGGGGACAGGCACCTTTGTGGTGGTTTTTACCTGAGAAAATGTGAATATGAGACATTTGTCACCTGCCGTTTTGGCGCTCAAAGGCATATGAATGTGATGTTGAGCGAAGCAGAACGGAAGGAGTGCGTCTATGGCGTCTCGGGGTTGCGCGTCTAATAAAATTGCGGGCGCGCTTATCGCCGTGGTTGTTGTTGCCGCGGCGGTGGCACTCATGCGAGCTTACGGCGCCGGCGCCCATGGCGCTCAGGGAAAGACTGCCGCACAAGCATCGCTCAATGATTGTGCCGCCGCTCCGGTGGCGGTCAAGCTTATCGAGGACGGAGAGGCACGGACGGTCTATGAGACCGACGATGCCGGGCTGGTCGCATCGACCTTTGCCGCGCTCGACGGCTGCATCGTGGGAGATGAGGTGGATGAGCGGATGAGCGACGCCGGTTGCACGCTCGTCTTTGCCTATGCGGACGGCTCGGAGCGATCGGTGGAGCTCGAAGGCAAGAATATTGTGCTCGACAAGACGGCATATCGCCTCGACGGTGCCGAGGAACTGTGGCGACAGCTTGCCGCCATCAAGAACAGCCAATGAAATGAGGGATGTACGGGATGAGTGACTTGAGATTCTGCCCGGCATGCGGGGCGCAACTGCCTCGGGTTGCCGGTGTGCCAGTGCGGTTTTGCCCGGGTTGCGGCGTCCGGCTCGAGGGCGTTGCATGCGGCCCGGATGCCACGGGGTCTGTGAATGATGCGGCTGACGATGATGGCGCGGGTGAAGGTTGCGAGCCGAGCGTGGCCGTGCCGGCAGATGCGCCAACGCGGAGTGCCGAGGCCGCGTCACCGTCTGGCGGCACAGCCTCGGCGGGTGCTCCCCGCGTCGGCGACCTCGAGCTCCATACCGCATGCGATGTTTCTGGCGGTCAGGCACTCGCGCAGGTGGCATTGCCGCGGGATTGGCGTATCGAAGAGGCACATCTTGAGCGTAGCGGTAGCTTCGACTGCCCGATTTCGGTTGGCGTGACGGCGGCGGGCCCCGCGGGCGAGCGGATTGTGTACCGCTCCGAGCTCTGCTACGTGGATGCGGGCGCCGTTGCCAAGCGCATTCCCACGCAAACCGAGCGCAAGGCGTTTGTGCACGTGGAGACAGCGTGCGACGAGCTGGCCCAGGCCTGTGCGGCACAGCTGGGCGCGCGGGCGGAGGTTGTGGCCGAGCAGCCGTACCCGTCGAGCGCGGCGGTCGATATCGAGCACGAGCGTGCCCGCGTAAAGCGCGAGGCGGCAAACGACTTTGCGATTCAGGGCTTTTCGATGGAACCGAGCGATGTGATCTATGAGTGCCGCATGCGTAGATACCGGCTTGCGGGCGCCCCAGTACCCACCGAGCTTGCGGTGGCTGCCAAAGTCGAGGGCTATGTGGCCTCGATCGGCGGAGTCGCGGGCTCTATGGGTAAAGGCATTGCCGCCGGGGCCGAGGCGCTGCTGGGCGCGGGCCTTTCGAGCGGGCTCATCGGCGGCGTTCTGGGCAAGCGCCTGCGCGAGCGCCAGGCGGCTGCGGCGGCGGGGCAGGGTGTCGCGCAGGAGCAGGCCTCGGATCAGGGCGATTGCCCAGACGAGGCGCCGTTCAAGCTGGGAGCGGCCGACCTGTTGCAGTGGCGTATCAGGGACAGCTTCTGCTTGGTTGCGCCAGAGGGCCGTCTGGACGAGGCGACCTCTACGGCGCTCGCCTCAATGGCATCGACCCTGCGGCTCAACCCGGAGCTTGCGCGCGAGGCATGCGCTCAAAAGCAGCAGATGGTGCTTGAGCAGCGGCAACGTACGCAGATGAATATCGCCCAGCAGCAACAGCAGTTTGCAGCCTGGCAGCAGATGCATGCTTCGCAGCAGGCGGCGTTCGACAGTTACCAACAGGCATGGTTCGACCGCAGCGATCGTCAACACGCCGCGAACATGGCCGCCAGTGCGGCCAATTTCTCTAGCGCAGGTGTGGGAACGGGCGCGGCCTCGTATTCCGATGCCATTCGCGGAGTCAATCATTACACCAGGCCCGACGGCACCGATGTCGAGGTTTCGGTGATGGCGGACCAAGCTTGGGTGAACGGCTCGGGCGATGTGATCGGCACGCGCGATGGCTTTGAGCCCGGTTTTGGCTGGACGGAACTGCCTCGTCAATAGCGTGAGCGGGCTATGGGTGAATCGATGTCGAGTGCATTGCTCGGCACCGTGATAAAGAACGGGAAAGGAACAACGATGAGGGAGACGGTTATTTCGCGCACGGCGTTTGTCGTGGCGGCGGGAACGGCGCTGCTGACGCTTGTGGGGTGCGGTGGACAGCAGGCGCAGGATACGACGGGTTTTAACGACGACCGCCCGGTAAAGGACAAGATGGACGCGGGCTCGTCATCGGGCGATTCCGGTGATGCGGGCGGCAGCTCGGATGCGGACGGCGGCTCGACGGATGCGTTTGATACGTGGTCGGATGACTGCTGGGATGCGCACCACAACATCAGCATCGCGGCCTTGCTCGAGCTTAAGGGCTGGCAGTTGCAGGAATTTGCGTCGCAACAGGGCTATACCTGGCAAGATGCGCTCGAGATGTACGAGAACGAGGCCGGCCGCGTACTCAGCGTCTGCAATATCAGCAAGGACGGCGCAACCGAATGGCTCGGTGAGGACGAAATCGGAAAGCTCGACAAGGGCGGAACCGGGAGCACCGTGATGTTTACGCTGCAACTTGCGGGCTATTCGAGCTGCGAGGATGTTATCGCGGGCTTTTCCGTGCCGGTTGAGGATCGGGCACAGATCACCTCGGGCTCGTGGATTGCGTGCGTTTACGGTTCCAACATGGCGCGTCACGTTGCCATGGTGAGTCCGATGGAAAACGGCGACTACCGCCTAGACCTCATTACCGAGGAGGCCATCAAGACCGGAACGTTTACCCAGGGCGGCGGCGCCCCCATGATTGACGAATTCTGGCAGGAAAAGACCGGACGCGCACTCGGCTAAGTGCGATGCGGCCAATATCATAGCGAGGGACAAACATGAAGAACGAGATGACGATGAGCCGCGCGGCCTTTGTGGCGGGCGCGGGCGCGGCGGCTTGCGCGCTGGCTGGCTGCTCGGGCACTACGGGCGGCGCGGGTGGCGCTAAAGCAGCGAGCACAGCGGACGCCGCCTGCGTGGACGACAATGCCAACGTGACCGTCTATGCCGCAATCAACCTGGGTGGTGCCGATCTGGTGCGCCTGCTCAAACATCAAAATTATGAGTGGCAAGGCGAGAACGTGGGCTACGGCGCCGTCGATGACGCGGGATTTTTCGCCTTTACCTTTTCCAAGGTTTCGGACGATGTGGACGAACTTGCAAATAGCGCGATACCGCTTTCGGAGTCCGAGTACGAGGAGCTTGAACCGGGCGGTGGAGACGAAAACGTCGCGATTCTACTCTCGGTAGGAGGCTATACGAAGGGCGAACGGGCACTCATCGGTGCGATTGGCGACGCAGCGATGGTGCAGGAGAAATGCACGATTGACGATGCCTTGTATTGGCTGGTCAAAGCGCTTGACGGCCACCGTTACGTGATTATGGCCGACGACACCGAAGACGATGGCGACAGCGCTCATGACATCTATATCTACAACGAGGCTTTTATTCGCACCGGCTACCTGAGCGGCGGCGACCAAATCGATATCGATGAGCTCTGGAGCCGCCTGGCCAACGCCTCATAGCGCACCAAAACCACCACAAAGGGGACAGGCACCTTTGTGGTGGTTTTTGCCGGTTGCAGACTCGGTAAAGCGCGACCGCATCGACGTCCTGCCTGCGCTAAACTGGAGGGCACGTACGCGATTACGAGAGGAGCCCGCATGGAGGCTTACAAACAAGAGTTCATCAAGTTTATGGTCGAGTCCGACGTCCTTAAGTTCGGCAGCTTTACGCTCAAGAGCGGCCGTCAGTCCCCGTTCTTTATGAACGCTGGCGCCTACGTGACGGGCTATCAGCTCAAGAAGCTGGGCGAGTATTATGCCCAGGCCATCCACGATAACTTTGGTGACGACTTTGACGTGCTGTTCGGGCCGGCCTACAAGGGCATTCCGCTGGCCGTCGTGACCGCGATTGCCTATCACGAGCTGTACGGCAAGGAGGTCAAGTACTGCTGCGACCGCAAGGAGGCCAAGGACCACGGTGCCGACAAGGGCAACCTGCTGGGCTACGAGCCCCAGGACGGCGACCGCGTGATCATGGTAGAGGACGTCACTACCAGCGGTAAGTCCATCGACGAGACCTATCCCAAGGTCAAGGCAGCTGCCGATGTCGAGATCAAGGGTCTGATCGTGTCCCTCAACCGCATGGAGGTCGGCAAGGGTGGCGTGACCACCGCGCAGAAGGAGATCGAGGCCAAGTACGGCTTCCCCGTCGCGAGCATCGTTTCCATGGCCGAGGTCGTCGAAACCCTTTACAACCACGAGATCGACGGCAAGGTCGTCATCGATGACGAGCTCAAGACCGCCATCGACGCCTACTACGAGCAGTACGGAGCCCGTTAGTTACGCGGTTTTACCAAACCGCGTAACGGCTTGACGCTGCGCGGGCCGCATTTGGACAATCTGACGTTCAACTTCAAGGGCGCGACCAGAAGGTCAGCGCCCTTTCGTTTCACGTCACCTTGCCTCAAATGCGACCCGCTCGCTGCCGTTGCCAAAACATCGGCGTTGCCTTGGTCGGCACTTGGGGACGTTCCTTTTAATATGAGCAGGACATTGTCAAGAGGCAAAAT
>CATYEN010000057.1 GCA_958405565.1 uncultured Collinsella sp. | reverse complement strand
CCTTCCACATGGCATTTGACCAGCTCTCGCCCGAGGCTCAGCTCGATGCGATTGACACGCTTGTCGACTGCGGTGTTACGCGCATTCTGACGCATGGCGGCGCGGCCGGCACGTCGATTGAGGACAACTTCGATCATCTGGCCCGCCTCATCGAGTATGCGGGCGATCGTTTGGCCATTCTTCCCGGCGGCGGCATTACCACGGCCAACCGTGATGCGGTCGCGGCGGCGCTAGGCGTCTTCGAGCTCCATGGCACCAAGATCGTTCCGCTGGAGGTGTAGCCCGTGGCGCTGGTATTTGACGTTCAGCAGGCGAGCGGCAAGCCCGACGACAACCGTCGTCCCGGCACCGCGTGTCCCTTTTGCGACACGGAGGGGCTCGCCAGCATCATTCAGCGTGATGGTGACTGCATCTGGCTCGAGAATAAATTCAAGACCCTACGGGCCACTCGCCAGACCGTATTGATCGAGTCGTCCGACCATGACGCCGACCTGGTGACCTATGCGCCGGACGAGCTGCATCATGTGATGCGATTTGCCCTGAGCTGTTGGCAGCAGATGATCGATTCCCAACAGTACCGCAGCGTCCTCATGTACAAGAACAAGGGCCCGCTTTCGGGCGGAAGCTTGGCGCATCCACACATGCAGATTGTGGGCTTGGAGCAGGAGGACGGCTACGCGGCACTGACCTCAGCCAACTTTGAAGGCATCGATGTTTGGCGGCGGGGAAGGGTTGCGGTCAATATCTCGACCGAGCCGATCATGGGATTCTTTGAGGTCAACGTCTCGGCTCCACAGGGAATCGCCGCCAGCGACGACGCGCACGATCAAGCCGAGGCCGATCTATTTGCCGATGCGATTCAGGTTGCCCTGCGCTATATCCTGCACGAGCACCACGGCGGTCGCGCGGAGTCGTACAACTTGTTCTTCTATCACATGGGCGGCCGAACCATCGCCAAGGCGCTTCCGCGCTGGGTGGTATCGCCCTACTTTGTGGGCTATCGTCTGGCCCAGGTCAATGCCGAGACCACGCTCGATATCGACGCGGAGCGCCTGCGCACGCATCTGGAAGCGCTCGCGTAGCAAAGCGAGCGTCCGCGCGATGCGGATGGCCTAGCGTGCCATTGCGTCGCGGCCGGCCTCGACGCGTTTGCGCTGTTCGGCACGTTCCTCGCCGGTCAGGCGCTCAAAGAGATGCCCGATAATCGAGGCCAGCACCTGCTGAAACAGTGTGCCGCACATGACGGGGAACACGACCTCGCCGGGAAAATATTGCGTGGCGATGACGGCGCCCGAAGAGATGTTGCGCATGCCGCAGGTAAAGCACATGGTGGTCGTCTCGCTATACGGCAGCTGCAGGGCGCGTGCGACCAGAATGCCGATGATAAAGCCGCTGATGGCGAACGCCAGGATAAAGAGGGCGACTTCCAAGCGCTCAACATTCATATGCAGCACGTACTCGCTCATGGCGGTGGAGTTGGACGCGATGACGCCCATCATCATGAACTTGCAAGCGGGTGAGAGCGCGGGGGAGAGCTTCTCGTGACCCCAGCCACGCGTGAGCTCGTTGATGACGATACCGAGTACGGCGGGGATGGCGATCATAAAGGCCATGTTCTGCATCATGCTCGGCACATCGATCGAAACGGTGGCGCCCAGCAGGAGCTTGAGCGTGAGCGGAATCGTCACAGGCGAGATGACCGAGGACGTCAGAATGATGGTGAGCGCGAGCGGGCCGTTGCCGCCGAACATGCTGATCCACATAAAAGCGGTGACGGCTACGGGCACGCTGTATTCGAGCACGATGCCGCAGACAAGGTTGGGGTTGGAACCAAAGAACAACGATCCCATGGCATAGGCGGCGATGGGGATGAGTACCGCCGAGACCAACAGCGCCAGAATCAGGTGTAGCGGACGACGGAATACCTCGGCCACCTGATGGAAGGTGTTGCTCAGTGCTCCCTGAAACGTCATAAAGGCAAACAGGGTGGGCACGATGGGCTTGAGCACGCCGATCTGCTGGGGAAAGAGCACACCGAGCGCCACGCAAATCGGGACGATGATCTGCATGTGACCCGCGAGAAACTTGCCCAGTCCAACCCATTGCTTCATATAGCCCTGTGACTCCCTTTGCCCATAAATGCATTTGAATGGATATGCTAGACGCTTGCATACGTTCGTGCGGCAGAAACGCTCGATTATTTCGAGGATTTTACCGCCTTCGTTTGCCGAAACCGGGGCGTACCGCGGCGTTTTGCGTCCGTGCTGCACGGTATAATAAATCCGTTCAACAGATCTGCCTGCCGAAGCGGGCATACACAGAGGACTCATCGCTATGAACCGTGAGAGGTATCGCGGCGACCTGCCCCTATCGGGGGTGGGCGCCTATGTCATCGCTTAAGACGACGCATCGCTGGGCGGTCGCCCAGCAAAATCCCGAGCTCGAAAAAGAGCTTTCGGCCGGTCTGGGCATTCCCGGGCTGGTGGCGCGCATTATGGTCGCGCACGGCATTGGCTCCATCGAGGAGGGCCAGCTGTTTTTGACGCCTTCGCTCGACCGCGACTGGGCCGACCCGCTCATTATTCCGGGTATGTCGGTCGTTGCCGACCGCGTCGAGCGTGCCATTCGCAACCACGAGCACATCGCCGTCTTCGGCGACTTCGATGTTGACGGTATTACGTCGACCTGCCTGCTGACCGAGGCGCTGCGCGCGTTTGGCGCCGATGTCACGCCGTTTATTCCGCATCGCTTTGACGAGGGCTATGGCTTGTCGCGTGCGGCGCTCGATCGCGTTAATGAGCTCGCTCATCCCCAGCTGATCGTGACCGTCGACAACGGCATCGCCGCCAAGGAAGAGGTTTCCTATCTGGAGAGCCTGGGGATCGATCTGGTGGTCACGGACCATCATGAGCCGTCCGACCAGGTGCCGCGGGGTGTGCCCCTGACCGACCCCAAGCTCGAGGACGAGGGTCCCTCGCGCGAGCTTGCCGGTGCCGGCGTGGCGCTCAAGCTGGTTCAGGTTCTGGGCGAGCGCCTGGGCAAGCCGTCGTATTGGCGTTCGCTGATCGAGGTCGCTGCGCTGGGTACCGTGTCCGACATGATGCCGCTCACGCCTGAGAACCGCGCGCTGGTTGCCGAGGGCATCCAGCAGATGCGCGTGACCGCCCGTCCCGGCTATATCGCGCTTGCCGCGCTCGCTAAGGCCGACCTTTCCAGCATTACGGCCGATGGTCTGTCGTTTTCGCTCATTCCCCGCCTGAACGCCGCTGGTCGCATGGCCGATCCTAAGCTGGCGCTCGACCTGCTGCTTGCCCGCGATCCTATCGAGGCAAGCGCACTGGCGGCCGAGCTCGAGGAGATCAATCGCCAGCGTCGCGAGATTGAGGCGGAGCTCACGCGCGATGCCATGGCAAAGGTCGAGGAAACCTACGATGGTGGCCGCGCAATCGTCGTGGGCGGTGAGGGCTGGCACGAGGGCGTCAAGGGCATCGTGGCGAGCCGCCTGACCAACCGCTATCACGTGCCGGCGCTGCTGTTCTCGATCGAGGGCGGTATCGCGCGCGGTTCGGGTCGCTCGGTGGGCAAGGTCAACCTGTTCGACGCCGTCGAACGCTGCTCCGACCTGCTGATTCGCCGCGGCGGGCATGCGGGCGCCGTGGGCGTGACTATCGAGGCGTCTAAGCTCGATGAGTTCCGCCGCCGTCTTTCCGCCGTGCTGTCCGAGCTTCCCGCCGAGGACTTTGAGGACACTGACGAGGTTGCCGCCACCGTCGACCTTTCCGAACTGAATATCGAGACCATTGAGCAGATTTCTCGCCTTGAGCCGTTTGGCCAGGGCAACAAGGTGCCTCTGTTGGCCGCCGAGGGTGTGACGATGTGCGACCGCGCCGTGGTGGGCAAAACCGGCGAGCACATGCGCTTTGTGGCGACGGATGGCGCTGCGAGCGTGCCGGCCATCATGTTCCGCGTGCCGCAGATTGATAAACTCATCAATTGCGATAGCGCGGTCGACTTGGTGTTCGAGGCTGTGGCCGAGCATTGGCAGGGCCGCGTAAAGCCCAAGCTCATGATCAAGGATGTCCTAGTCCGCGATACCACGGCGCCCGGCGTTGACGACCCGGCATGCGAGCTTCGCCGTGGCGTACAGCCGGCGGATTCTGGCCTGCGCCTGGAGTCGCGAAAGCGCGAGACGCTCGCCCAGCTTTCCTACACCGAGCTCACGCGCTCGCTTATCCATAGCTTTATCGGCTCGAGCCAGCCGCACCGCGCGCAAGTCGAGGCACTCGATGCCCTGGCTGATCACCAAAGTGTTCTGGCCGTCATGGGAACGGGGCGCGGCAAGTCCCTCATCTTCCACGTGCATGCCGCGCGCGAGGCGGTTCTTCGTGGGCGTGCGAGCATCTTTGTCTATCCGTTGCGCGCGCTCGTTGCCGACCAGGCCTATCACCTCTCGTCGACGATGGCCACGCTCGGCATTGGCGTCGGCGTCCTGACCGGCGAGACCGTGGAGGCCGCGCGCGATGACGTGTTTGCCGGCTTGGCTTCGGGCCGCACCGGCATCGTGCTCACGACGCCCGAATTCCTGTCCATTCACCGCGACCGCTTCGCGCGCTCGGGCCGCATCGGTTTTGTCGTTATCGATGAGGCGCACCACGCCGGCCTTGCCAAGGGCGGCGACCGTAGTGCCTATCTCGACATGCCCGATATCCTCAAGGCCCTGGGCGACCCGGTTGTTATGGCGGCGACAGCCACCGCGACGGCTCCGGTCGTGGCCGAGCTCGCACGCGTGCTGCCGATTACCCGTACAGTGGTCGACGAGACGGTGCGCGAGAACCTGCAGCTCGAGGACGACCGCGATCTTGCGAGCCGTGAGAACCGCCTGGTGTCTATCGTGGCGACGGGGGAGAAGACCGTCATCTACGTCAACTCGCGCGACCAGTCCGTGGCGCTTGCCAAGACGCTGCGCAAGCGCGTGCCCGATTGCGCGACCCGCATTGCGTTCTATAACGCGGGGCTTGCGCGCTCTGATCGCCGCCGTGTGGAGGAGGCATTCCGAGACGGAAGCCTCAGCTGCATCGTTTCGACCTCTGCCTTTGGCGAGGGCGTCAACCTGCCCGATATCCGCCATGTCGTGCTCTACCACATGCCGTTTGGCGCCATCGAGTTCAACCAGATGAGCGGGCGTGCCGGTCGTGATGGACAGCCCGCCGTGATCCATCTGCTCTACTCGTCGCGCGATGCCCGCATCAACGAGCGCCTGCTCGACTGCTATGCGCCCGAGCGCGATGAGCTCGTCACGCTCTATCGCGCCCTGCAGACTATGTGGCGCTCCAACCGCGGCAAGACGGGGGACGACGCGTTTAGTGCGAGTGATATCGACATCGCGCAGATGTGCCTTGCCATCGATGCCCGCACACCGGTCGATGAGCGCTCGGTGGAAAGTGGTCTGGGAATCTTCGAAGAGCTTGGTTTCTGCCGCGTTTCGGGATTTGACGACACACGCCGCATCGCGATGGCCGAAAACCCCGGCCGCGTGCAATTGAGCAGGTCAATCCGCTATTTGGAAGGCTTGCGCTCGCGCATGGAGTTCTCGGCTTTCCGGAGCTGGGCGCTCGATTCGTGCGCTTCTGATATGCTAGCCAAAGTTAACCGCCCGATCGTACCGCGGGCCTAGGGGAAGGGGACCTCGATGGATGCCGCAGCCCGTACCGCCCATGATTCCACCCTCCAGCCGTTCTCGGAGATGGAGCACTATAAGCATGCCGATGAGCTGCCGCCCGAGATTATGGCGGACAGCTACGACAAGCTGGAGCGTCTGTGCCTCAAATATATGAATGAGGACGACTTCTCTAAGGTGGAGCAGGCCTACTGCTTTGCCGCCGAGAAGCACTGCAACCAAAAGCGTCGCTCGGGTGAGATGTACATCAACCATCCCGTCGAGGTGGCCATCATTTTGGCCGACCTCAAGATGGACTGCGACGTGGTGTGCGCCGCGCTGCTGCACGATACCGTCGAGGATACCGAAACCTCACTCGCCGATGTCTCCGGCCTGTTTGGCGATACGGTGGCCGAGCTTGTCGATGGCGTGACCAAGCTCACCAACATCGAAGTCGATAGCATAGACGAGAAGCAGGCGCTCACGCTGCGCAAGATGTTCCTTGCCATGTCCAAGGACATCCGTGTCATCATCGTCAAACTCGCCGACCGCCTGCACAACATGCGTACGCTGGCGGCCCTGCGTGAGGATCGTCGTCTGTTTAAGGCACGCGAGACCATGGACGTGTATGCGCCCCTGGCCGACCGTCTGGGCATGAGTTCCATTAAGTGGGAGCTCGAGGACCTGTCCTTCTTCTATCTGGAGCCCGACGCCTACCAGCGCATCGCGCGCATGGTGGCGGAGTCGCGCGAGGTTCGCGAGCGCTATCTGGCCGAGACCATCAAGACGCTCACCGACGAGCTCAACCGCATTGGTCTTGAGGACTTCCAGATCAACGGTCGCTCCAAGCACTATTGGTCCATCTACCAAAAGATGAAGCGCAAGGGCAAGGAGTTCTCCGAGATCTACGACCTGGTGGCGCTGCGCGTCATTACCCATTCGGTGCGCGATTGCTACTCCACGCTCGGTGCGGTGCACACGCTGTGGCACCCCATGCCCGGCCGCTTTAAAGACTATATCGCCATGCCCAAGGTCAATAACTACCAGTCGCTTCATACGACGGTTATCGGCCCCACGGCCCGCCCGCTCGAGATTCAGATTCGAACCTACGAGATGCACGAGCAGGCCGAGTACGGCATTGCCGCCCACTGGCTGTATAAAAAGTCGGGCGGATTGTCTGCCTCCAAGACCAACGACGCCCAGCGCCTGGACGACCAGATCAACTGGCTCAAGCACTCGCTCGATTGGGCCGCCTCCGACGAGATCACCGACGCCAAGGAATATCTGCACTCGTTGAAGGTTGATCTGTTCGATCAGGAGATTTTTGTCTTTACGCCCAAGGGCGAGGTCATGGCGCTTCGTGCCGGCTCCACGCCGCTCGACTTTGCCTACGCCGTTCACACCGAGGTGGGAAACCATTGCGTCGGCGCCAAAATCAACGGTGCGGTGGCTCCGCTCACGCACGAGATTAAGACGGGTGACCGTGTCGAGATTCTGACTAACAAGAGTTCCAAGCCGTCGCGTGATTGGCTCAAGATCGTCAAGACGCCTTCCGCCAAGTCAAAGATCCGCCGCTATTTTGCCGCTGCGACCAAGGACGACGACGCTGCTGCTGGTCGCGATATGCTGGCCAAGGACCTGCGTAAGCGTGGCTATGGCATTTCTACGCCGCGTTCGACGCGTGCGCTCAACGCCGTGGCGGAGCAGTTTAACTTCAAGCAGCTCGAGGACCTGTTTGCCGCCGTCGGCGCCGGCAAGGTTGCCCCGCGCGCTGTGGGCAATAAGGTCGAGCAAATCTTGGACCCCAAGCCCGAGGAACAGCTCACCAAGGCCGAGGCTATCGCCGAGGTCGTGAAGCAGCCTGCTCGCGGCTCCAACCGCAAGCCGCAAAAGCGCGGCAAGAGCGCCAGTAACGGCATTATCGTCAAGGGCGAGAGCAACAGCGGCCTACTGGTCCGTCTGGCTCATTGCTGCAACCCCGTGACGGGCGACGACATCGTCGGCTTCATCACGCGCGGTCGTGGCGTTTCGGTGCATCGCGCCAACTGTCCCAACGTCAAGGGTCTTATGGAGCATCCCGAGCGCATGATCGAAGTGGAGTGGGACGGCGCTGCCGACACCCTCTTCCAGGTCGAGATCGTGGTCGAGTGCCTGGACCGCATGGGCCTTCTCAAGGATGTCACCATTGCCATTGGCGATGCGGGCGGCAATATCCTTTCTGCCGCCACGTCGACCAACCGCGAGGGTATTGCAACCCTGCGCTTTATGGTCGAGATCTCGGACGCGAGTGGTCTGGATCCGCTGCTGGCCTCCATCAGCAGCGTTGACTCGGTCTACGACGCGCGCCGCCTGATGCCCGGTGAGGGTGGAGCCCAGCTTAAGCGCCGCGTTTAGTCGCGACGAACGTGTCACATTATCGATATTCGCTACACTCGAGGCATCGTTTGATGCCTCGAGTTCTATAGAGAGGAGAGGGACATGAGTGCTGTGTCCTTGGATTTAACTCCCAAGGGATCGGTCGAGATCGAGACGCTCGTAAACGGTCCCATTCAGACCAATAGCTATGCTGTTATTTCGGACAATGAGTGCGTGATTATCGACCCCGCATGGGAAGGAGAGCGCTTGATGGAGCATATCCGAGCCGAGCATCCCGGCGTACGCGTGTTTGGCGCCGTATGCACTCATGGCCATGCCGATCATGTTGGTGGTGTTGCAGGCGTGCGAACCACCGTTGGCGAGGGCTGCCAGTATGAGCTGTGTGCCAAGGATGTGGCGGTGCCGCATGCGAACATCGAGGAACAGCGAGCTATGTGGGGCATTGAGACGCCTGACCCCGGGGAGCCGACGCGCCTGCTCGCCGAGGGAGATGCTATCGAGGTGGGCGATATCTACCTGCAGGTGATCGAGACGCCAGGGCATACGCCGGGCGGGATCGTCTTGTTTGCTGCCACCGAGCAGGGGAACATTGCCTTTGTGGGCGACACCCTGTTTCCGGGTGGGCACGGCCGCACCGATCTTTCTGGAGGAGACGAGGCGGCGATTCTGCGCTCGCTCTCCAAGCTCGCCCGGCTTCTCCCGCCCGATACCGTTTGCCTAACCGGCCATGGCGATTCGACCACCATGGCACGCGAGTTCATGCAGAACCCTTTCATGCAGATTTAGCTTAATAGTCGGCTTTTGAAGCACGAGAAGCGTCCAAACGTCAAGCTATTTTTCCCCAACGGGTCGATTCCGTAGGGCAAACGGTCAAAAAAGTCTGTTTGGACGATATTCGTGAACAAACGAACGTTTATGCTCGGGTGCGCCGTGGTAAAATCTCAGGCGTTATCGGAGCAACCTTACAGGAGGTTTCTTTTATGCTCGTCAACGCAGCAGACATGCTCAAGAAGGCCGAGGCCGGCAAGTACGGTCTCGGTGCCTTCAACACCAACAACCTCGAGTGGACCCTGGCTATTCTCCAGGCCGCCGAGGAGGCCAAGTCTCCGCTGATCCTTCAGTGCACCGCTGGTGCCGCTAAGTGGATGGGCGGTTTCAAGGTCTGCGCCGACATGGTCAAGGCTGCCGTCGAGGCCACGGGCGTTACCGTTCCCGTCGCCCTTCACCTCGATCACGGTTCTTACGAGGACTGCTTCAAGTGCATCGAGGCCGGCTTCACGTCCATCATGTATGACGGCTCTCACGAGGAGACCTTCCAGCTTAACCTCGACCGCACCAAGGAGCTCGTTGAGCTTGCCCACTCCAAGGGCATGTCCATTGAGGCCGAGGTCGGCGGCATCGGCGGCACCGAGGACGGCGTGACCTCCAGCGGCGAGCTCGCTGATCCTGCTGAGTGCAAGCAGATCGCTGACCTGGGCGTCGACTTCCTCGCCTGCGGCATCGGCAACATCCACGGCGTGTACCCCGCCGACTGGGCTGGCCTTTCCTTCGAGCGTCTGGGCGAGATTAAGGCCCAGACCGGCGACCTGCCCCTCGTCCTGCACGGTGGCACCGGCATCCCCGAGGATCAGATCAAGAAGGCCATTTCCCTGGGCATCTCCAAGATCAACGTCAACACCGACCTGCAGCTCGTCTTCGCCAAGGGCGTCCGCGAGTACATCGAGGCTGGCAAGGATCAGCAGGGCAAGGGCTTTGACCCCCGCAAGCTCCTCAAGCCTGGTCGCGACAACATCGTTGCCCGCACCAAGGAGCTCATGGAGGAGTTTGGCTCCGTCAACAAGGCGTAAGCGTCGCTAAATTTCCCGCCGGAAGCCCCGTCCCCCTACACTGTTTCCTTTGCGCTCACCTGGCTTCGCCAGAAGTCGCGCCAAGGAAACAGTTCCGGGGGACGGGGCTTCCTTCGTTTAACGCCGCAGGGTTACAAGTCTGAATTAAGATAGCTACTGGCTTTGCCAGAAGTCGCGCAATGGGAAAAGCTCCGGGGAAACGGGGCCTCCTTTGTTAACTCGCTACAGGGTTACTGGGCTGAAGTCATTTTTTTGACTACCGTTCGGCGGCGTTGATGGCTCCCTTGTTGGGGCTTTCTTTTTATCTCGCTACAATGGGCTTCAAGCGTTCTAGTGACTTGGAGTTTTGGTATGGCTGTTATTAATGTACTGCCTTCGGATGGGAAGGTTATTGACGAGGGTCCAGTTGGTTGCTCTGTTGATGTTTGCTGTGATGACTTTCGTCATCTCGATGTTGGACTGCCGCCCGAGATTCTTCGTCTTAAGGATGCCGGGTATTTGACGCAGGCTGTTGCTGCCTGCGATCGCCTTTTGGAGCAGAACCCCGAGCCTTCGCTGGCTGCTTGTGTTCGTGCCGAGCGGTATCGCATGCTCGAGACGCCGCTTCATTTTTCGGTGTCGCGCGATCAGGCTATTGCGATGATTCGCGTGGAGTGGCCAGAGTTTACCGAAGAGCAGTTTGATGACCTGATTAATCGTAAGCGTATTGACTGGCGCTTTATCGATGGCGAACTGTTCGTTCTCGACAACTTCCTCGATTCGCTTCGCGTATATCCCAAAGAGGTTCCCGGCATGCGGCCCGATTCTACGGACGGAATAGCACTGCGCAACGAGATGCTCAAGGAGATGGAGTCACAAAACGGATTGGCTCGCGTCATTACGCTTAAAGCGTCCGTGTCTGTCCCCGGCGCTCTAGATGGAGAGACTGTTCGCGCGTGGCTACCCGTTGCCGCCGCCTGTCGTCAACAGTCTCATATCGAGGTTCTCGATATGACGCCGGAGGGTGCTGTTGCCCCCGCGAATGCTTCGGCGCGTACCGCCTCGTGGTCTTCTTCGAGTGAGCACTTTTTTTCGGTGACCTATCGTTATCACATAGATGCTGCTTATTGTGATGTCTACGGTGGCACACTTCCGGTTCACCCGCGTATGGACGCGCCTCTGCCCGAGGATATTTCCGAGGACCGTCCGCACATTGCATTCACGCCGTATCTACAGCAGCTGACAGCCCGTGTCATTGACGGGCTCGAGGATCCGCTCGATCGCGCCCGTGCTATCTATGATTACCTGACGCAGCATATCGACTATCGCTATCAGCCGCCGTACTTGCTTTTGGGATCTATTGCCGATGACTGCGCGCATTCGCTCCGCGGCGATTGCGGCGTTATGGCGCTCACGTTTATCACCATGTGCCGTATCGCGGGCGTGCCTGCCCGTTGGCAGAGCGGCCTGTATGTTGCGCCCGATTCGGTGGGGTCGCACGACTGGGCAGAGTTCTATACGCCGCAGACCGGTTGGCTCAACGCCGACGTGTCATTTGGATCTTCTGCTCGCAGGATGGGGGAGGAGTGGCGCCGCCGTCACTACTTTGGCAATCTCGACCCGTGGCGTATGGTGGCCAACAATCGATTCCAGGCAGAGTTTGAGCCCTCTTTCGACGGCATGCGCGAGGATCCCTATGACAACCAGATGGGCGAGGCCTCGGTTGACGGACGTGGATGTCGTAAGCGGGAGATGTTGCGCAAGGTTGAGCTTATCGAAATGCTAGAAGTTCCATTTTCGGACTAATCAACAGAAAGCTGTGATAAACTAACTCACGCATTACGTGCCCGAGTGGCGGAATTGGCAGACGCAGTGGACTCAAAATCCACCGTTGGCAACAACGTGCGAGTTCGAGTCTCGCCTCGGGCACCATACATGCAAGTGAGCGTTCAAGGGGGTCAAGGCCCCCTTTTTCGTGCCGAACTCGCGTGAGCGCGCGGAGCGTTAAGCAAACAGGCCTGTGGCCTGCTTGCAGCGGAGCGTGGTGAGGGCGCCATGCGCCCGAAGCCCGGGGCTTCGCGAAGCGAAGTCCCTTCGAGTCTCGCCTCGGGCACCATACATGCACCTGCGCTTCAAGGGGGTCAAGGCCCCTTTTTCGTGTACGTAATGTGATAGCGCGCTGTACGTGTTATTATTCGCAAGGCGTTGTTCCCGCAATGCCCTAAAGAGGAACCCGAGGGTTCCCACCTTTTGGCGCCAATGAGCAGCTGACTGGTCATACAACCTAGATTCCCTTCCTCATACCGAGGATGTCTACGTGTACGACCTGGTTGCTGAAAAGCGCCGGGTTATTTTTTTATGAATGGAGGTAGGGAAAATAGCTAAGTCTGATGACACCCGCATCAACGACGAGATCACCGCATCTTCGTGCCGTTTGATTGGCGTCGATGGCTCTCAGCTCGGCCTGTTCGCCATCCGCGATGCCCAGCGCGTTGCTGACGATCAGGGTCTCGACCTGGTCGAGATCGCTCCCAACGCGGAGCCGCCGGTCTGCAAGGTCATGGACTACGGTAAGTTCAAGTACCAGCAGGCCATGAAGGCTAAGGCCGCTCGTAAGAACCAGTCCAAGGTCGAGGTCAAGGAAATGAAGTTCCGACCCAAGATCGACGTTGGCGACTACGAGACCAAGAAGGGCCACGTTCTGCGTTTCCTCAAGAAGGGCGCACGCGTTAAGATCACCATCATGTTCCGCGGCCGTGAGATGGCTCACCCGGAGCAGGGTCTTAACGTTCTCGAGCGTCTCGCCGAGGATCTCAAGCCTTACGCTACGGTCGAGTCCAAGCCTAAGATGGAAGGCCGTAACATGCTTATGCTGCTCGCCCCGATTAAGGGCGCCTTCGATGAGGATAAAGCGGCAAGCGATACCAAGTAACTAGTGTTCTGTAACCGATTAAGGAGTATTTCATGCCTAAGATGAAGTCCCACAGCGGCACCAAGAAGCGTTTCCGCAAGACTGGTACCGGCAAGCTTATGCGCGCCAAGGCTTTCAAGAGCCACATCCTGAGCAAGAAGTCCACCAAGCGTAAGCGTGGCTTCCGTCAGGAGACCGAGATCGCCGCTGCCGACCGCAAGGTCATCAAGTCGCGTCTCGCCTAAGTTCGCGTTCCCGTTTTTCGTTTTACCGTCTAGGAGTTGATAGAACATGGCACGTATTAAGCGCGCTGTTGCCGCCAAGAAGAAGCGCCGTACCGTTATGCACCGTGCGAAGGGTTACTACGGTGCCGCTTCGCGTACTTACAAGCATGCTAAAGAGCAGGTCCAGCACTCCCTGCAGTATCAGTATCGTGATCGCCGCAACAAGAAGCGCGAGATCCGCTCTCTCTGGATCACCCGTATCAACGCTGCTGCTCGCCTGAACGACATCTCTTACTCTCAGTTCATGCACGGTCTGAAGGTTGCTGGCATCGAGCTCGACCGTAAGGTCCTGGCTCAGATGGCTTACGAGGACATCGAGTCCTTCAACGAGCTGGCTGCTATTGCCAAGAAGGCTCTCGAGGCCTAATAGATTCTGTTGAATCTCTAGGGGAGTGTCGCGGTGTGCGCGGCGCTCCCTCTTTTTTATCGAAAGCGCTGGTTTACATAGCTAAAAGCGCGGGTAGATAAACACTTACAGGTGACCGATCTTTATATGTCTCTTAACCGAAGGGTCATCATCTGATACGTGCGGTCTTGCTGCACTCGACTTTCTACTCCCTATATAGAAAGCCATAGATTGTGTAGGACTTGTGAAGAGTGGAATTGACGTCCCACATGGCTTCGTAGTCTGGCAATATATCTCCTTGCCGCGCGGACCGGTGCAACCGGGAACCAGCGCAGGCGTGCACCTTGAGAACCGGATACTGCGAGGATGGACACATTCAGTGTCGCAT
>CATYEN010000056.1 GCA_958405565.1 uncultured Collinsella sp. | reverse complement strand
GATTTGCAGCGACGGACCTCAGGACGCTCTTACACCACGTCTGCGCGCGCGACCCCAAGGGAATAAGGAGGCGACTAGGCGCGGCGCCTCATGGCGTATGTCAGCAGCAGAACTGCCGCGCCGGCTACAAGTACGCCACCAGCCATGGCGTACGTTCCATCGCCGACCGAAGGCAAGGTGCCCTTGCCAGTCTTCTTCTTGGACTTAGAAGACGTGGTCGTCGTGGTGGTCGCGGTCTGGCTCGGGCCGGGCGTCGGCGTCGGCTTGGCGGCCTCGGCAATGGTAAAGGTCGTCTCGGCCGTGCCCGTGGTCGAAACCACGCTCAGCTTGTGCTCACCCACACCAAGCGTCTTCACGAAGCTCGTCTTGAGCGTCACGATTGTAGAGCCCGAGGTAAGAACGAAGTTATCAGCACCGACTTCCATGTCGTCGACCAGTACCGTCTTGAAGTACTTGATCGGCGCGTTCGAACGGAAGCTCAGGTCCTTGGCGGTGTCGACCGTAATCGCCTGGCCTGCGCCCTCAATAATCGTGGGGGCCAGGATCGCGATGTCCTCGGTCTTGCCCTTCTCGCCGCAGACAGTGCACTCCTGGTGCCTCTCGCCCTTGGCCTCGGTGGTCGCCGGCCTATCGACAACCCACTCAAAGGTGTGCTCAGCCTTGTCCAGGATCTCGCCGCAGCGGCAGATGTGCCAGTGAGCCTTGGCGTCGTGCGCCCAGCCGGAGCCGTCGGGCTCGTGCTTGAGGACGCCATCGACCGTCACGTTCACATCGCCCTCGACATCCTTGAGCTCATAGGTGCCGTCGTCGGAGAGCTTAACGGCCTTGCCGTTGACGTTGACGGCGTAGTCCTTGCCCGTAAAGTACGCGCTATCGATGCTGATGGCGAGCTTTGCGGATCCGTGCCAGTCGAGCTCGGTCGCAGTCGAGGTGAGCGTGTAGCCTACCTGGTTGCCCGGCAGCGTCACGACGAGCTTGCGGCCCGCCTTCACGGTGACCTCGGTGGCAGCAGAGGCATCGTAGTTGGTCTTGACCTGATAGCGCAACTCGTACACACCGGCGGCGAGGTCCTTGAGCTCGGTCACGTCCTTGCCCACGGCCTGATACTCAGCAGCACCCTGGGCACGCCACTCCATGGTGGCATCGATACCCGTGATCTTACCGTCCTTCTTGCCGCTCACGGTCTCGGCCACAGCCTGGACCTTCGGCGCGTCCTGTGCGGCGTTCTTGATGGAGAACTCGCAGGTCAGGCCCTCGGCGGGCAGCACGTAGTTGCCCGCAGCCTTGCCCGTCAGCTCGGCGAGGGTCGCCGTATAGGTGCCGACCTCGGTCTGGGAACCGTCAACGAATGCACCAAGGTCATCCTTGCCGATAACATTGCCGAGCGTGGCCACAGGGCAGTGCTCCTTGCCGTCGTAGACGAACTCGGTGGTGCCCCACGTCACGGTGAGCAGGCGCTGGTTAATGGTGAACGTGCCGTCGACGAACGTAATGATGTAGTTGGGGTTGGCACCCTCGGGCTGCGTCAGCTGCAGAGCATAGCCGCCCTCGCGTACGTCGTCGCTATCCTCGCGCTCGATCTCGAGCTCAAGTGTCTCGTCTTTGACGAGCTCGCCACCGGTGACCGACCACTCAAAGACGGGGTCTTTCTCGCCGTAGGTCTTGGAGGCGTTCTGAGCAGCGACCGTGATCGCACGCGGCTTGACCTCGAGCGTCACCTGGCCCTCGACCGTCGCACCGCCGATCATCACCTTATAGGCAACGTCCAGCGTGCCGGCGTCCTTGATCTCGGGGGCAGCGGTAGACCAGGTCTTGCCGTCGTCGGTGCTGTACTCGGCCGTCGCGCCCTCGGGCAGCGCCGAAGCATTGACCGTGTGATACGCGCCGTCGTACTCGTCGGAGTAACCAGAAATGGCAGCAGCCGGGATCTCCTCACCGGGGAGCTCGTATCCGCAGACGACACACTGCTTGTGACCAAAGCCCTTCTCGGTCGCCGTGGGAGGCGTGTCAACAACCCACGTAAAGGTGTGCGCGGCCTCGTCGACCTTGCCGCCGCAGGTGCACTCGTGCCAGTGCGTGTTGCCATCGGAGAGCCACGTGTCCTTCACGGCCTCGTGCTTGCGCACGCCCTCGACCGTCACCTTCACGTCACCCTCGACGTCCTGGACGGTAAACTCGCCGTGGTCGTTGAGCGCCACGGCGTCTTCGTTGACCTTAACAACGTAGGCAGAGGGGTCGGCGAAGTAGCCGTCCTCGATGCTGATAGCAAGAGTAGCGGAGCCATGCCAGTCGAGCTCGGTCGCGTCAGCCGTGAGCTTGTAGCCGACCTGTTCGGCGGGCAGCGTCACGGCGAGCTTACGGCCTGCGGCAACCGTGACCTTAGTCGCGGTAGAAGCTTCGTGGTTGTCATCGGCGCGGTAGCGCACTTCGTACGTGCCCGCGGCAAGGCCGCTGAGCTCGGCCACGCCTTCGGGCACAGCCTGATACTCGCCCGAGTCCTTGGCGCGCCACTCCATGGTGGCGTCGACAGCCGTGATCTTGCCGTCAGCCTTGGCGCTGACGGTCTCGGCCACACCCTGAACCACCGGTGCGCCCTTGGGCGCCTTCTTGATAGAGAACTCGCACGTCAGGCCCGTTGCCGGCAGCTTGTAGTTGCCCTTGTCGACGCCCGTCAGCTCGGTGATGGTCGCCGTATGTTTGCCGGCCTTGACCGCGCCGCCGTCGACGTACGCACCGAGCTTATCGTCACCGACGACGTTGCCGAGGTCCGCCTGGGGGCAGTGCTCCTCGCCGTCGTAGGTGAACTCAGTGGTGGCGTCCCATTTCACGGTGAGCTCGCGCTTATCGATAGTGAACGTGCCGGGCTTGAACGTAATCTCGTAGTTGGGGTTGGCGCCCTCGGTCTGCGAAGCCGTCACGGCGTAGCCGCCCTTGCTCACGGTCTCGCCGCCCTCGCGGGAGACGGTGATGTCCTGGAGGGACTCGCCCTCGACGAGCTCGCCCTTGGTGACCTTCCAGCCCAGTCCGGGATCAACGTCGCCGTACGTCTTGGAAGCATCGGATGCCGTCACGGTGACCTTGCGAGGCGTCACCACAAGCTCGGCCTCGCCCTCGATAGCAGCTCCGTCGACGGTCGCGCTGTACTTGAACGGCAGGGTGCCGACGTTCTTGATCTCGGGGACCGTGGCAGACCAATTGACGCCACCGTCGATGCTGTACTGGACCGCCGTGCCCTCGGGCAGGGCCGAGACATCGGCAGTGTGGACCTTGCCGTCATACTCGCCGGAGTAGCCAGCAACAGAGGCTGCCGGGATTACAACCTTCTCGGAGGAGTTGTAGTCACAGACAGTGCAGTGCAAATGCTTGGATCCAGGCTTCTCGACCGTAGGCTTCTCGTCGATTATCCACTCGAAGGCATGCTCGGCAACGTCAATCCGCTCACCGCACGTGCAAACATGCCAGTGAGAAGAGCCGTCGCTCTTCCAGCCGGTGCCATCGGGCTCGTGCTTGACGATGCCCTCAACAGCAATCTCGGTGTCTTTCTCAACCTTAGAGAGTTGGTAAACGCCCTGCTCGCTAGGCTTGATGGTCTCGCCGTTTGCCTTAACAGCAAGATCCTTGGTCGCGTAATAACCATCCGCAACCGTAAGCTTAAGCGTAGCGGAGCCATGCCAGTCGAGTTCGGTCGCGTCAGCCGTGAGCGTGTAGCCCGTCTGCTCAGCCGGCAGCGTCACCTTGAGCTTTGACCCAGCGGCGATCGTAACGGTAACGGTCTCGGAGGCTTCGTAATTCGTCGTCTTCCCGTAGCACAGGCGATAGGAACCGGGCGCCAGATTCTCAAGCTTGTCACCATCGACCAGATCGCTTGTCTTGATGAACATCATCTGTTTGCCAGGCTTGCCCAGCATCATCGACGTATCGACGCCCTCAATCTTGCCGTCATGTTTGCCACTCACGGTCTCCGCCGTCACCTTTGCATTGGGGGCGCTGTCCCGTTTGGCCTGGGCAATAGCGTACGTGCATTCAATGCGCGAAGAGGGCTTCCGATAATTAGCAAGAACTGCGTCCTCACCAATAAGATTGCTCACATACGCCGTATGCGTGCCAGCATTTACCTTTGCGGCGTCAACTACCTTCAGAGACACGTCGTCGCCGTTAACCAAATTAGTTATCTCTGCCGTGGGGCCCTGTTCTTGGCCGTTGTAAACGTATTGACCAACATTCCACGTCACATCGATAGTACGGCGCGTAATGGTGAACTCGCCCGCCTCAAACGTAATGTCGTAGTTAGCGTTGGCGCCCTCTTCCTGAGAAGCCGTCACCTTATACGTCTTATAACCGGTCAGAACTTTCTCGCCCTCATCACGCTTGTACGTGATACCGGAGAGCGTATCGCCCTCCATAAGGGAGCCAGCCGTCACTTCATAGGTAAAGTCGGGATCCGGATCACCATACGTTTTAGAAGCAGTAGTGGGCGCCACCGTAATCGGGCACGGCGTCACCTCGAGCGTCACCTGCCCCTCGATGTCGGAAGCACCAGGGGTAGTCACCTTATAGCCGACCGTGGTCTTGCCGACGTTTTTGATTGTGGGGGCATCCGGTTTCCACGTGGTGCCACCGTCGATGCTGAACTGAGCCGTCGCGCCAGCCTTAAGGTCCATGCTCACGGCATGCTCCTTGCCGTCATACACGCCGACATAACCGCCGATGCACGCCGGAGGAATCTCCTCCTCGCACAGGACATAGCCGCACGTGGAGCATTGATACCGCTTTAGACCAGGCTTCTCGCTGGTAGGAGCCGTGACTTCCTCCCAGCAGAACTCATGCTTGCCTTTGTTTATTTTCTCTTTGCAACGGCACACCTGCCAGTGAGTGCCATCTGCGCCCTTGGTATTTAACCAAGTACCGTCTTTCGACGCGCAAGGACCCTCAGCAATTGTGAAGACGTTGGCCGACGAAGCGTAATGGTTGTTGTCCTCCTTAAAGCGCACTTCGTACTTCTCGGCGGACAAATGATCGATTGAAGTTTCACCGGCAGGGACGGATTTCCACCTTTTGGCCCCGAATTTTTTCCACTCATAGGTCTCATTCAGGTTGGAAAGCGACCCGTCATTGAGGAAATGCGCGCTTTCGTCCTTGACCTTGACACCCGTGCCGGCGCTAGCGATATAACTCCACGGGACAGGCTGGCTGGCCGGCGTGATCTCGATCTTAACCGACCCGCTCTTTGTCACATAGTCATTCGCGGTGATGCGGTAATTGACCGTTACGGAGCAGACCTCGTCCCCGTCATCACGCTGAACATCCGTATAACTCGGAGCCTTCGTTGTCCATTTGTCGCTCCCATCAACGTTGTACTCGATCGTCATGTCGGCAGGAGCATTTTCCACCGAGATGTTGACGCCATGCGGCTGCCCGTCATAGACGCCCTCGAATCCCTCGGCCGTCACATTTTCGAACTGCGTGCCCGTGATGGTCCAGCGTGCGAATGTCGAGCCTGTGTAGTTGCCCATGCCCTTGATATAGACCAAGTAGTACGGGTAATAGGAATTGGAGCTGGGAGGATCGACCGCACTCACCGTGCTATACGTCGGGTCACTATCAATCTCGTAGTCACCATCCTTGACGAAATACGACCAGCTTTGAGTGTCGTAGTTGTAGACCTTAACAGAGAAACTCGGCGTAATCTTCTTACCCGTCCACGGGTACGCACGAACTGTCTCACCATTGATCTTGGTGTCTTCTCCGCCATTATTGAATTCAAACGTGATCCCGCTGACATCGCGCAAATCAAGCGGCTTAATCTGGAACTCGCGAGTAAGCGTTAGGGCGTCATCCTGGCCATCGACCTTAACTTTGGACTCGATACGGTAAATACCTGCATCTTTAGGAACACATTCCAGTGCCTCGCCCTCGCCGTCGCCCCACTTCGTAAGCTTGTAATACCTGGATTCGAAGATATGAACGCTTCCTGTCGAGACGATATCGTCTCGAGCATAGCCGCTCTTATTCGACATCGTCAGTGTTGGAGTGACCTCACCGCCGCTGTACGGAATGCCGAGCTTTCCTTCGCTCACCGTCGCTCCATCGATGCCAAGCTCGACGGCATAACCATTTTTGTAGTTGCAATCGCTCGGGCGCATCTTGCCGGAGCAGGTGACCTTCAGTTGATATGAGCCATTGCCAGCCTTTTCCACCGACCACACATGCTCATGCGGCAGGCGCGAGGCGTACACATAGCCATCGCTCGTCTTTCCGATGCCGACGCTTGGGTCGTCCGTAGTAACGCGAGCGCGCAGGTCGTTCTCTTCGATGCCGCAGGTGCCAAGCTTCCACTGCGCGCCCGTATAAGCGCCCAGTTGATCGTCCTTAAGCGACAGCTGGACCTTGCCCGTGAAGGATTCTTCAATGTTCAATTTGCTAAGGTAATAAATCCCCGGGGTATCGAATGCGAGGCCTCGGGCGCCCTTATCGCCGTTAGTGGTAATGGTCGTGTTGCCGGCAAGCGTCACCGTACCGCGAGCACACACGGTGTTTCGACGCGTGTTCGCATCGGCATGGTAGTACGTTCCCTCGGCATAGGTATCGGATATCTTTGTATTGTTGAGCGTGCATGAAGAGTCCTTAGCAATCGCGATTGCACTCGTCATGACCATGTCTTGCGTGTAGTTCGCCGCTTCTTGCGTCGACGTGATGGTGCAACCGTTCAGCGTAACGTCTGCATTATTGACAACAATGTTGCCAGCATGGGTATGCTCATTTTTATCCTGCACGTCAAGTTCTTTGCACCAGATCGATTCTTGATGATTGTTCTTGAAGGTGCAGTTGTCGAATACGACTTTGGGCTTGCACCCACGGCCCACGACACTTAGCGCACCGGCGCAGTCATCTCTATTTTCCGTAAATTCACAGTTGCTGAACGTGACATCCAAAATCTTTGCACCACTCGCCGAGCTGAGGATCGTAACCGGCGCCGGAGAGGCTTCATATTTAGTTTTGTCGTTGCCGTATTGGCTGCCGCCACCACCATAAGACGCATAGTTCCTTGTGCACTTCCAGTTGCTGACCTTGACGTTGTCGAAAGTTGCCGTTTCACCATCGAGCATCGTGCCGTACAGCGCAATTGCCCTCTTAGACTCCCCTGAGGTTACCGTCTTGAGTTCGATGCCAGAAACCTTAAGGTTCAGACTACCGGGGACCCTGTTTTTATCGGCACCATCGGCGTAACCGTCTCTTCTGCCGGCATTGTCGGACAAAAAGCTCTTGCCGTTGCAATAGACGGGAGTCCTGCCATTCCCGTTGGTTCCGATGAACTCGATATAGCCGCCCTCGAGCACAAAGAGCTCATCGTAGCCGCTGTCTCTGTTGTCCTTAATAGAACCATTCCAGCGTCCTTGACATGCATTCTCGGTGAGATATATGCGCGTCGGATTTTGCTCGGTGCCGCCCTTTACGACGTAATGGTTGATCTCGATTTCTCCACCAACGACGTAATCCTTGCCCGCCTCGAGCGTCACCGTATCGGCAACGTAAGGGTTAGTGCTTTTTGTTTTGGCCGGAATCGCGTCGCTCGGGATATCCGCCGTGGTCGCTGCCCCAGCCACCGCCGGCGACGCCACGAGTGCGCATGCCACGGCGACGATGCCCAGCAGGCGCGTCAGCACGGCGCGCGTCCCCATCTTCTTCTCCCTCATCGTGCAGCTCCCCTTATCCCTATTCTTCGCGATGCCTGGCATCGCTTGGCGCTGGCGGCTGGCATAATCCCCGGCCAGCCGCCAGCATCTGTTGACATGTTTATCCACGGATTATTTTGCGGCGGTACTTTCTAACACCCTGCCGCTCGGCGCGAGTTGCACGCCGTGGGGCGCAAATGGGATGCGCCTCCGCGAGCGGTACGCGCCCGATGTGGCAAAATCGAACTACTAAGGGGGCTCAGAATGCTCAAGATTATTGCCTGCGACGACGACGTCGCTTTTCTAGATAGACTGCACCGGATGATCGACCGTTGGTCGAGCGAGACGGGCACGGCGGTCGACCTTGCGCTCGTCACGCGTGGCGAGGACCTGCTGGCCCGCCATGTCGCATCGCGCGCCGACATCATCCTGCTCGATATGATCATGCCGCTCGTCAACGGCATGGACACCGCGCGCGAGCTGCGCCAGGCCGATACCGCCGTGCGCCTGGTGTTCCTCACCTCGTCGCCCGAGTTTGCGCTGGAGTCCTACGAGGTCCGCGCCTTCGACTACCTGCTCAAGCCCGTGGCATACGAACGCCTGGCGCAGCTGCTCGACGAGCTTTCGAGCATGCGCCCATCGGCGACCGACGAGCTCGTCATCAAAACGTCCTTTGGCTACCATGCCCTGCGCCTGTCCGACATCGAATATGCCGAGGCGCGCAACAAGCACGTGGTCTTCCATCTGCGCGACGGACGCGATATCGAGGCGCTCGAGTCGTTCCGCAGCGTAGAGGACCGCTTGGCGCAAAACGCGGTCTTCTTTAAATGCCATCGCAGCTACCAGGTCAACCTGCGCAACATCGATCATTTCGATCGGACGGAGATCGTCATGCGCTCGGGTGCGAGCATTCCGCTTTCGCGCAGCAGCAAGCAGGGATTCCAGGACGCCTACTTTGCGGTGCGCTTTGAGGGCGGGAGGCGCTGATGATCTCCTCGGTCGAAATGGTCCTTTGGGCAATCCACCACGCCACGACGCTACTCTTTGGCGTCTTTGCCTCGGCGGCGCTGTGCGGCGTCGAGCTCAATCGACGCCATGCGCTCGAGCTGGCGGTCGTTACCATTCTGACCGGCACCGCCTTCTCAATCGCCAATGTCGTTGGCGGCGAACTATTTGCCCGACAGGTTTATCCACTTGTCGTGCACCTGCCGCTTACCGTCTACCTGTGTGCGCGCTACCGCCTGAGCCCGCTGCTCGCGGCATTGGGCGTCACCAGCGCCTATCTGAGCTGCCAGTTCAGCAACTGGATGGGCATCGCCGCCTTTGCCGCGACCGATTCTCAGATCGCGTACTATCTGGCACGCATCGCTACCACGCTCGGCGTCTTTGCCGTCCTGCTACATTGGGCCGGCGACATTGGACCCCGCCTGGCGATTAAAAGCCCCACCGAGCTGGGCATCCTTTTAATCCTGCCGCTCGTCTATTACATCTTTGACTACGCCACCAACGTCTACACCACGCTGTTCCACTCGGGCTCGGTGGTGACGGTTGAGTTTTTGGCATTTGCGCTCTGTGCCTTCTATCTTATGTTTCTTGCCGTTTACCTGCGCGAATACGAAGAAAAGGAAACCGCCGAGCGAGAGCGTTGGATGCTCGAAACCCGCGACAGCGCCGCCATCAAAGAGCTCGAGGCTTGGCGTCAATCTGGACGCGAGCTGTCGGTTCTTCGCCACGATATGCGCCACTTTCTACGCGGCCTGGCCGCTTTAATTGAGGAGGGCCACACCGACGAGGCGCTCAAACGCATCGACGAACTCTGCGAAGCCGGCGACCGCACCGCCGTACGCCGCTTCTGCGCCAACGAGACCGTAAACATCGCGCTTTCGTCATTTAACTCGGATATCAATAGAAACGACATTACCGCCAACCTGCGCGCCGCCGTACCCGAAACCATCCACGTAGGTGACGCCGACCTGTTTAGCGTGCTCTCAAATGCCTTGGAAAACGCTATCACCGCCGCAAGCGCCGCACCCCAAGGAAAGCGATTCGTCGACCTTGACCTGCGACTTGAGGACGGCCAGCTATTGCTGTTAGTTTCCAACACGTTTGACCGCGCGCCGCGCATGGTCGACGGCATGCCCGTGACCCAGCATGCAGGCCACGGCTTTGGCACCAAGAGCATCAAACTTGCCGTGGAGCGCATGAACGGCAACTGCCAGTTCCGCATTAACGGCGATCGGTTTGAGCTGCGCGCTGTGATGTAAGGGCGCGGGCGCGACGGATTTGCGTTCCGCGGGTACGGCTCGCCCGCTCGGGGTCGTTTGTCGACGCGGGCTCGCTACAGCGGCGCGGCCGCCGGAGTCAGCTGCTTGATGTAGGCCCACATGCGCTGCTTAGCGGCCTTGTCGGTGAGTGCCGCCTCAAAGCCGTCGAGCGCGAGCACGCGGCGGCCCTGCACATGGGCGACCAGGCCGGGCTTGAGCATGGCGGTGTCGAAGTCATCGATCGCCACGAGCATATCGGCGTAGGTCTCGCGCATGGCGTCAGCCGCGTTGTTGTCGAGCAGTAGCACCGCCTCGGGGTCCAAGGCCTCAAGCGCCTCGCGGAACAGTTCGCACGGCAGAGTCTCGCCCACCGCGACCGCTCCGTCGCCTGTGCCGGCGACGCTTGCCAGCACGCAAAAATCCTCGGGCGCGTAGCCGATGGCCCCAAGCGCCTTGCGCAACGCCGCGCCATCCGGGCCGGCGGCAAGCTCGCCACCCGAACGCTCGGCCTCGTCCAAATCGCCTTTGACCAGCACGATCGGCGAGCACGCGTTGCCCACGATGCGCACGCCACGGACCGCAAGCGATGTGAGCTCCTGCTCGGTCGCCTGGGCGATGGCTTCTTTTTTCTGGCTTTGTGACGTGGACATGCGCTCTCCAATCGTTTGCGTGCCCACCATTATA
Organism: uncultured Collinsella sp.; assembly: GCA_958405565.1. Taxonomy (GTDB): domain Bacteria; phylum Actinomycetota; class Coriobacteriia; order Coriobacteriales; family Coriobacteriaceae; genus Collinsella. Next base: position 4,345 of record CATYEN010000056.1, on the reverse strand, counting down.
TAAAAGAGCTGCCCGCGAGTGGTTGCTTTGCGGGCGGCTGGGTATAAGCACGGTCGTACTGAGTTTTACGCGGCCGAGCCGCGTCGCATTATGGAGGTCACCATGGCTGACATTAATCAGATTACCCCCGAGAACTTCGATTCCATCGTTAACGACAGCCTGCCCGTGCTGGTCGATTTTTGGGCACCGTGGTGCGGGCCCTGCCGATCGCTCTCGCCCATCGTTGACGAGGTTGCCGATGAGCTGGCGGGCAAGCTTGCCGTTGCCAAATGCAACGTCGACGACAACCAGGACCTGGCCATGAAGTATGGCGTCATGAGCATCCCCACGCTGATTGTGTTTAAGAACGGCGAAGAGATTGACCGCTCGGTTGGCGCTCTGCCCAAGGCGAGGCTGCAGGCGCTGCTGGAGAAGCATCTGTAATACGCTTGTTACTTACCCGCCGTCCATGAGCGGTTTTGCACCGCTCGCCGGACTGCCGGGTGCGGCGCGTGCGACCACGGATAGTATGGTAGTCACAAACAGCCCCCAGTGAACGGGTGCGAGTCGCACAGACTCGCACCCGTTTTCTTATGCAGCGGCGCGCAGAGCAGGCGTAGTAAAATCTGAACCACTGGATTACCGCCCACACAAGGAGATTTCCCATGCATGATGTTGGAATGAACATGAGCCAGCTTGCCATGAGCGTCAAGCAGGTCGACGACACCATCGAGCTCGCCCACGAGTGGAGCCATCAGCTGCTGCATGCGACCGAGAATTTTGACATGGAGCGCATCGGCGCCAAGCTCGAGGCAGCCATGGCCGCGCTGCACGAGGCCCACGACGCACTCGAGGGCTACGAAGAGGCCATCGAGGCCGACCACAACTCCGTCGGCTCCGTGAAGCTGGTGTAACGTGGCCGAACACGAGCACGGCTGCGGGTACGAGCACGAGCATCCGCACGGGGCGGACGGTGACGCGGGCTGCCACTGTAGTGGTTCCGGCTCCGAGCTGGTCCGCTTTTCGGTTACCGCACCGGACGACCTGCTGCGCCGTTTTGACGAACAGATCGCGCGCCGCGGCGACGTGGCCAACCGCTCCGAGGCCGTGCGCGACCTGATTCGCGCCTCGATCGCCAAGGAGCAGATGCGCACGCCCGATGAGCATGTTATCGGATCGCTCACCATGATCTACGACCACCATACCGGCGACCTGACGCGCCGTCTGGATGAAGTGCAGCACGACTACACCGACGAGATCGTATCGACGATGCACGTGCATCTGGATCACCACAACTGTCTGGAAATCCTGGCGCTCAAGGGTCGTGGCGAGCGCGTCTACGAACTAGCCGACCGCCTGCTGGGCCTGCGCGGCGTTAAGCACGGCGAGCTCACCTGCGCCGCCACCAAGCAGAGCCTGGGGCTGTAGCGCACCTGTCCTTTTTTGGCCGGTTTTGATGAGGGGAGTCGCATGCGGCATGTGCATATTCATGTGACGGGCATTGTGCAGGGCGTTGGCATGCGGCCGTTTGTGTATCGCGAGGCCATGGCGCATGGCATTTGCGGATGGGTGCTCAACGCGGGCGACGGCGTGCATATCGAAGCGCATGCTCTGGCCGGTGCGCTCGATGCTTTTGTTGCCGCGCTTTCTGAACATGCGCCCGCGGCAGCCCGCGTAGAGCATGTCGAGGTTGTGGACCTGGCAGCCAACGGTTGGGATGCCGCCAATGAAGAGGGTTTTCACATCGTAGCATCGCAGGACCAGACCGCGCACACGACGCTCGTCTCGCCCGATATCGCCACCTGCGACGATTGCCTGCGCGAGCTGTTCGATCCCGCCGACCGACGCTATCACTACCCCTTTATCAACTGCACTAACTGCGGCCCACGCTTTACCATCATCCGATCGCTGCCTTATGACCGAGCGGCTACCTCGATGGACCGTTTTCCCATGTGCCCTGAGTGTGCCGCGGAGTATGCCAATCCGCTCGACCGGCGTTTTCACGCGCAGCCCGATGCCTGCTTTGATTGCGGGCCGCATATCACGTGGCGCGAAGCGAGCGTGGGCGATGAGCCGGGTGAAGCCGCCGCGTCGCTGGCCGTCGGCACCACGCGCGAGACCAGCGACGCCATTATCGACCGCTGTGTTGAGCTGCTGGCCGGTGGCGGCATCGTCGCCATCAAGGGTCTGGGCGGATTCCATCTATCCTGTGACGCCTCCAACGAGCAGGCGGTAGCCGAGCTTCGCCGCCGTAAACGCCGCAGCAACAAGCCACTTGCCGTTATGGTGCGCAGCCTTGCCGACGTTGAACGCCTGTGCCGTATCAGCGACGTTGAGCGCGGCTTGCTGGCCGGCAGCATTCGCCCCATTGTGCTGCTGCGCCGACGTGCTGTTTGCGAGAGCGGCGATTCCCCCGACGCCCTCGCGCTCGCGCCGTCCGTCGCGCACGACCTTCCCGAGCTCGGTGTTATGCTCCCCTACACCCCGCTTCAGCATCTGTTGCTTGCCGCGGCAGAAGCCTGCGGTATGCACGCGCTCGTCATGACCAGCGGAAACCTGAGCGAAGAGCCCATCGAGACCGACGACGACCTTGCCTGGGAACACCTCGTTGCCGCCGGCATCGCCGATGCGTTGCTCGGCAACGACCGCGCGATCCTCTCGCGCTACGACGACTCCGTAGTACGTGTGGTCGACGGTGCCGTTATGCCCGTGCGCCGCGCTCGCGGGTACGCCCCGCAGCCGTTGCCGTTGCCGGCACTCGCCAGCGCCGCGCCTTGCGTACTCGCCTGCGGCCCGCAGCAAAAGGCCACGATCGCACTCACGCGTGAGGACTCGGACGGTCCTGCGGCTTGTTTTGTGTCGCAGCATATTGGAGATGTCGAAAACGGCGCGACTTTCGATGCGTGGAACGCCGCGCGTGCGCGCCTGGAAGACCTTTTTGATCTGGCGCCTGCCGCGCTGGCCTGCGACCTACACCCCAGTTACCTATCGAGCCAGTGGGCACGCGAGCAGGCGCGGGAACAGGGCCTGCCGCTTATCGAAGTCCAGCACCATCATGCGCACATCGCGAGCGTGATGGCCGAGGCTATCGCTGCGGGCCAGTTTGCGCCCGACGCGCGTGTGCTTGGTATCGCCTTCGATGGCACGGGCGCCGGCACCGACGGGACCATTTGGGGCGGCGAATTTCTTGTCGCCGGCCTCGCCGATTTTGAGCGCGCCGCACACCTGCGCACCTGGGCACTTCCCGGCGGGGCTGCATCCGTGCGCGACGCTCGACGCAACGCCTTTGCCCTGCTCAGCGAACTCGGCCTGCTCGAACATCCGGGCGCCGCCCCGCTTTTGGATAGCATTGACGAGCAAACACGTAGCGTGACGGCTACGATGGTCGAACGGAATATCAACAGCCCGCGCACGAGCAGTATGGGCCGTCTGTTTGACGCCGCGGCGGCAATCTTGGGCATCTGCGGTACTGCAACCTACGAGGGCGAACCCGCCATCGAGCTCGAGGCCGCCGCTTGGCACGCTCTTGACGACGAAAACAGCCATTCCACTGGCAATCAGGCGGGTGTATCCGCATCCGTCTCAACATCGCTGGACAGTTTGTTCAGATACGTATTAACTACAGACCCCCTATCCGACATTTTTGACTCGAATTTGACCAAAAAGGGCTCTCCAGACACCCCGTTTGTGGCAAGCATGCCCGGTGCAGGCCCAAAATCGACCCATTTGGGGTGTTCGCAGACGGCTTTTGCCACCCAGAGCCCATCACAAAAATACGTATCTGAACTAACTGTCCAGGCGGCCTCGGATAGCTCCCTCGTTTTGGACCAAAGACCATTATTTGAGGCGCTTTTGGAGGGAATTGAGGCCGGCGCGCCGGCCGACAAGCTCGCGTTCGACTTCCATATCGCCATTGCACGCGCATCGGCCCAAGTCGCAAGCGAAATCTGCGCTCGCAAAGGCATCGACACCGTCGCGCTCTCGGGCGGCGTGTTCATGAACCGACTTTTGCTTCGGCTCCTCACCCGTAAGCTTGAAGACGCAGGGCTTACTGTCTTGGTTCCCCGCACCGTGCCCGTTAACGACGGATGCATCGCCTACGGCCAGGCGGCGGTCGCCCGCGCTCGGCTCGCGCAGGTCATACCGCAGTAGGCTGTTTGGCTAGCCCATGCGCCGCCGTCTCACAGGTGTAACGCGTTTGCCCGCAACCCCCGCGAGCGCTACCATCAACTGATGGATAATTAAGCGCCTATCCAGCGCAAAGCGTATAAAAGGGGAACATTATGTGCCTTGCCGTTCCCGGTAAAGTGGTCAAACGCGACGACGACCTTAAGGCGACCGTCGACATGATGGGCATCGAGCGCCC
>CATYEN010000055.1 GCA_958405565.1 uncultured Collinsella sp. | reverse complement strand
TCCGTACATGTACGGATGAATGTGGGAAGTGTTCGGATGAAGTTGATAATCAAGGTTCGCGAGGGCGTCGCAAAACTTTTCAAAAAAGTTCTTGCATAGGATGCGGGTATCACGTAAGATTAATCCTCGTAAGCGGACATGGCTCAGTTGGTAGAGCACAACCTTGCCAAGGTTGGGGTCGCGGGTTCGAGCCCCGTTGTCCGCTCCATTTGGGCGTTTAGCTCAGGGGGAGAGCGCTTCCCTGACACGGAAGAGGTCAGAAGTTCAAATCTTCTAACGCCCACCAAATGTTCGCAGCTCAGAGGCTATGTCCTCTGGGCTGTTTTGTTTTGGTCGCCAAATGGGTCGCCAAATACGTCACCAAATTTCGAGTTTTTGATCTTCCGGGATGCTTCTCAGTAGTCATCCGAGGAAACTCTCATCTTCTCCGTTTGCATACACATATCTTTTAAGGATTCGTGCCGCGGTTGCATGAGGCACGGCAAGGCACGACCGCAACATGTTGGTCAAGCATAATCTTTTGGATTCTTTTGGCGTGAGCGGCTTGGTTTTGGTAGGATTTGTCAGCGGCGCGGTTGAGGGGGTTTCAAAACTGCCGTGCAGGTAGTCGAGCTGATAACGTTTTAGCACTCTGCCAAGAGCCCTTCATTTTTAATGCGTCTGCAAAATGACCAATTGCTTTGACCTGCTGAAACACTATATGTTGTGTTTGACCTAAAAAAAGAATACAGGATATAGATGCGTCTTTGTCGTATGATAGATGGCGGACAGAGAACGAGGACCTTACTCGCCCCATTTGGATAGATCTTTGAGCCCCTTGATGGGCTGCGAGGATTGTCCGCATGAGGGCCTATGGTTATCGAGAACACAGATTGCGCGACGGCGCCGCAAGACAGGGACAGGCCCTGCCGGGCATCGTTTGGCTCTGAAGCGCAATGAGACTACGACGCGAAAGAGGCAAGAGGATGAAGATCATCAAGCGCAGCGGCACCGAGGTTGTCTTTGACATCGATAAGATCGTCAATGCCATCCGCGCCGCCAACTTGGAGGTCGAGGAGAGCTCTCGTCTAACCGACCGCCAGGTGGTTTACGCGGCACAAAACGTCGCCGAGGCATGCGAGAACGCGGGCCACACCGTTTCGGTCGAGGAGATCCAGGATTTGGTCGAGGACGAGATCATGCGTCTCGACTGCTACGAGGTTGCTCGCCACTACATCATCTATCGCTATGTTCAGAGCCTGAAGCGCCAGAAGAACACGACCGACGACAAGATTTTGTCGCTGATCGAGTGCAATAACGAAGAGGTCAAGCAGGAGAACTCTAACAAGAACCCGACCGTCAATTCCGTCCAGCGCGACTATATGGCCGGCGAGATTTCCAAGGACCTGACTCAGCGTGTGCTGCTGCCCCAGGAGATCGTGGATGCCCACAATGAGGGCCTGATCCACTTCCACGATTCCGACTACTTTGCCCAGCACATGCATAACTGCGACCTGGTGAACCTGGAGGACATGCTCCAGAACGGCACCGTTATCTCGGGCACGCTGATCGAGAAGCCGCACAGCTTCTCGACTGCCTGCAACATCGCGACGCAGATTATCGCCCAGGTTGCTTCCTCCCAGTACGGCGGCCAGTCTATTTCGCTGACCCATCTCGCCCCCTTTGTTGAGGTGAGCCGTCAAAAGATTCGCGGCGAGGTTGCCCGCGAGCTCGAGGAGCTCGGTGTTTCGGCATCTGCCGAAAAGGTCCGTGAGGTCGTTGAGGACCGTCTGCGTGACGAGATCCGTCGCGGCGTCCAGACGATTCAGTATCAGGTCGTGACCCTTATGACCACCAACGGCCAGGCGCCGTTCGTGACGGTCTTTATGTATCTCAATGAGGCCCGTACGCCCCAGGAGAAGCACGACCTTGCCATGATCGTGGAGGAGACGCTTCGTCAGCGCTATGAGGGCGTTAAGAACGAAGCCGGTGTATGGATTACCCCGGCATTCCCCAAGCTTATCTATGTACTCGAGGACGATAACGTTCACGAGAATTCCCCGTACTTCTACCTGACCCAGCTGGCTGCCAAGTGCACCGCCAAGCGCATGGTGCCCGACTACATCTCCGAGAAGAAGATGCGCGAGCTCAAGCTGTCTAAGGGCGAGACCGCCGGCAACGGCGATTGCTACACCTGCATGGGTTGCCGCAGCTTCTTGACGCCCGACCGCTCCGGTAACGGATTTAACAACGTAGCCAACGCGCTGAACTATGACCCGACCAAACCTAAGTACTATGGCCGCTTTAACCAGGGTGTTGTGACCATCAACCTGCCCGATGTCGCGCTGAGCTCGCATCAGGACATGGACAAGTTCTGGAAGATCTTCGACGAGCGCCTTGAGCTGTGCCACCGTGCCCTGCTGTGCCGTCATGAGCGCCTGATGGGCACGCTTTCGGATGCCGCGCCGATTCTTTGGCAGTACGGTGCCCTCGCCCGCCTGAAGAAGGGCGAGACGATCGACAAGCTGCTCGTGGGCGGCTATTCCACCATCAGCCTGGGGTATGCCGGCCTGTATGAGTGCGTCAAGTACATGACGGGCCACAGCCACACCGAGAAGGAGGGCACGCCGTTCGCCATGGCCGTCATGCAGCGCATGAACGACAAGTGCGCCGAGTGGAAGGCCGAAAGCGATATCGATTTCTCGCTGTACGGTACCCCGCTTGAGTCGACGACCTACAAGTTCGCCAAGTGCCTGCAGCGTCGTTTTGGCATCATCCCGGGCGTGACGGACAAGGGTTACATCACCAACAGCTACCACGTCCACGTGTCCGAGGAAATCGACGCATTCGACAAGCTTAAGTTTGAGGGCATGTTCCAGCAGCTTTCGCCGGGCGGTGCTATCTCCTACGTCGAGGTTCCCAACATGCAGGACAACCTCAAGGCTGTCATTCGCGTGATGCAGTACATCTACGACAACATCATGTACGCCGAGCTCAACACCAAGAGCGACTACTGTCAGGTGTGCGGCTACGACGGCGAGATTAAGATTGTCGAGGATGACGGCAAGCTGGTGTGGGAGTGCCCCAACTGCGGCAACCGCGACCAGGAGAAGATGAATGTCGCCCGTCGTACGTGCGGCTACATCGGTACCCAGTTCTGGAACCAGGGTCGAACCGAGGAGATCCGCGACCGCGTGCTGCATCTCTAATAACCATCCCAGACTGCCCCGTAGCGAGGCCCCGGACCTTTACTCGCTATTTCGGACAGTCCTGGCTCACGACGGAGGCGCCACTGGCGCCTCCTGTTCGTGCGGAACTCATATCGAGCAAAGGTCCGGGGCCTCGCTACGGGGCGGCCAAGTTGACGTAGCTGAGATGCAGCATGCGGTCTGCTCACTCCTCGAAGTTCTTAGCGGAAATGAGTCGACTTGCAATAACGGTTTGCTTGCAGCAACGGTTGAGCTGCAACAATTTTTTATTGGACCTCGAACCCTATACTCGATGTTCGCTTCGTTCATTGAGTGTTGCTCGCGAGGGGTCTGGAGTATATCGTTCCGCCCGCAGTTTCGCAGGCCAAAGGCCGAGAATGTTTGAGGACGGAATGATATACTCCAGACCCCCAGGAAGGTTACTTATGAACTACGCGAACATTAAGTATTTCGACATTGCTGATGGGGAAGGCGTTCGTACTTCTCTGTTTGTGAGTGGGTGCCGTCGTGGGTGCAAGAACTGCTTTAACTCTGTCGCGTGGGACTTTGCTGCGGGCGAGCCCTTTGATCGTGCCGTCGAGGACAAGATTATCGAGAGCCTCGATCATCCCTTTATTGACGGCCTGACGATTCTGGGCGGAGAGCCTATGGAACCTGAGAATCAGGCGGGACTCGTTGAGTTTGTCGAGCGTGTTCGTGAGGCTTATCCCGTGGAGTCGGGGAAGACCATTTGGTGCTTTACCGGTGACGTGCTCGAGGAGCTTATGCCGGGCGGTCGTCATCATACCGAGGTGACGGACCGCATTCTTGCCTGCCTCGACATGTTGGTGGACGGTCCGTTTGTTCAGGACCTGTACGATATCTCGTTGCGTTTTAGGGGCTCGAGCAATCAGCGTGTGATCGATATGAATGCCACGCGTGCCCGTGCTGAGCGCGAGGGCGTTGCGCTTTGTGATGCGGTTGAACTTTGGCGTGATGATCCGGTCTATTCGACCCATACTATGTAGCTTGTGGTCGATGCCGGAGGGCGTGGTACCATAGCGCGAACGTGAAATCGGAAAAGTGAGGCCCAGATGGTCGATCAGGAAAAAGTCGAGGCCGCCATTAAGCTGTTGCTTGAGGGCATAGGCGAGGACCCAACTCGTGAGGGCCTGCTGGAGACCCCGGCGCGCGTTGCCCGTATGTATGGTGAGATCGCCGGCGGCATGGACCAGAGTGCCGAGGAGCACCTGTCCAAAACCTTTGCCGTCGCTTCGAACGATTTGGTTATCGAGCGCGACATTACGTTCTACTCGCTGTGCGAGCACCATCTGCTGCCGTTTTATGGCAAGGCTGCGATCGGCTATATCCCTAACGGTCGCGTGGCTGGGCTTTCCAAGCTCGCCCGCACGGTTGAGGTTTATGCCCGCCGTCTTCAGCTGCAGGAGCAACTGTGCGCACAGGTTGCCGATGCCCTCATGGATTATCTCGCTCCCCAGGGAGCGATTGTGCTCATGGAGGCTGAGCATATGTGCATGACCATGCGTGGCGTGCAAAAGCCCGGCACCAAGACCGTGACGCTCGCTCGCCGCGGTGTCTTTGAGGCCGATCCCGCGCTCGAGGAGCGTTTCTTTAGGATGCTGGGCCGCTAACCATGAGAGTCGTCAACGACTTTACATCGAAGACCGATGAGGGGACGTCGCGTCGCGGCTTTATGGCTTCGGGCCTGACCCCCTTTGGCGCCATGCCTCGCATTGATTACATTTGTGCCAACGGGCTGTTCCGGCGGCACCTGGGCAACATTGCACAGTTGGAATCGGGGCGCATCTTCTGCCGCCACGGTATTGACCATCTGCTCGATGTCGCTCGCATTATGTGGATCAAGAATCTCGAGGAGCAGCTCGAATTTGACCGCGAGGTCATTTACGCCACGGCACTTCTTCACGATATCGGCAAAGATGAACAGTACGAATCGGGTATATCCCATGATGTTGCAAGCGAACGCGTCGCTGATGCGATTCTCGGCGGCATGCCCGATGACGTGGCGTTTGAGCCGGCCGATGCCGCAGCCATTAAGACCGCCATTCTGGGCCATCGAAAGCTGCGCGTGAACAGCCAACCGCTCGAGCGTCTGCTCTATGCAGCCGACAAAGCTTCGCGCGCCTGCTTTGCATGCCCCGCGCGCAACGCTTGCAACTGGAGCGATGATAAAAAGAACTTGTCGATTCGCGTGTAGTTAGTTTGCGCGGTCGGGGTTCTAAACGAAGGAGACGATCGCGTTGAGTAACAAGAAACTGCCCGAGAATGCAACCAAGACTGAAGGTGCTGAGCTCGCCCGCCGTGGAAGGGGCGAAATATCCACCGCAACGGCGGTGCCTCACGTGAGCTATGACGATCTGCGCCATGCCGATCGCATTGTCATTGACGGCCTTGAGGTTTTTGCCAACCATGGCGTGTATCCCGAGGAGAATGCGCTGGGTCAGAAGTTCATCGTTTCTCTGGTGCTCTATGCCGACCTGCGCACGGCGGGGGAGCACGATAACCTGGATGCCTCGATTGACTACGGCTCGGTGTGTCACGATGTCGATGGCTATCTGCGCGAGCATACGTTTAAGCTCATCGAGGCTGCAGCCGAGGGTGTGGCCCAGATGCTGCTACGTCGTTACCCCCTGCTGCTTGGTGTGCGCATAAAGCTCGATAAGCCGTGGGCTCCTGTTGGCCTGCCCCTGGCAAGCTGCGGCGTCGAGATCGAGCGCGTGCGCTAGTCGACGCTAGAGCTTGTTGAGGGGTGGCTGCTTGAGCCGCTGCGACAGAGCTTTATTGTTGGGACAGTACGTGTCGAGCAGGGCGTGGAATCGCTGATTGTGGCTTGGCTCGAGCAAGTGGACGAGCTCGTGGGCGACAACCATGTCGAGGCATTCGATGGGATAGGCGGCAAGTTCGCGTGCGATGCGAATGGCGCCGGTCTTGGGCGTGCATGATCCCCAGCGCGTTTTCATGCTGCGCACGGAGACGCGGGCCACGGTGACGCCCATTGCGATTTCGTACGCGTGCACCATATCGTACAGCGCCGTGGTGACCTCGGTTGCATAGAGCTGGTCGATATGGGCTTGGAGCTCATCGGACGTTAGGCCGTCGAGGATTGCGTGCCGCTTGGCCTGTGGGCCTTCGTCCGATTCATCGGTACCCATAAAACTTGCGAAGGTGGCCTGTTTGGGTCGCGGTGCGGGTGATGCAAAGTTGTGATCGAGTGCATCCTGTACCGTGATGGGCTTGCCCCAAAGTGCAGTGATGGACGAGGGGCTGAGCGGCTCTCGTGCCGTCGCCTGACGCTGCTCGCGCTGGGCAAGTCGGCCGATAATCCAGGCGCTGTTGCGCTTCACAAACGCTTCGATACGCTCGCGGGTGGCGCCGAGCGGTGCGCTGGCGTGGACCTCACCGCTCGAAGTGACGCGTAGGTTGAAGTTCTTGACGCACTTTTTGGTAACGACGACGGGGATGGGCGTCCCATCCGGTCGGGATGCGGAAATCGTAAACTGCTGCGTCAAAAGCGGTCCTTTGGATTGGGGGACGGGCCGGCATGTCGACCGTTCGGCATGCCGGCCCGCTCAAGGGATGTGAAATTAATAACGCTCAAAGAAGGCAAGCGCGTTGTCGCTGCAGAGCTTTTGCATCACGGTCTTGCCAAAGTGCTTGGAGAGCATGTTCTGGAACTCGGGCATCATGCTGGCATCGGAGAGGAAGGCGGGCACCGTGGCACCGTCCCAGTCGCCACCGAGTGCGATGACGTCCTCGCCGCCCAGGTCGAGCCAGTGCTCGATATGTGCCGCTAGCTGGTCGAAGGTGACATCTGCGGCGGTCTTGTTGGTTGCGTCGTTGGAAAGGAACTCGCTGCAGTAGTTGAGGCCGACGATACCGCCCATGTCGCGAATGGTGCGGAACTGGTCGTCGGTGAGGTTGCGCTTGACGCCGCAAACCGCGCGGGAGTTGGAGTGGCTGGCGACGAAGGGGCGCGTGGCGTGGGCGACAACCTCGTCAAAGCACTCATCGTTGAGGTGGGAGACGTCGAGCACCATGCCGGCGTGCTCCATCTGCGTAAGGGCCTCGATGCCGGCGGCGGTGAGGCCGGCGTGGGTGTCGTGGCCGCTCGCGAGCGGCCCCTGCGCGTTCCAGCTGAGTGATGACATGAGTACGCCCAGGCTCTTGAGCACCTCGATCAGCGCGGGGTCCTCGGCAAAGAACGTGGCGTTTTCGATGGTGTGGATGCAGGCGACCTTGCCGTCTTTGAGCGCAGGGCGAATGTCGGCGGCGCTGCGTACGTTGACCATGCGGTCGTGGTTGAGCATTGCCTGGCCGCTCATATGCGCCATGATTTGCGCCTGGAAGCGCGCGGCGTGGGCGGTGGGAATCTCGTCGGGGACAAACGTGGCGAAGCACTGTGCCCACGGCGTGTTGCCGATCTTTGCGAGCGAGATGGCGCAGGCGTTGCCCTCGATGAGGTCGAAATCTTGCGGATGCGTTTCGTCGCCGGGGAAATAACCGTCGGTACCGGCGGTAAAGCGCAGGTCGAGATCGAGCGTGGCCCAGCCGATGCGGTCGGCGGTGTCGCAGTGTAGGTCAAATACGGGATATGCCATGGTTCCTCCGGTTGCAGCGTTTCTTTGCAAACTGTCTTTGAATTGTATGACTAGGGTATAGTTAGCGCCATATGTTCATGGCGGCCCGCGTTGTGCGCCGCCCTTATCACGGAGGTTACCATGTCCAACCAGGGCAAGAAGGTCAAGACCCATTATCGCGGCACGCTCGATGACGGCACGCAGTTCGATAGCTCCTACGATCGCGGCGAACCGCTGGAGTTCACCTGTGGCGCCGGCCAGATGATCAAGGGCTTCGACGCCGCTGTTGTCGACATGCAGGTGGGCGAGAAGAAGACCGTGCACATTCCTGCTGCTGATGCCTACGGCGAGCACAACCCCGAGATGGTCCTGACCTTCCCGGCCGAACAGGTTCCCAACATCGAGCAGATCGAGAAGGGCATGAAGCTCTTCCTGTCTACGCCGAGCGGTATGCCCGTCCCCGCCGTGGTCATCGACGTAACGCCCGAGGCCGTGACGCTCGACGCCAACCACGAGCTGGCCGGCAAGGACCTCAACTTTGATATCGAGCTCGTCGAGGTTGAGGGCTAGAGTATGCCTGAACGCTTGATTTCGACGACATGCTTGGGAAATCTCAACGATCCGTCCTATGAGCTTTTGCTTCGCCGGGAGCTGGGCGGTGTCTTTGAAGTTGACGAGCTGCTGCTCGATTGGGATCAGGCTGATGTATGCGCGTTTGTGGGCGTGACGGAGCTGGGGCGCACGATTGATGTTCGGCTGGATACTGCCGACGGCGGTCGTCTTGCCGATGGCGATGTGCTCGCCATTGACCGTTCGGGCGTGGTGTCCGTGGCGGTTGTCGTGCGCCTGCGCAGCGCCGAGGTTTATTTGGTCGAAGTCGACCGCATGGATCCGATTGCACTCGCGCATGCGTGCTGGGAGATCGGCAACATGCATGCGCCGCTCTTCCGGGGTGACTCGGACGAGCATACCGTGCGCATGTATACGCCGGTGCAGCCTGTTTTGGGCCGCATGCTTCGGGGTGTCGAGGGTGTTCGGCTCTCGGTGGTTACCCGTGAACTCGATGCGGACCGGCGCTTTGCGTCGAGTGCGGCGGAGGTCGTCGTGAGCATGGCTCCCGACTTTACCATCGTAAAAAAGACGCGCGGCTAAGTGCGCGTATGCGTAAGACGGGCTTTGAGGAGCGACCAATCAAAGTCCGTCTTGCTGTTGATAGGAAGCTTTGGGGGAAGCATATGGGTCTTGAGGGAATCAAGCTGATTGCATGCGATTTGGACGGCACGTTGCTGCATCCGGGGGAGCGCGAGCCGCGTTCCGAGGCCTTTGAGCTTATCGATGAGCTGCATCGTCGCGGTATCGTGTTTATGCCGGCGAGTGGCCGTCAATATGCGAGCCTGCGCTACCTGTTTGCCCCGGTGGCCGATGAACTCGCCTATGTATGCGAAAACGGAGCCCTGGTCATGAGCGAGGGGCGTGCCGTGGTCAAGCGTTCTATGGAGCGTGGCCTGGCCATGGATATCGCTAATGCCGTGGTTGCGTACCCCCATGCCGACGTGACTCTTTCGTGCGAGGGACACCTCTACACCATGAGCGGCAACGATGCGTTTGTTGACCACCTGCGTTATGAGGTCCATTGTGATGTGGCGGTAGTCGACCGTCCCGAAGACATTGACGAGGATGTCATTAAGATTGCCTTCCAGACGCCCGAGGCGGAGCAGCCGGCGGCGCTGGAGTATTTCGAGCGCCACTTTAGTGATCGAGTCGATGTCATGACATCGGGAACCGAATGGACGGACTTTATCGGTTTCGATTCGGGCAAGGGCTCCGCGCTTGCCGATTACGGTCGTGCCCTGGGTATTTCGCCCGATGAGATGATGGCGTTTGGCGATAACGAAAACGACCGCGATATGCTCAACGTAGTGGGCCACCCCCGCCTGATGGAGAACTGCAACCCCACGATGCGCGGCGTCAACGACCGCGTGCGCTACGTGCACACGGTGGAAGAGGAGCTTCGCCGCCTACTATCCGAGTAGATATTTGGGACATGCCTAGAAATCTACTTTTGCCGCGATGTCCGGAAGGTAGATTTCTAGGCATGTCCCAAATTTCTACCGGCAGTTGGGGCAGAGGCCTTCGAAGATGGTGTAGTGCGAGGTGATATGCCAGCCGGTTTCCTCGCTTGCACGGGCGTCGAGTTGGGCATCGAACGGCAAGGGCACATCGATGACGCGGCTGCATGAGGTGCAGATAACGTGAGCGTGCGGTTCGGTCGTGCGGTCGAAGCGGCTGCCGCCCGGCGTCTTGATGGAGAGGATTTCTCCCGCGTCTGCTAAAAGGTTGAGGTTGCGGTAGACCGTGCCGCGACTGATCTTGTCGTCCTGCTCGCGTACAGCGTTGTAGATCTCGTCGGCGGTGGGGTGGCTATAGCTTTGGCGCACGGCGTCCAAGACCAGCTTTCGCTGTTTGGTATTTCGTCTTTGTACTGCCATGCGCCTCGCCTCTTTTCTATCAACGGTCGTAGGTAAATGATACCGTATTTAGCACACAATACTAATAACGAGGAATGAAACTGTCTTCATCGGCAAGTGAGGCTCGGGCCTGGGCGTCTACGAGGCGAAAACGCGTCCCCATGCGCTCGTAGGAGGCATGAAGCGCCTCGAGATGAGATAGGATGTTTGCCGGAGCTCCCTGTATCTCCATCTCGACTGAACCGTCTTCCATGTTACGCACCCAGCCGGTGAGTGCACGTGCTTGCGCGAGGTTGGTGTTGGTAAAGCGAAAACCAACGCCTTGGACCTGTCCCTCCCAGCGCAAGAAATACCGTTGAGGCACGCTGCTGGTTGCGTTATCACCAGCTAGGACGGTAAGGCGTTGGCGTAGCTCCATCTCCAGAGAAGAAGGCTTTTGAGGCTCGCGCTTGGCGCCGGAAAAGAGCTGATCGAAAAACCCCATGGCATGACCTAGTTCTGCGAATCGGCGGGAAAGGCGATGCCCGCCTGCTGGCGCACGGCATCCATGATGCGCAATGAGACGAGCGTGACATCGCGGTAGTGGCCAAGTTCGTGACGTCCCGCCGGGGTCTCCCAAATCTCTTCCTTAACGTTATCGATGCCGCCGATGGCGGTGATAAAGTCTGTGAGTTCGTATTCCATAGTGTTGCTCGATTTGGGCAGGTCGAGCACGCGGCCGTTGTCGCCCTGTTCGCGCGGTGCCTCGGTCGCCGAGCCGCGTACGACATCGCCGCGATAGTCGATGCGGACGTTGCGGGGCGTGGACAGATGGTCGATCTGGATAGTGCCACGCTCGCCTTCGATCTGCGAGGGCAGCAGGTCATTCGTTATTTTGGAGTGCGCGAGCTCGACGGAGATACGGCCACCGCCGTAGCTGGCGAGGATGGAACCGCAGCCGTCGATGGGTCCGTTCGTGAGCTGTCGCGTGGCGGGGTCGAGCAGAGTAGCCATGCTCGTAAGGCCGGAGGGCATGCCGAAAATCTCGACCATGGGCTCGACGGTGTAGACGCCAATGTCCATGAGGGAACCCGATGCCATATTGCAGTCGAAGATATTGGTGGCGCGTCCCGCGAGAATCTCGTTGTAGCGCGAGGAATATTTGCCAAAGCGCAATGAGGCGCGGCGGATGGGGGCGATCTCGCCCAGGGCGTCCTCGATGGCGTGGAAGGCGGGGTCGTGGAGGGGACGCATGGCCTCGAGGGCCACGACACCTGCTGCCTCGGCAGCGCGGAAGACTTCCAGCGCCTGCGCTTCGGTGGCGCAGAAGGGCTTCTCGACGATGACGTGCTTGCCACCGGCGATGCAGGCAAGGGCCTGCTCGTAGTGAAGCGCGTTAGGGCTGCCGATATAGACGGCGTCGACGTCGGCGGCTGCCGCGAGTTCATCGAGTGAAGTAAAGTTTCGCTCGCCACCGCGCTCGGCGGTAAAGGCGGCACCGCGATTGGCATCGCGTGAAAGCGTGCCCACAAACGCGGCTTGGTCGTTGGCGTTGACGACTTGGATAAAGTCGTCTGTGATCATGGATGTGCCGATGGTCGCGATGCGCAGCATACGTCTCCCTTGCGTTGTTTGGTCTACAGGATGAGTGTAGCGCGTGGGGATATAAAGCTGCGCGAAAACGCTATTACAGGTCGCTCTCGTTAAAGCCGGCGTCGATATCGAGGTTGCTGCCGTCGGCCGCCGTGGTGGCGAGCTCATCGCAGCGCTCGTTGAGCTCGTGACCGGCGTGACCCTTAACCCAGATGAACTCAACCTTGTGCTTGCTTTTGGCGGTGAGTAGGCGCTCCCACAGGTCGCGGTTCTTGACGGGTTGCTTGTTGGCGGTCTTCCAACCGCGCTTTTTCCAGCCGTCGATCCAATGCTTGTTAAAGGCGTTGACGACGTACTGCGAGTCGGAATGGACCTCGACCTCGCAGGGGCGGTTGAGCGCTTCGAGCGCCACGATGACGGCCATGAGCTCCATGCGGTTGTTGGTGGTCTTGGCGTAGCCGCGCGAAAGCTCGGAGGTAAAGGTCTTGCCGGCGGGGTTGGTGTATTTGAGCACGGCGCCGTAGCCGCCGCGTCCCGGATTTGATCGGGCCGAGCCGTCGGTGTAGATGATGACCTTCACATGGTTCCTTTCGCTGGGTGCTTTTCTCGTGGGTGTCCATTGTAGCGCCACGTCCGTTGAGGGCTAGTGTTCCACCGCTTCTACCTCGTTGCCCGAAGGTTGGCTTTCGCGGATGATGCGGTCGAGCTCATCGAGATATTGCTGCAGCAGGGGAGAGGGCTTGCGCTCGTCGTGCATGATGTAGCCCACGCGCATCGTCGGGGCGTCTGCCAACGGGATCGATGCCATGCCCCATTGCATTTCGTTTGAGAGCACGCCGGTCGACAAGGTGTAGCCGTTCGAGGTGATGAGTAGGTTGGTGAGCGTGCCACGGTCCGAGACTCGAATGTTGCGGTCGCAGGGGATATAGCTAAACGGCTCCTCGGCATAATAGAAGGAGTTCGAGGTGCCTTGCTCAAAGCTGTAGCGGGTGTAGGGCGTAAGGTCGGCAAGGGACAGCTGCGGGCGGCGGGCGAGCGGGTGGTGCTCGCTCACGAAGACGTGAACCGTTGCGTCGAAGAGAGGATGGAAGGTCGCACGGGCGTCGGTAAAGGCTTTCTGCAGGACGCGAGCGTTAAAGTCGTCTAGATAGAGGATGCCGATGTCGCTGCGAAACGCACGGACGTCATCGATGATCTGCGATGTGGTGGTCTCGCGCATGATGAACTCGAACTTGCTGTCGCGGCAACGCTCGACCACGTTGACGAAGGCTTCGACCGAAAAGGCATAGTGCTGGGCGGAGATGGCGAGGCGGGCTTGCGGGGTGCCGCCGTCCTCGTAACGTGCCTCGAGCATATCGGCCTGTTCTACAACCTGGCGCGCATAACCCAAAAGCTCGGTGCCGTCGTTGGTGAGCGTGACACCGCGGCTGGAGCGCGTGAAGATTTCCAAGTGGAGCTCCTGCTCCAGGCTTTTGACGGCGTTTGAGATGTTGGACTGAGCGGTATAGAGGCGTTGGGCTGCGGCGTTGATTGAGCCGGACTCTGCCACAGCGATCAGAAAACGAAGCTGCTGAAGGGTCATCGACGCCATCCTTTCGATTGCTATCTATAAAACAGATAACAGGTTAGCGCTTTTAAGTGATTGACCGAGCGAAACAATGCTCGTACTATTCAAAACACACAAAGGCGGTAGGTAATTAGGCCGACCACGAAACCGGGATGCGAAAGGAGGCCCGCATATGAATTGCTTGCCAAGACGAATGCCGGGCTCCTGTTTGCGCCCGTCGGCGTGATCAGGAGACAGCGACTTACTTCTCTCTTATTTATTTACTTTTGTTCGATCAAGGAGATCATCATGAGCCAGTTCATCAACAACCCCGAGCACACCTTTGGTTTCGATACCCTGCAGCTGCACGTTGGCCAGGAGAGCGCCGATCCCGCATCCGATGCCCGCGCCGTGCCTATCTATCAGACCACGAGCTACGTGTTCCGCAACGCCCAGCACGCCGCCGACCGCTTTGGCCTTGCCGACGCCGGTAACATCTACGGTCGTCTGACCAACTCCACCCAGGGTGTCTTCGAGGACCGTATCGCCGCGCTCGAGGGCGGCGTGGCCGGCCTCGCCGTTGCTTCCGGTGCTGCCGCTATCACCTACACCCTGCAGGCACTCGCCCAGGCCGGTGACCATGTGGTTGCTCAGAAGACAATCTACGGTGGTTCCTACAACCTGCTGGAGCACACGCTCTCCCAGTTTGGCGTCGAGACCACGTTTGTCGATGCCCATAACCTGGACGAGGTCGAGGGTGCCATCAAGGACAACACCACGGTCATCTACCTCGAGACGCTCGGCAACCCCAACTCCGACATCCCCAACATCGATGCCATCTCTGAGGTCGCCAAGAAGCACGGTCTGCCGGTTGTCGTCGACAACACTTTCGGCACCCCGTACCTGTTCCGTCCGCTGGAGCACGGCGCCAACATCGTTGTCCACTCTGCGACCAAGTTCATCGGTGGTCACGGTACGTCCTTGGGCGGCGTGATCGTCGACGGCGGTAACTTCGATTGGAAGGCGAGCGGCAAGTACGCCCAGATCGCCGAGCCCAACCCCTCCTACCATGGTGTTTCGTTTGCCGAGGCCGTCGGTCCCGCCGCCTTCGCTACCTATGTCCGCGCCATCCTGCTGCGCGACGAGGGCGCATGCATCAGCCCGTTCAACGCCTGGATCCTGCTCCAGGGCACCGAGACCCTGTCGCTGCGCGTCGACCGTCATGTCGAGAACACCAAGAAGGTTGTCGAGTTCCTGAACGGCGATAGCCATGTTGCCAAGGTGAACCACCCGAGCCTGCCTGAGCACCCCGATCATGAGCTCTATCAGAAGTACTTCCCCAACGGTGGTGCCTCGATCTTTACCTTTGAGATTAAGGGTGGCCAGGAGGCAGCTTGGAAGTTCATCGACCACCTGCAGGTGTTCTCGCTGCTCGCCAACGTTGCCGACGTCAAGTCTCTCGTCGTGCACCCGGCTACCACCACGCACTCCCAGCTCTCTGCCGAAGAGCTCGCCGAGCAGAACATCACGCCCTCCACGATCCGCCTTTCCATCGGTACCGAGAACGCCGAGGACATCATTTGGGATCTGAAGCAGGCCTTCGCCGCACTGGACGAGTAAGGCGACTTGTGCAAGGACCCCTTGCGACTCGATAGGTATAACTGCATAAAATGCCTGCTCAAGGCGCCTGCGCGAACAATGGTTGCACAGGCGCCTTTTTTGCATAGGGAGCATGCCAAAACAGGGTTTTTGAGACGCTTTATGCATTCGAGTTGTGGAAAACTCCTGTTGAGAGGATGTGAGTTTTACGCAATTGACGTGCACCTTTTGAGTAAAACCGCAGGTCGCGAATTGCTCGGGGTACTATGCAGCGCGATCGAATCACACGCAGCTTAAACGCAGCAAAAACGCACTACGGAGGTTTCCAGCTACATGAGGATCGATTCACGAAAACCGAA
>CATYEN010000054.1 GCA_958405565.1 uncultured Collinsella sp. | reverse complement strand
TCATCGGTCTCCATGCCCGTCACGCGACCGCGCGAGGCCGAGATGTCGCCCATCACGGCGCCGGCGTAGCTCTCGGGAATGGTTACGGTGATCTCTTCGATGGGCTCCAGCACCACCGGGTCGGCATCGGCGCACGCCTTGCGCAGGCCGATGCGAGCCGCCGCGCGGAACGCCATCTCGTTGGAGTCGACGCTGTGATACGAACCGTCGTACACCGCGACGCGAATGCCCGTGAGCGGATAGCCGGCGATAATGCCGTCCTTCATGGTCTCCTGGACGCCCTTGTCCACAGCGGGAATGAGCGAGCGCGGAATGCGTCCGCCCACGACCTCGTCAACAAACTCATAGCCGTCGCTCGTGCCGTCGGGCCCAATAAGCGGCTCCACGCGCAGCCAGCAGTCGCCATACTGACCGGCACCACCGGTCTGCTTCTTGTGACGGCCCTGGGCGCTCGCCGTGCGGCGAATGGTCTCGCGATACGGAATGCGGATCGGCACGCTCTTGGCCGCGACCTTGGTGCGGTCCTCCAGGCGGTTGAGCAGCACCGAAACCTGCGCCTCGCCTACTGCGGAAATGATGGTCTGGCCCGTCTCCTCGTCGCGGTCGATGCTCATGGTCGGATCGGCCTTGCAGGCCTTCTCGATAAACGTGTAGAGCTTCTCCTCGTCACCGCGGTTCTCGGCCTCGATAGCGATGCGGTACTGCGAGTTGGGGAACTTGAACGCAGCCGCCTCGACCTTACCGGTAATGGAAAGCGTGTCGCCCGTCTCGGCAGCCAGCTTGGGCGCCACGATGATGTCGCCGGCATAGGCGTGACCAACCTCGGTCATATCGCGACCGCACATCACATACAGGTGTGCCAGGCGATCGCTCTTGCGGGTACGGGCGTTGACCAGCTCAAGGCCAGGCTCAAGCGTACCCGTCAGCACCTTGATAAAGCTGATGCGGCCCTGCTGCGGATCGGCCAGCGTCTTAAACACAAACGCCACCGGGCGGTCGTCGTCACTCGAGATCTTGAGTGAATCGCCATCGATGAGTGGCATCTCGCCGTAATCGGTCGGCGCCGGGAAGTACGTGGCGATGTCGTCCATCAGCGAGTTAACGCCCTGCTCCTTAATGCAATCGCCTGCAAAGACCGGCACAAAAATGCGCTCGGCGATCGCCTTGGACAACAGGCCCTCGAGCTCCTCCTGCGTCAGCGTCTCCTCGCCCTCCAGGTACTTCATCATCAGCTCGTCATCGGCCTCGGCCACCAGCTCGCACAGATGGTCGTGGGCCTCCTCGGCCTGGGCACGATACTCCTCGGGAATCTCCGACTCAACAGCCTCGGCGCCGTTGCAGTGGCGCGCCTTCATGCGCACCAGGTCGATGATGCCGTCAAAGTCCTCGCCCTCGCCCCAGGGAAGGGTCACGGCGCCCAAACGCGTGCCAAAGCGCTCCTGCAGCAGGTCCATTGTGGTCGCAAAGCTGGCCTCGGAGCGCGACAGGCGGTTTACGAACACCGCACGCGCCAGGCGCAGGTCCTCGGCGGCATACCAGAGCTTAACCGTCGTAGGCTGCGGGCCGGCCTCGGCGTCGACCACAAACAGGGCCGTCTCGCAGACGCTCATCGCGGCAAAGGCGTCGCCGATAAAATCGGGATAGCACGGGGCATCGAGCACATTGATGCGAGCGCCCTTCCAGTCGATCGGCGCAATGGTCGTCGAAATGGAAAACGCACGCTTGACCTCTTCGGGGTCATAGTCGAGCGTGGGCTTGGTGCCGTCGTGGCCGCCCAGGCGGGCGGTCTTGCCGGAAAGGTGGAGCATGGCCTCGGCGAGTGAGGTCTTGCCCACCCCGCCTTGGCCTACGAGCACCACGTTCCTTACGTTACCGGTCTTGGGAGCACCCATGATGACCTCCTTGCAGGGCCGCGCGCGATGCGCGACGCCAACGGGGAGAGTTCGCGGTCGGTGCCGTCCCGGGAGCAGCATGGTCGGCAGCCGAGCCGACTCACCCTCCAAATGTCCTATGCCACCACCCTACCCTCACGGGCGGCTGTCCATGCATACCTTTCGGCACACGTATGAATACAGGCGGCGAGAGGAAGAGACAAGCTTGTGAGGCAATTATTGAACCCCGTCGATGTAAACAAAAAGCCGCCACAGACCGTAAGACCTGTGGCGGCTTCGCCTCGATTAATAGTTGAGTAAATACCTGAGCCTATCCCTCGATGCGGCTCAGGAACTCACGCGTGCGCCGCTCGCGCGGATGGTCGATGACCTGCTCGGCAGGACCCTCCTCGACAATACGACCGCCATCCATAAAGACCACGCGGTCGGCAACATCGCGCGCAAACTGCATTGCGTGGGTCACGATCACCATCGTCATGTTCTGCGCAGCGAGGTCCTTAATGACACGCAGCACCTCGGCCGTTAGCTCGGGATCGAGCGCCGAGGTCGGCTCGTCAAAGAACAGGATCTCCGGGTCGAGCGCTAGGGCGCGGGCAATACTCACGCGCTGCTGCTGACCGCCCGAAAGCTCACATGGCACCTTGTTCTCGTTTCCCGTCAGCCCCATTTGTGCAATCAACTCGTGAGCGCAGGCTTCCGCCTGCTCGCGCGGACGCTTGAGCACGCGGACCGGGGCGTCGGTGATGTTTTTCATCACGGTATAGTGCGGAAACAGATTGTAGTTCTGGAACACCAGGCCAAAGTGCGAGCGCGCCTGCTTGGGCACATCGCCTTTCGCATATACCGTGCCCGAGCCCGCGTCCGTCGCAACGGCAAGGTCGCCAAACGAAAGCGAGCCGCCGTCGAGCGTCTCGAGCAGCGTGGCGCAGCGCAGCAGCGTAGACTTACCGCCGCCCGAAGGCCCGATAATCGCCACGACCTCACCGCGCTTGACTTCGAGCGAGATATCCTTGAGCACCTCATTGCCGCCAAACGCCTTGCGCGCGCTTTCGATTTTCATCACTGAGTTAGTCATGATAATAGTCCAGCTTCTTTTCGGCGGCGCCCAGCAGCATCTCGACCACAAAGTTAAAGACCCAGTAGATCAACGCCGCAATCGCAAACGGCACCATGCTCACCTGCGAGGCGACCAGCGCCTTGGCCGTCGAGAACATCTCGCCCACGCCGATGGCGAACGCCAGCGACGTGTCCTTAACCAGTGTGATGATCTCGTTGCCCATCGCCGGCAAAATGCGCTTGGCGACCTGCGGCATCACGATATACAGAAACGTCTGCATGCGCGAGTAGCCCAGCACCTCGGCGGCCTCATATTGACCGCGCGGAATCGACTGCAGGCCCGAGCGATAGATCTCGGCAAAGTAGCCGGCGTAGTTGATGATGAACGCCACGACGCACGCCGTCCACTTGGAATCGGGCGTGAGCGAGATGCCGAACACGTAGTACGGGGCAAAGTAGATGGCAAACATCTGTAGCATGAGCGGCGTGCCGCGCATCACCGAAATATAGATGCGCGCGATCCAGCGAAGCGGCGCAATTTTGCTCATGCGCATGAACGCCACGGGGATTCCCAGCGGAATCGACCCCAGCAGCGTCAGCACAAACAGCTGCAAACTGACCAAGAATCCCTGGCCAAGCATCTGCATCATGACCTGAATAGACAACCTAAGCTCTCTTTCACAGTAACGGAACAGCGAACCCAATGCTAAAGCGGGTTTTCCAGGTGCCCGAGTTTGCCGTGAAAGAGGAGCGCCGCGTACTAAATGTACGCAAGCGACGGTTTGAACGGCAAAATCGGGTGCCTGGGAAAGCCGCTATTTGAGCACCCAGTTGTCGAAGGAAAGACCATAGCTTGCGTATTTATCGCACAGGTCCTTGACCGTGCCATCCTCGTAGAGTGCCTTGAGCGACTCGGTTACAGCATCGGCCGACTTGGTGTCGCCCTTCTTAAAGCCGACGGCGTAGTGCTCGCTGGACAGCGGCTCATCAAGCTGCGTGTAAGCATCGGGCTTGGCGGCAAGCTGATACTGGGCAATCGAAAGGTCACACGCCACGGCATCGACCGCACCGCTCTCGAGCTGCATAAAGGCCGTGTTGTACTCGCCGATGGTATCGAGCGTGGCAAACGTCGCCGCCAGATCCTTCTGGTCACCCTCGAGCACGTCCTGCGCAGCGGAATCAGTCTGGGTAATCACCGTCTTGCCGGCAAGATCGTCCCAGCTCTTGATACCCGCGTCCTTCTTGACCACGAGCACCTGCTCGTTGAGCATGTACGGCTCGGAGAACGTGTAGTCGTCCTCACGGCCCTCCATGGTAAAGCCGTTCCAGATGCAGTTGATGGCACCCGAGTTGAGCAGCGTGTCCTTGGCATCCCAGTCGATAGCCTCATACTCAACGTCCCAGCCCTGCTTGTCGGCAACGGCCTTGGCAAGGTCGAGGTCAAAACCGGTGTACTCGCCATCGTCGCCTACAAAGCCATACGGAGGATAGGACTTGTCAAAGCCCACGACGAGCTTCTTGGACTCCGCAGCGCCCTTCACGTCCTTGGCTGCGGCAGAACCGGCAGCGGAGCCCTTGCCGGCACCACCGCCGCAGCCGACAAGACCAAGGCCAAGCACCGTGGCAAGCGAGCCGGCTAGACCAACAAACTGACGACGAGACATATCGGTATTCATGGTATTCCCCCTTGATGGCACTTTAGTTAGGTAAAGTGAGTCATGTAACGTTCAGAATCATACACTTTACCTTGATGGAGCACAAGGTTGGGGCTCCCGGTTGGGCGGCACCCGGCGCGGAGTTTAATTTGCTGCTCTACAGTCCTGCTCACGACGGAGAGCACATTAAGTGCTCTCCTGTTCGTGCGGAACTCGCGACAAATTTAACTCCGCGCCGGGTGCCGCCCAACCGGGAGACAACGTGCTCGGGGCCTTAAATAGGCGTCCTCTCCAAACGAGCTCGTTAAATGCACGGTACAATTGCTTCGGACTTTTCTTTTTCTTTAATAGTGGGGTTATTGATGGCAGAATCTCGTGCGGAGCGTAAGGCTCGTCGTGCTTTGATCGAGGCGGCTGAGGGGTCGGAGGAGAAAAAATCTTCTAAGAAATCCAAGCCATCTCAGGATGCGAAGGGTAAGTCGGCTAAGGGCAAGGCTAAGGCCAAGCGTCCCGGTTCTCGTCGGAGCGAGGACAAGGCATCTCGGGCTCATTCCAAACGCCCACATAAAGATCCGACTCCGTCTGCGCGGAAGGCTGTGGACCCCAAGTCTCCCTGTTCGATCATGAAAGCTTGCGGTGGGTGTACGGCGCTCAATCGTCCTTATAAGAAGCAGCTCGCCGCCAAGCAGGCTGCTATGGAGGAGCTTTTTGCTTCGCTTTGTGAGCGTGAAGGCATTGCTGTAGATCCTATTCGTGGTATGGGTGTCACCCTGGGCGACCCGGGCAAATATCCTGCGCCGCGCGGTTTTCGCCATAAGGCCGCCACTCCCTTTGCTCCCGGTAAGGAGGGTGCTGTCCGCTGCGGCTTCTTTGAGCGCGGCACGCACAAGATCGTTGCCGTACCCGAGTGCCCTGTCGAGGCGCCGGGCGCTCGTCAGATTCTCAACGGCATCGCTCGCGAGGCCGAACGTCTGCACATTCCCGCCTTTAACGAAGACAAGCATCTGGGGCTGCTTCGCTATGCCGTCGTTCGCTGCGGCTGGCGCACCGACCAGATTATGGTCACCCTCGTGACCGCTCAGCGCGACTTGCCGCATGCGCGGGAGTTCTTTGAGGCCGTCGCGGCGCTCGATCCGCATATCGTCACCGTCGCCCAAAACGTCAACGGACGCCCCGGCAATGCCATCTTGGGCGAGGAGACTCGTATCGTCTATGGCGCCGAGTGCATGCGCGACCAGCTGCTCGGCTGCGACTTCGACATCTCCCCTACCGCGTTCTATCAGACCAATCCGCAGCAGACCGAGCTGCTCTATCAGCTCGCGATTGACGGCATGGGCCTGCAGCAGGGTGACATTCTTATGGACGCTTACTGCGGCAGCGGCACCATCGGTCTGTGCGCCGCGAAGGATGCCCAGGACAGGGGCGTCGGCATCATGCTGCTTGGCGTGGAGCGCAACCCGGCAGGCATTGCCGACGCACGTCGCAATGCCGAGCTCAACGGCCTCACCCGCAGCGCTTGGTTTATGGCCGACGACGCCACCGATTACATCCTGGACGCCGCCGACAACAACGAGCGGATCGATGTCCTTTCCATCGACCCGCCGCGCGCCGGCTCCACCCCCGAGTTCCTCGAAGCCGCCTGCGCACTCAAGCCGCGCCGCATCACCTATATCAGCTGCAACCCCGTGACCCAAGAGCGCGACCTGCACCAGCTCCTCGACGGAGGCTATCGCCTGCTCAAGATCACGCCCGTCGACATGTTCCCCCATACCGACCACACCGAAACCGTAGCGGTCCTCGAGCGCCGCTAATCCACCCCGGTAGATTTTCGAGACAAGAAAGGGGGCGGCCCGTCTGGACTGCCCCTTCGCTTGGCCTATGAACTCCGCTACATCCCCTTGCGCAGGTCACACACGCCGGCTGCCGCCATCTCGCGAAGCAGCGTCTCGCGGTCGCGCGTCACGATCAAATCCAGCGGGAAGTGAATCTCGTCGAGCATCTTGCGCGCGTGATCGAGCTTGCCAATGGCCATGCCAATGTGGGCATCGGTCGACACGCCAATGCCCACGCCCAGCTCGGCGCAGCGCTCGGCGATCTTGCGGCATACGGCCCAATGCTCAGTGTCGTTGCCATGCTCAAGACTATGGTTATTGATCTCGATAATCTTGTGCTTGGCCTTGGCCGCCAGCAGCACCTCATCGATATCGAACGGCACGCCCGAGCGTCCCGTATGCCCCAGCATGAACACCTTGGGGTGATCCAGGGCATTGATGTACATCTCGGTTGTCTGGGCGAGCGTCGCGCCTTCGGCAAACTGCGGGTTATGCACGCTTGCCACCAAATAATCCAAATTACGCGTCACCAAATCGAACAGCGAATGCTGGTGACTGTACGAATCTCCGGCAATATCGAGCGAAACGGGAATGTCCTCGCCAAACAGGCCTCCATCCAGCGAAACGATATCGGCCTCGGCGCCGCGAAGCACCAGCACGCCGCTCCAAATGCGCGGCCAGATATCCTGGTTAATAAAGAATTGGAAACTGCGCAGGTCATTGGGGCAAGGCGTAACCATCGAGCTTAAATGATCGGCGGAACCGAGCACCTGAAGGCCGCGCTCTGCCGCCCAATAGATGTTCTCCTCGATGGTTGAGTACGCATGCGCAGAGAACATCGTATGAGTATGAATATCACAAGAAAGAAGGTAGGGCATCGGGTCTCCTTGTCCAGTATGGCCGTCGCGTATATTCATTGTACGCATAGCTTTCGGCAGTCGTAAAACTGCTTCATCCCAATCACACAACGGCATAGACAACGGGGTCTGGCTTAAAACCAAACCCCGTTTCACGTAAAACATTGTAAGCAGAGCGCTTTACTTTCGACGATATTCGTCGGCCAGCTGCTTCCAGGCAGGCAGCGAGTTGACGATTGTCTCATAGCTCACGCAGTAGCCCAGGCGGAACCAGCCCGGCATGCCAAAGCTATCCGAAGGCACCGCGAGCAGCTCATACTTCTTCGCGCGCTCGCAGAAGGCGTTTGCATCGGGCTCCAGCGCTTTCACCCACAGGTAGAACGCGCCATCCGGCTCAACATAGGTGTAGCCGTACTCCGCTAGTGCGTCGGTAAGCGCGGTGCGGTTGCGCGCATAGGCCTCGACATCACTCGGCTCATCAATGCAGTCGATGATTACACGCTGGAAGAGGGCCGGTGCGCACACGAAGCCCAGCGTGCGGGCGGCACCGGCAACGGCCGGCATTAGACGAGCTGCCTGAGGATTCGTATTGGGAACCAGGATCCACCCGACGCGCTCGCCCGGTAGCGAAAGCGACTTGGAATACGAGTAGCACACGATGGTGTGCTCGTAGATCGAAGGCACCCAAGGCACCTCGGCGCCATAGACAATCTCACGATACGGCTCATCAGAGATGAGCATAATCGGATTCTCGGGATCGCGCTGAGCGTTGGCCTCGCGCAGAACATCGGCCAGTCGCGTCAGCGTGTCGCGTGTATATACGGCACCGGTCGGATTGTTGGGCGAGTCGATGATGACGGCAGCCGTCTTATCGGTAATCGCCTTGAGCACGTTACTCACGCTCAGCTGGAACGTATCTTCATCGGCGAGCGCCTCGACGCACGTGCAGCCGGCCTTCTCAATCCACACGCGATACTCCGGGAAGTACGGGGCGATAACAATGACCTCGTCACCCGGGTTCGTAACGGCATTGAGCGTGCAGGTGAGCGAAGCCGCGGCACCCACCGTCATAAAGACGTCCTTGCCCTCATAGCTCGTGCCAAAACGGCGGTTGAGCGACTCGGCCACGGCGGTACGGCACTGCGGCAGACCCGGTGCAGGCGTGTATCCATGCAGCTGGTCGCTCGGCAGCTCCAAGGCCTTTTTAATGGACTCCGCCACGGCGGCAGGTGCCGGAACGCTCGGGTTGCCCAGTGAGAAATCGAACACGTTTTCCGCGCCGATTTGCGCCTTGCGCTCAAGGCCATAGCTAAAGATCTCGCGGATGATGGAGCTCTCCGCACCGCGCGCATACATAGTTTCGTTGATCATCTGTTCCCCTTTCGCATAGGCGCTATTGTACGCTTTAGTTGAGCAAAGTGCCGCAGAATGTTGATTGGGGACAGACTTAAATGCGTGAAAACGCTCATTTAAGTCTGTCCCCAACCAACAGATGGCCCCATATCGCTCAAAAGAAAAAGCCTCCGCAGGTTTCCCCGCGGAGGCTTTCGTGACAAAGATTACTCGTCGACGTCAGTATTGCCGTCGGCCTTCTTTTCGTCAGCGCTCTCGGCATCGTCAGCATCCTCGGATGCGACGTCGGCATCCTCCTGCATAGCCGCCTGTGCAAAGGCCGCGGCATCAGCCGCCAGCTCCTCCTCGCTCATGCGAGGCGCGCGCTTCTTGGTCGGCATGCCGGCCGCCTTGGCATTGCGCTCCTCCTTGGCCGCCAGGATATCGCCCTCGCGCTCAAGGTAGGCATCCCACTCGTTGTCGAGCAGGGCGTTCACGGCGTCGCCTTCGACGGTCTCGCGCTCAAGCAGCACCTTCGCCATCAGATCGAGCTGATCGCGACGGGCATCCAAAATCTCGACCGCACGGCGATGGGCTTCGCGCATGATGCGCTGAACCTCGATATCGATGCGGCGCGCCGTCTCCTCGGAGTAATCCTGGTGATCGGCGTAATCGCGGCCCAGGAATACCTGATGCTGCGCCTCACCAAACACTTGCGTGCCCAGCTCCTCGCTCATGCCCAGACGCGTAACCATCTCGCGCGCCATCTTGGTCGCGCGTTCCAGGTCGTTGCTCGCGCCCGACGTGATGTCATCGCACATGAGCTCCTCGGCAACGCGACCGCCCAAGAACACGGCGAGCTCGTCGAGCATCTCGTTCTTGGTCTTGAGGAAGTGATCCTCCTGCGGAAGCTGCAGTGTGTAGCCCAGGGCCTGACCGCGGCTGACGATCGAGATCTTATGAACCGGATCGGAATGCTCCAAGATGTGGCCCACCAGGGCGTGACCGCTCTCGTGGTAAGCAATCGTGGTGCGCTCGGCTTCGGTCATCACGCGGCCCTTGCGTTGCGGTCCGGCAATCACACGCTCCATCGACTCCTCGACCTCGTCCATCGAGATCACAGAACGATGACGACGAGCGGCCAGCAGCGCAGACTCGTTGAGCAGGTTCGCCAAATCGGCACCAGTAAAGCCAACGGTCATCTGGGCGAGCTTCTCAAACTTAACGTCCTCGTCCATCGGCTTGTTCTCAGCATGCACGCGCAAGATCTGCTCGCGGCCCTTTACGTCCGGACGGTCGACCGTGACCTGACGGTCAAAACGGCCGGGACGCAGCAGCGCCGGATCCAGAATATCGGGGCGGTTGGTGGCAGCGATCAGGATGACCGACTCGCTCTCCTCAAAACCGTCCATCTCGACCAGCAGTTGGTTAAGCGTCTGCTCGCGCTCGTCGTGGCCGCCGCCCAAGCCGGCTCCGCGCTGACGTCCCACGGCATCGATCTCGTCAATAAAGATGATTGACGGAGCCTGGGACTTGGCCTCCTTAAAAAGGTCGCGCACGCGGCTGGCGCCAACGCCCACGAACATCTCGACAAAGTCAGAACCCGAGATGCTAAAGAACGGCACGCCCGCCTCGCCGGCAACGGCCTTGGCCAGCAGCGTCTTACCGGTACCCGGAGGGCCCACCAGCAAAACGCCGCGCGGAATCTTGGCACCCAGCTTGCGATAGCGATCCGGATCGCTCAGGAAGTCGCGGATCTCCTCGAGTTCCTCGACGGCCTCGTCCACGCCGGCAACATCCTCAAACTTGACCTTGGGACGCGTTGCCTCGTTGGTCTTGGCGTTGGTCTTGCCAAACTGCATGTTCCTGTTGTTGGCGCCCATCATCTGGCGCATAAAGTAGAACATGATAGCGATCAGGGCGATCGTCGGCAGCACGCTCATCGCCAAGTCGCCCCAAAAATCGGGGTCGTTGGTGTTGACGATGTACTTGGTATCGGGGTGCTCTGCCATAAGCTCGGCAAGCGAATCGGAGCCGACATAGGTCGAGGAGAAGCTCTTGAGCTCGCTCGTGTCGCCCTTGTCCTTTTTTGTCTTCCAGTAATGACCCGCCACGCTTCCGTCTTGAACCGTATAGGTCAAATCTTCGACGCGATCCTGCTTAATGGCGTTGACCATCTCGCTCGTCGCGAGCTTTACGGTATTGCTGGAATTGGCAAAGCCGGAGCCCATGTTAAAGAAGGCGTAGCCCAGAAGCGCGCAAGCCAAAATAAAATACAGCCAGCCCGTACGCGTGGGCTTCTTGCCTCCGGGCATCCCCGGGATCTTTGGGTCCCGGGGAGTCTGGGAATTGTTATCGTTACGGTCGTCGGGCATCTTACGAATAAACCTCCGGTTTCAAAATGCCCAGATACGGAAGGTTACGATAGCGCTCGGCATAGTCGAGGCCGTAGCCCACCACGAAGGCATCGGGGCAATGGGTTCCAACATACTTGGGCGTGATGGCCGAGACGCGGTCCTCAACGTCCTTCCACAGGAAGGCGGCGACCTCCAGCGAGGCGGGCTTGCGGCTCTCAAGGTTCTTCATCAGATACTTGAGCGTCAGCCCCGAGTCCAGAATGTCCTCGACGATCAGCACGTCGCGACCACGGATGTCGATATCCAGGTCCTTAATGATACGCACGATGCCCGAAGACTTCACACCGTCGCCATAGCTCGAAACAGCCATGAAATCGATGTTGATCGGCAGCTCGATCTTGCGCATCAGGTCGCCCATAAAGACCACGGCGCCGCGCAGGACCGCAACCAGCACCAGATCCTTACCCGCATAGTCGCGCGTAATCTGCTCGCCCAAGCGAGAGACGATACCGTCGATATCCTCCTGCGTAAACAGAACCTTCTCGATATCCGGATGTTGAGAAGCCATGACAACCCTTTCTTGTGCTTAATCGCCCACACACCGCCGTATGGACGCGAACTACACATTCTAGCAGCGCACGGGGTATATTTTCCAGCCCGTACGCCATCAGCGCGGGAATACCGCCAACGTCGCACAGAATAGCTGGCGCGGGACGCTATTCCGCATCGACTACGCGGAGCAGATAGGCCACGCGCGTCGCCGCCGTGCACTTAAAACGTTCGTCCGCGCGAACGCCCGCGACCCATACTACGGCACCTCCCGGAGCCGTTCTTACCACGGGTACGCCAGAGCGGTCTGAAACAGGAATACGCGCCTCGTTCAACAGGTCTGACACTTTCTTGCTTCGACCGTTCATCCCCAACGGGCACATCACGTCTCCCGGCACAGGGCTATCCACCCACAGGCGCGCCAATCGCGCCTCGGCGGGAATCTCCCCGCGCGAGCCGGCTAGCATCCGCTCGCTATCGCGGTCGGCGAACCCCAGGGCCGCCGCATCCACCAAGGCCGCAACCTCTCCGGCAGCAGCAAGCTCGCGGGCACGGTGCACGATATCGCGCCCCGGCTCCACAGCCATCGGCTCTGCTGTCAGCATACGCCCCGCCCCCAGCGGCAGACGACCGGGAACGGAGATCCAGTCGGCCACTAAGCCCTCGCGCGCCGCCGGGGCCTTGAACGCCAGCATGCCAAACTCCACACGGGCATCAATTCCCGCAGGAAGCGTTACCGAGCCCGAGCCCGCAGCGACACAGGAGAGCACGCGCTCCACATGTCGCATCTCCGGTCGCGCGTCGGGATCGATGCGCTTAATCGCCAACCGCACGATACGCCGTGCAATCACAACCTCAGCGGCGGCAAGGCGCCTGGCATCGAGCACCAGCGCGCCCGCCGCCTCCTTACGCAGGCAGCTTCGAAACGCCTGTGCCGAAAGCTGGGAAAGAAAGGCGTCTTCGTCGCCCAGAATTTCGCAAGCGGCGCCAATCGTCTTACAGACGTTCGTGTTGCGCTGCGCCACCACCGGCATCACCCGATGGCGCACATAGTTACGCAGGTACGAAACGTCCTCGTTGCTTTCATCTTCCCGCCATGGCTGACCGTGCACCTGCAGATAGCTCACGAGCTCATCATGCGTGAGGTCGAGCAAGGGGCGCACCACAATGTTCCGACGGCGTGGAATGCTTGATAGACCCGCGGGACCCGACCCTTTAATGGCATTCATCAAAAATGTTTCCGCGCGGTCCGACGAGGTATGCGCGGTACAGATACGAGCCGCCGTCCGCGGTGCGCCCGATTCGGCACAAAGTTCGCGAACATATCTCCGTGCCGCGGCATAGCGCACCTCGCGGGCCGCAGCCTCGATATTGCCCGATTCGTCATCAAAATAGGCATGCTCAACGCACAGCGGCAAGCCGTATTGCACGCACAAATCACGTACAAAGGCCTCGTCGCCATCGGATGCCTCCCCGCGCAGATGATGGTTCACATGCAGCACGTGCAAACGCTCGCGTGCAATGGAAGCGATGCCGCGCCCGTCCTGGATATCCAGCTTTGATGTGCAAGCCATAAGGAGCAGCGCCGTCGAGTCCGCACCGCCTGATACCATGAGCACTACGGGGGCAGCGGTCTGCCGCGTTGCCAGAACGTTCTTATCCGTCCTCGGCGCGGCATGATGTCCATAGTGCTGAGATACCGTTGGCATTCGCTTCCTCCTCTATTCGTCCGCACTCATTGTATCCTTTGGAATCTTATGTCTCGCCTGCACCTTCATATCCTCGGCAGCGGCTCAAAAGGCAACTGCGCACTCGTCGAGGGGCCTCAGGGGCTCATCATGATCGACAACGGCCTGTCCCGCCGCGAGACACTTAAACGCATGGCGGAGCTTGGCCTCTCGGCAGACGACGTCGCCGCTCTTGTAATCACCCATGAGCATGGTGACCATATCAAGGGGCTCGATGTATGGTGCAAGCACTGGCATGGCCCCCTCTTTGCCAGTAGGGACACCCTTTCATGCAAAGAAAACCTCGCGCACCTGCCCGTGGAGGAATTTGACCCCGGCGACACGCTCCCCATTGCCGGCATCCAGGTACAAACCTACTCAACATCGCACGATGTCATCAATCCTGTCGGCTATCGATTCAATGCTCTCGATGATTCCATTGGGTTTGCCACCGACACCGGAGAGTTGTCGAGCAAGGCCATAGGCATCCTCAAAGACTGTCGAGTTCTCGCGCTCGAAAGCAACCACGATGTAACTATGTTGCGCGAAGGACCGTACCCACGCTTTCTTCAGGAGCGCATCCTGTCCACAAAGGGGCATCTCTCCAACAACCAAGCCGCCGAAGCCGCGCGAGAACTTGTTACCGATCGCACAGAACAGCTCATCGCCATGCACATCAGCCAGGACAATAATCGTCCAAGCCTTACCGTCAAAAGCTATGCCAACGCGCTTGATGCAAGTCTCGATGATGAGCTCGGCAGCTCAGCCACCTGTCTTCAAGGGCCACGGAAGATCTCGATACGCCCTGCAAGTCAGTATCAACCGACAACTATTCAATAGCCCACTCAAGACAACAAAAGGGGGCTGGGAATCACTTCCCAGCCCCCTTAATTCATACTCTCGATTGAAGCAGAGCCATCGTTAGTCAATAGAAATCTTCGTAACGTTCTTCTTCTCGACAATCTTGGGAACCGTGACGGTAAGGATGCCGTCAGCGTACTTTGCAGAAAGGCCCTCGCTCGAAGCATCCTTCAGGTACACGCCGCGCGTCGCGCTGTACGAACTAAACTCCTTCTGCAGGAAGTTCTTGCCCTCGTTCTCGTCGCCCTCCTCAACATTCACGCTAATGGAAAGACGGCCCTCATTGAGCTCAACGTCGATGTCGTCCTTCGCGACGCCAGTCAAATAAGCCTTGACCTCGTAACCGTCGCCCTTGTCCTCAACATCGACGGGAAACGCCTTAGAGGCGATCGAGTTGTTTGCCAGATCGGTCATATCATCAAACAGATCGAAAAGCGAGCTAGCAGAAGGACGAACGCCAAAAACCGAACGATAAGGAACCATGCTTGCCATGTTTACCACTCCTTGTAAGGACTGCCGAGCCATCTTCTAGGTGACTGGGACTTCTTTTGACGCTCTTATATATGCCCAGCTGCTTCTTATATATACATCGACTATAAAGTTTTTTAAGTCTATTGATGTAAGCATATCTAAGTCTAGTTGACTAAGGTTTTGTCTTATTAACGGAATTTGAACGAAGACTTAAATAATGTATGCAATCCCATCAAAACTAGACGGCTGGCTTACAATGGGCGCATACACGATATTGATGACGAACTAAGGGCATCATGGACGATCAAAAACAGGACAACACGTTTATGCCGGAGCAGGACGAAGCATCCAGCCCGCAACCGATTCGATTCCATCGCCCCCACATCTCGCAAGAGCCCATCAATGATCCAGAGCCCAAATATGTGACAAGAAACCGATATCAAACACTCGAAGATGCGCAAACGGGACGCAAGCATATGGGCGTGGCCTCGGGTGACCCTGTGTATCTGAAAGACGCACCATTATCTAAAAACAGCGCAGATAGGGATGAGCCGATGAAAGCATCCGCCGCTCATCAACAAAGAGAACCTCGACCCAAGCAAACCTTAACGCATTCGGCTCGCTATCTCGAAACGCCAAAACAGGGAAAATCAATCTTCGTTTCATCAAGTAAACGACGCAAGCAGCATCAGCTGACAATTCTGCTTTTGCTCATTGCGGCCATAGCAGTTGCCCTTGTTATACGGTTTGTTTTCTTTAAATAAAGGCTCAATACCAAAAACAACTAGATCGTCTGGTGTAATTGAGTCATTTACGCCCCGTAAACGCAAAAAGAGGGAGGCCGCGAGGCCTCCCCCTTCTCAGTTCAAGCGTACGGCTCGGTGCCGTCC